>NZ_JAAGMG010000912.1 GCF_010548525.1 Streptomyces sp. SID14478
CCCTCCGCCCGGTGGCGCTCGCGCTCCTCGACCTGGCGATGCCGCGGGACATCGACGCGGCCGCGCACCGCATCGACGGGGTCCGCCTCGTCGACATCGAGTCCCTCGCCGACGCCTCCGCCGACGCCCCGATGGCCGCCGACGTGGACCAGGTGCGGGCGATCGTCGGCGAAGAGGTCGCCGCGTTCGGTGCCGCCCAGCGGGCCGCGCACATCACGCCGACCGTCGTCGCGCTGCGCACGATGGCCGCGGACGTGGTGGCAGGAGAGATCGCGCGCCTCGACGGCCGGCTGCCCGGCCTCGACGACAAGCAGCGCGCGGAGATCACCCAGACCGTGCGGCGCGTGGTGGACAAGCTGCTGCACGCGCCGACCGTACGGGTCAAGCAGTTGGCGGCCGAGCCCGGCGGTGCCGGGTACGCGGACGCGCTGCGGACCCTGTTCGACCTGGACCAGGAGACGGTCGCAGCCGTCTCCCGGGCCACCCCCCAAGACCGTGAATCCGCTACCGGCACGGCAGGCAAGAATCGAGGCCCGGCATGACCGCCGACAAAGCACTGAGGCTGGGGACCCGGCGCAGCAAGCTCGCCATGGCCCAGTCCGGGCATGTCGCCGAAGCCGTACGCCAGTTGACCGGCCGCGAGGTCGAGCTGGTGGAGATCACGACGTACGGGGACACCTCCCGTGAGCAGCTGGCGCAGATCGGCGGCACGGGCGTCTTCGTGACCGCTCTGCGGGACGCGCTGGTGCGGGGCGAGGTGGACTTCGCGGTGCACTCCCTCAAGGACCTGCCGACCGCGCAGCCCGAAGGGCTCGTGCTGGCCGCCGTGCCGCAGCGCGAGGACCCGCGCGACGTGCTGATCGCGCGCGACGGCCTGACGTTCACCGAGCTGCCCCCGGGCGCCCGGGTCGGCACTGGTTCGCCGCGCCGCATGGCCCAGCTCAACGCGTACGCGAAGAGCCACGGCCTCACCATCGAGACCGTGCCGATCCGCGGGAACATCGACACCCGCATCGGCTACGTACACAAGGGGGAGCTGGACGCCGTGGTCCTCGCGGCGGCCGGGCTCAACCGCCTCGGCCGGAGCGGCGAAGTCACCGACTTCCTCTCCACCGACATCGTCCTGCCCGCCCCCGGCCAGGGGGCACTGGCAGTCGAGTGCACCGCGAACAACGGTGAACTCGCCGCCGCGCTCGCCGAGTTGGACGACCCGTACACCAGGGTCGCCGTGACCGCCGAGCGAGCCCTGCTCGCCGCCCTGGAGGCCGGCTGCAGCGCACCTGTGGGTGCGCTGGCCGACCTGCTGGCCGACGGGCAGATTGTCAAGGAAATGCGCCTGCGCGGCGTCGTCGGTACCACCGACGGCTCCGAACTGGTGCAGCTGTCCACCACCGGTCCCGTGCCCTCGTCCGAGGACGAGGCGCTGGCTCTCGGGCGGGAACTCGCCGCCGAGATGCTGGCCAAGGGTGCGGCCGGTCTGATGGGGGAGCGAGCACGATGAGCCCCACCACCGCTGAATCGACCGCCTGCGCACTGGGGCACGTCACCTTCCTTGGTGCCGGTCCCGGTGACCCAGGACTGCTGACACTACGGGCCGTCGAGGCCCTGACCCGAGCGGATGTGCTGATCGCCGAGCCCGAAGTGCTCGACGTCGTACGGACGCACGCCAGGGCAGGCGTGACCGTGCTCGACGCGGGCACACCAGGACTCACGGCCGCCGCTGACGAGGCGTCAACTGCCGTCGCGGTCCCGGCTGTGAGGGACTGGGCCAATCTTGTCATGGAGGCCGCGCGGGGCGGCAAGCGGGTCGTGCGTGCGGTCACCGGGGACCCCGGGCTCGACACGTACGCGGCCGAGGAGATGCTCGTCTGCGCCTCCGAGGGCATCGACTTCGAGGTCGTACCCGGGATCGCCGCGGCCGTGGGCGTACCCGCCTACGCCGGTGTCCCGCTGCGTGACGCACAGGGCGCGGACGTCCGCTTCGTCGACGCCCGCACCGCCTCCGAGCGCTGCTGGACCGAGGTCGGCGCGTCCGACGGCACGGTCGTCGTGTCGACGACGCTCGACTCGGTGGCCGCGGCCGCGGGGGAACTGGTCGCGGCCGGCCGCAAGCCGGACACCCCGCTGTCCGTGACGGTCGCCGGGACGACGACCCGGCAGAAGACCTGGTCGGCGACGCTCGGCACGATCGCGCAGACGCTGAAGCAGGCGAAGGTGCTGCCGTCGCCGGAGGGCAACCGGCCGGTGATAGCCGTGGTCGGTGAGCGTTCCGCCGCCGCCCAGCGCGACCAGCTGTCGTGGTTCGAGTCCAAGCCGCTGTTCGGCTGGAAGGTGCTCGTGCCGCGCACGAAGGAGCAGGCGGCCTCGCTCTCCGACCAGCTCAGCTCCTACGGCGCCGTGCCGCACGAGGTCCCGACCATCGCCGTCGAGCCGCCGCGCACGCCGCAGCAGATGGAGCGCGCGGTCAAGGGCCTGGTCACCGGTCGCTACGAGTGGATCGCCTTCACCTCGGTCAACGCGGTCAAGGCCGTGCGCGAGAAGTTCGAGGAGTACGGGCTCGACGCCCGCGCCTTCGCCGGGATCAAGGTCGCGGCGGTCGGCGAGCAGACGGCCAACGCGCTGATCGCGTTCGGCGTCAAGCCGGACCTGGTGCCGAGCGGAGAGCAGAGCGCCGCCGGTCTCCTGGAGGACTGGCCGCCCTACGACCCGGTCTTCGACCCGATCGACCGCGTCTTCCTGCCGCGCGCCGACATCGCCACCGAGACCCTCGTCGCCGGGCTCATCGAACTGGGCTGGGAGGTCGACGACGTCACGGCCTACCGGACCGTACGGGCCTCGCCGCCGCCGGCGGACACCCGCGAGGCGATCAAGGGCGGCGGCTTCGACGCGGTGCTCTTCACGTCGTCGAGCACGGTGCGCAACCTGGTGGGCATCGCCGGGAAGCCGCACAACGTGACCGTGATCGCCTGTATCGGCCCGGCCACGGCGAAGACCGCCGAGGAGCACGGGCTGCGGGTCGACGTCATGGCCCCCGAACCGTCGGTGCACAAGCTGGCCGCGGCGCTGGCCGACTTCGGCGCGCAGCGGCGGGCAGCGGCCATCGAGGCAGGTGACCCGGTGACCCGGCCCAGCGAACGGCGGCCGGGAGCGCGGCGGCGTAGGGCCGCTCCGTAGGACAGTGGTGGGGCGGGTGCCCGGTTCCGGCCGGGCGTCCGCCCCGCTTCCTTTTCGCAGGTACGTGTAGATGCGTGCAAGCACATGTAGGTACGAGGTGACAGTGCAGTGACTCGGTACGGCTCTTTCCCCGGTTCGCGCCCCCGGCGGCTGCGGACGACTCCGACCATGCGGCGCATGGTCGCCGAGACCCGGCTGCATCCGGCGGACCTGATCCTGCCCGCGTTCGTGCGCGAGGGCATCGACTCCCCGGTGGAGATCAGCTCGATGCCGGGCGTCTTCCAGCACACCCGGGACTCCCTGAAGAAGGCGGCGGTCGAGGCCGTCGAGGCGGGCGTCTCCGGGATCATGCTGTTCGGCGTGCCGCTGGACGAGAAGAAGGACGGCGCGGGGACGGACGGCACCGACCCGGACGGCATCCTCCAGGTCGCGCTGCGCGACGTACGCGCCGAGGTCGGCGACGACCTGATCGTCATGTCCGACCTGTGCCTCGACGAGTTCACCGACCACGGGCACTGCGGCGTCCTCGACGGGCAGGGCCGCGTCGACAACGACGCGACCCTGGAGCGGTACGCCGAGATGGCGCAGGTGCAGGCGGACGCGGGCGCGCACGTGGTCGGCCCGAGCGGCATGATGGACGGTCAGATCGGCGTCGTACGCGACGCGTTGGACCAGATCGGCCGGGAGGACGTGGCGATCCTGGCGTACACCGCGAAGTACTCGTCGGCGTTCTACGGCCCGTTCCGCGAGGCCGTCGGCTCCTCGCTGCGCGGCGACCGCAAGACGTACCAGCAGGACCCGGCCAACTCCCGGGAATCCCTGCGGGAGTTGGCGCTCGACCTGGAGGAGGGCGCCGACATGGTCATGGTGAAGCCGGCCGGTCCCTACCTCGACATCCTGGCGAAGGTGGCCGAGTCGGTGGACGTGCCGGTGGCCGCGTACCAGATCAGCGGCGAGTACGCGATGGTCGAGGCGGCGGCGCAGCGCGGCTGGATCGAGCGGGACCGGGCGATCATGGAGACGCTGACCGGGATCAAGCGCGCGGGCGCGAACATGATCCTCACGTACTGGGCGACCGAGGCGGCACGCCAGTTGTAGTCCGTTGTCGTACGGTGAGGTCCGCCGGGTGAGAATGCCCGGCATGACGACGCTCACGGCACGCGCCCTCAACAGGTCCACTCTCGCCCGGCAGTTGCTGCTGCGGCGCGAGGCGATCGGGGTCGAGGACGCCATGAGGCGGGTTGTCGCGCTCCAGGCGCAGCAGCCCGCCTCGCCGTATGTGGCGCTGTGGAACCGGGTGGCGGGGTTCGAGGCGGACCAGTTGGACGCGCTCTTCGCGGACTTCCGGGTGGTCAGGTCGACGCTGATGCGGATCACGCTGCACGCCGTGCACGTCGACGACTACCCGGCGCTGCGCGCGGCGGTGGAGCCGACGGTGCGGGGTGCGCGGCTGCGGGACCCGCGCTTCCGGGCGTCGGGGCTGACGGAGACGGACGCGCACGGCCTGCTGCCCGAGCTGCTAGCGCGTACCCAAGTGCCGTGCACCGCAAAGGAGTTGGGGGAGTGGCTGGGGCAACGGGTCGGTGTGGAGGGCCCAGCGGCGGCCACGGCAGGGCGGATGCTGCGCCAGTACGCGCCGTTGTGGCACGCGCCGGTGGCGGGCACGACGTGGGGTTTCACCTCGGACGCCCGGCAGTGCTTCGTCGCGGCGGCCGAGGGGCGGCGCCCGGAGCTGACGGACCCGGAAGCGGTGGCGGAGGGGCTGCGCGTCCTGGTGCGCCGGTACTTGGAGGGGTTCGGCCCGGCGTCCGTGGCGGACATGGCGCAGTTCGGTCTCGTGCAGAAGGGCCGGGTGCGGGCGGCGCTGGGGGAGGACCTCGAGGAGTTCACGGGGCCGGACGGGAAGACGGTGCTGTACGACGTGCCGGGCGGCCCCCGCCCGTCCGGCGAGGAACCGGCGCCGCCGCGGCTGCTGGCGATGTGGGACAGCGTGCTGCTCGCGTACGCCGACCGCGGCCGGCTCCTGCCGCCCGAGTACCGCAAGCACGTGACCCGGGTGAACGGGGACGTGCTGCCGACGGTGCTGGTCGACGGGTACGTGGCCGGAGTGTGGCGGGTGGCGGACGACGGGGCCGGGATCGAGGTGGGCGCGTTCCGGCCGCTGCCGGCGCAGGTGTGGGAGGCGCTGGCGGAGGAGGCGCGGGGCTTGCTGGACCTGCTCACGGGGCGCGACGTGACGGCGTACCGGCGTTATGACCACTGGTGGGTGAAGGGGCTGCCGGTGGTGGAGACGCGGGCGTGGGGCTGACAGCTACTGCTTGCCGGTGCCGACGGGGTCGACGGTGACGCCCGCGTCGGTGGGGCTGGCGCTCGCCGGGAGGTTCAGGGTGATCGACAGGGTCTTGGAGTGGGTCCCGTTGGGCGGCGTGACGACGATCCGGTCGATGTTCACGCCGGAGCCGCCGGTGTCGTTGCGCGGGCTGTGGACGGTGAAGCGGGTCGTCTCGCCGTTCTTGAGGACGACGGTCGGGGTGGCGAGCCCGGTGCGCGTCGCGCTGATGGCGCCCGGGCCGCTGTCGACCTTGAGGTCGACGCCCGGGAAGCCCTTGAGGGAGCAGGCGTCGCTGGTGTTGCGGAGGCTGACGAGGAGGTCGCCCTCGCCCATGCCGTGGGTGACGCCGAAGGCGAGGTTCGCGGTCTTGCAGGGGCCGGTGTTTATCTGACCGCCGCCGCTGCCTTCGGCGGCCGAGTCGTTGCCGCCGGTGTCGCTGCTGGCGGTGGCCGTGGAGCCCTGCTCGGAGGCGTTGCTGCCGCTGGAGTCGGCGGAACCGGCGGACGAGGAAGAGGACGAGGGCGTCGAGGAACCGGAGTCGCTGCTGCCGGTGGCCGCGTCGTCGTTGCCCTGGCAGGCGGTGAGCGAGAGGCCGGCGACGAGGGCCAGGGCGGCGAGGGTGGTCTTCTGAGCGCGCATCGTGAGGCCTCTTCCAGGTGGGGGCGTTTGCCTTACTGATCAATAGGACTCGCTCGGCCCCGCGAGCCGTTCCGTCCAACTGCTTCCTTATACATGGCCGTTACATGAGATGGCATGGGCGGGGTGTGACGCGGCTGCCGGGTGTACGTCACCGAGGGCGGGGCGCGAGGTGGCTCTCGACCCCTGTTCAACCCCGGGAATTGGGGCTTGTGAGGGTGCGGGAGTGCGGAGCGGGGAGCGCGCCGGGGGACGTGGGGGAGCCGGTTTCCACGGCACGGCGGCACACTTGCGCGACCGTCCACCGCTGGGACAGTTCCGTGACAGGCCGGCTCTTGATCCCGTACGTCCTGCGCACCTGCGCACCTGCGCACCTACGTACCTACGCACCTACGCCGCAACGCCGGTCAACTCACGACAGTGCGACGGATCTTGGCCGCTCTTGCCGGTGAACGAATACCTGTGGCCGTAGCCGGAGGAGAAGCCGCCGCCGCGCGATGCGTCCACTGCCGGGGGTGGGGCGGTAATGGGTCGAGTGCTCCGGTGAAGATCGGGCCGAGGCGCGGCGTCTCACCCTAGGGGGAGGGAGGCGGCTGCCGAAATCCGGCGCCGCGGTGGAGGGCGGCGCGGATCTCGGCGACGAAGTGGGCGGGCCGGCGGAAGACGTCGAGTGCGGAGAAGCGCAGAAGGGACCGGACCTCGGGGCATCTCTGGATGCGGTTGAAGCGGTCGATGTCCCGTCGGTGGTGCTCGCGGGTGCCGTGGTACGCGTAACCCTCGACTTCGACGGCGAGCCCTTCGGCGCGGAAGAGGAAGTCGAGGCGCACCTGCCGCCCGTCGCCGGTGAACACCTCGGCCTGCGACTCGGGCCGCAACCCCGCGTCGGCCATGTGCAGCCGGGCCACGGTCTCGGCGGGGGAGCCCGACTTCGGGTCGACGAGGCTCAGCCATTCGCGGGTCCGGGCGGCGTGGCGATGGCGGGCAGGAAGCGCGGCGGTGACGTCGTGCAGGGCGAGGAGCGGAGCCCGGCGGTGACCACGGCCGACGGTCCGATAGGTGAGGGCGGATTCCACGGCTACGAGGGCGAGGTCGCGGGGACCGGACAGAAGGAGGTCGGCGAGGGTACGGGCCGGGGTGGTCACGCGTAAGCCCCGCACGTCCTGTACGTCGCTGGGGGCGAGACGCATGCGGTGTACGCGGCGGCGACTGCCATTGCTCCGCGTGCGGAGCGTCGGATCGATGAACTCCGGGGCAGGGCGGGCGATGTCGAGCGTCTCGATACGCCAGAGGGCGGCGGCCGCGAGGTGACTGACGACGAGCTGGGGGCACAGAAGCTGCTCGGCGAGGAGGCACGTACGAAGGTCGACGTCTGCGCCGGGGCCGGGTTCGGCCCATGCGCCGGCCCGCACTCGACGCCATCCTTCGCGTACCAACTGTCGGTGCAGTGGGCGCGGTTGCCATCCGGCGACGAGGGCGTGGGCGGTGAAGAGGATCCCGGAGCGGGCGAGGGTGCGGAGGCGCGGTGGGGGACCGGGGGTTCCCTGCGCCGACTTCGACGGGCTTCGCTGCTCCATGGGGGCAAGGGTGCCGGGGTGGGGGCGGGGGCGGGGCGGGCTGTGGATAACTCGGACGGTGTGGAAAGTGCCGGTAGGAGCGCGGAGACGCGGGTGCCGTGGTCCGCTCACGTTGCCGGGTGGGCCGGACGGTGGTGGGTGGTGGCCCGTCGCTTCGCGACGGTGGGGTGGTGACGGTGGTTCGAAGTCGCCGATCCGCCGGTGGGCGCCTTCTTCCTTGGATTACGTGGCCGTTCTCCGGTGGGTGGCTGAGCTACCTCCGTTCGTTGAGCGTTGTCTGACCCCCGCCTTGGGCTGGCTTTCGGTGGTTGCGGAGGACGGGTGGAAGGGCAGAGAGTCACCACTTCCCCAAAGGCCCTTCGGTCGCCACCGCCACTCGACGTGGCTGGTTGAGCGGCGCGTATGTGGGGTGGTCACGGTGGACAAGACAAAGACGCAGCAAGGGGGAGGGGGTGGTGGGGCCGGTCCGTCGTCTGCTGGTGTGTGAGTGGTCCTCAGAGGGGTGGTGGAGGGTTCAGGACATCCCATGGAATGCGGTGGGTGTCCCGAACCCTCCATCAATCGAACTGGAGGGTCGGATGCGCCACGTGTGACGCGTGTGACGACCACACCCCCCCACCAGCCGCACCCGACCCACGCCCCCCACCCCACCAGCCGCACCCGCCCCACGCCCCCACCAGCCGCACTCGATCCACGCTCCCCCCCCACCAGCCGCACCCGACCCACCACCCCCACCCACCCCTTCCTCTTGCTGCGTCTTTGTTGTCCACCGTCACCACCCCCATACGCGCACTCAACCCGCCACGTCGAGTGGCGGGTGCGACCGAAGGGCCTTTGGGGAAATGGTGACTCTCTCCCCTTCCACCCAGAGCCTCAGCCGACGAAAGCCAGCCCAAGGCGGGCGTCAGACGACACTCAACGAACGGAGGTAGCTCAGCCACCCACCGCACCCCAGCCACGCAATCCAAGGAAGGAGGCGCCCACCGGCGGAGAGGCGACTTCGAACCACCGTTACCACCCCACCGTCGCGAAGCGACGGACCCTGAGCCCCACCGTCCGGCCCACCCGGCGACGAGACCGGACCAGGGCATCCGAGATGCCGGACCTGGGCGCCGATCAGCATTCGCCCGCCCTTCGCTTCCGTCAGGGACGCATCGCCTCGCGGTCTGGGCGCTGTGATCGAGGAGTTCGGGCATCTGGGCGTGGGCAAGTCCCGTCGGTGGATCAGGATTCGTCCCGCGTGGCCCCGGAGCCCGGGGAGTCAGTCCGGCGAGTGAGACCGGGGAGTCCTCCGCATCGACACCTTTGCGTTGGCCGTGGCGTCCGAGGTCCGAGGTCCGAGGTATGACGGCCCGGGCGGGCGTCTTCCGCATAGGCGGGGGTGGGGTGGTGTGGGCATGACTCGGCCGCGGCGGCTTCCCCTCCGCGCCGCCGCGGCCGATCCCCGTCGGGAAAGAAGGTCTCAGGCGCCCGTGGCGGGGGGCGCGGGCATGTGGCTGTCCATCGTCACTATGGCGTCGTCGCTCGGCGGGGCCGGCATGTGGCTGTCCTGAGTGGTCACGGTGCCGTCGCTGGGCGGCGCGGGCATGTGACTGTCCTGAGTGGTGGCCTCTTCGTTCTTCTTCTTGGCATCGCTCATGGTGAGGACTCCTTGGATGACGGCCTGGCGCGATGGGAACGCCCGCTCGGCGACTCCCCCGAGGGTCTCCGAACGGGCGTTCCAGGGGCGCTCACTTTATCTGTGAGCCCCGCGGCAATCCGTCTGCCCCCCGACGCGACGGATCGACGAATTGAGAGTCGCAGGTGCCCATAAACGTTCGATGAACGCCTACCGCTGTCGTCACGCGGCGCTGACCGGACTGAGGAGGCGGCGCAGGTCCGTCGCCTCCCGGGCCCCGGTGAGCTCATGAATGACCAGGGCTTCCTGCCAGCAGGCCCGGGCGCGATCCGTCTGGCCCAGGGATGTGAGGGCGCGGCCCAGCAGCGTCAGAACGTTGGCGCGCATCCACTCCCCTCCGATGCAGCCGGTGGAGAGGGCCTGCTCGGCGTGTTGTGCCGCCTGGGCGGGCCGGCCGGCGTGGAGATGCACCCCGGCCATGCGGTAGTGCGTCGTGCCCTCCCACAGGCGCTGGCGGCTGTCGACGAACACCTTCAGTGCCGCGGAGAGCTGATCGAGGGCTTCCGCGTGCAGGCCGCTCTTGCTCAACGCGATACCGAGGGCGTACCGGGCGTTCGCCAGCCGGAACGTGAGCCCCAGGTCGTCGTAGATGTGCATGCCCTGCCGGACCAGCTCGATGGCGCGGGAGGTCTCTCCCATGTCGACGAGGACCCGGGAGAGGTTGCACAGCGCGCTCGCTTCTCCCGGCCGGTTGTCGTCGGCGCGGAAGGCCTCGATCGCGGCGAGCAGGTAGGTCTCGCTGAGGGCCGGCTGGTTCATCAGGTTCGTGATGATGCCCTGCTCATTCGGGGCGTTGCCGTTGGTCCAGGGGTCCCCGGACGTCCGTCCGAGCTCGATGGCTTGTTCGGCCTCGTGCCGAGCCTGCTCGAACTCGCCTGCCCTGGAAAGGACTTGGGCGAGGGTCGTGCGGGCGCGGCCTTCGGCGTGGGCCTCACCGGTCCGTGCCGCCGCGTCGCGCGCCGCTCGCGCGACCGCCTCGTAGCGAAGCGAGCTGACGCCGGACTCGGCGAGGTCCTTCGAGGCCATGAGGAGGTCGACGGCACGCCTCAGCGTGGGCGGCTCCAGGGACTGCTGCACGCAGGCCAGGATGCAGCCGGCCTCGGAATGGAGCCAGTCGAGTGCCTTGGCGTCATCGCCGAACGCCTGACCCGGGACGCCGGTCGCCTCCAGGTGATCCACGGTGCGGTCTCCCGGCCGCTCGATCGCGTAGACCCCCGCCGCCGTGGCCAGGTAGAAGTCCAGCAGTCGCGACATGGCCGTCGCCCGCTCCTGCGGCAGCGTCTCGTCCCGTTCCGCACACGCACGCGCGTAGAGCCGGACCAGGTCGTGGTACCGGTACCTGCCCGGCGCCGCCGACTCGACAAGGGACGTGTCCACCAAGGACTCCAGTACGTCCTCGGTCTCCTCGACGCCCAGGTCCAGGACCGCCGCGGCCGCCGCCAGCGAGATGTCCGGGCCGTCCGCCAGGCCCAGCAGGCGGAACGCCCGTGCCTGGCCCGGCTCCAACTGGCCGTAGCCCAGCTCGAAGGTGGCCTTCACGGCCAGGTCGCCGGCCTGGAGTTCGTCCAGGCGGCGGCGCTCGTCCGCGAGTTTCGCCGCCAGTACCGACACCGTCCACGTACGACGGGCCGACAGCCGCGACGCCGCGATGCGGATGGCCAGCGGCAGGAAGCCGCACGCCGCCACCACGTCCAGCGCCGCCTCGCGCTCCGCCGCGACCCGCTCCTCGCCCACGATGAGCGTGAAGAGCAGCAGTGCCTCCTCCGGCGACATCACGTCCAGGTCCACCAGGTGCGCACCCGCCAGGTCCACCATCCGCACCCGGCCCGTGATCAGCGCCGCGCACCCCTCCATCCCGGGCAGCAACGGTCTGACCTGGGCCGCGTCACGGGCGTTGTCCAGCAGTACGAGGACCCGGCGGCCGTCCAGGGTCGAGCGGTACAGCGCCGCCCGCTCCTCCAGGGAGTCCGGGATCGCCGAGTCGGGGGTGCCCAGCGCGCGCAGGAAGGAGCCCAGTACCGCCTCCGGTTCCGCCGCCCGCGAACCCGCGCCCTGCAGGTCCACGTACAACTGGCCGTCGGGGAACGAGGGCCGCGCGGCGTGCGCCACGTGCACCGCCAGCGTCGTCTTGCCCACGCCGCCGATGCCCGCCACCGCCGACACCGCCATCACCGAGCCGCCACCCGTGTCCGGGGACGCCGACGACAGGACCTCGCTCAGTTCCGTGACGAAGGCTGCGCGGCCCGTGAAGTCCGGCACCGTGGCCGGTAGTTGGGCCGGCCGGAGCGGGGCCTTGGCCACCTCCGTCGCCGGGGCCGAGGGCTCTGCCAGTGCCGGGTCCGCCCGCAGGATGCGCTGCTGGAGGTCCGACAGGCCGGGGCGAGGGTCCACTCCGAGTTCGTCCGCCAGCAGGCGGCGCGTGTCCGCGTAGACGGCGAGGGCTTCTGCCTGCCGCCCGCTCCGGTACAGGGCCAGCATCAGCAGTTCGCGCAGGCGCTCACGAAGCGGGTGCGCCGCCGTCAGGGCCGTCAGTTCCGAGACCGCCTCCGCGTGGCAGCCCTGCTCCAGGTCCATGTCCAGGCGGGATTCGACCAGTTGGAGGCGCCATTCCTGCAGGCGTGCGCGCTGCGTCTCCGCGTACGGGCCCGGCACGTTCGCCAGGGGTTCGCCGTCCCACAGGGCCAGCGCCTTGTTCACCAGCGCCCGCGCGTGGCACAGGTCGCCGCCCTGGCGGGCCTTCTCGGCATCCGACCAGAGGGACTCCGCCGCCGCCAGGTCCAGGGCGTCGGGGCTCAGCGCGCGGATCGCGTAGCCACCCGACTCGCTCACCAGGGCGCCGGCCGCTCCGGAGGCGCCGGGGTTCAGCACCTTCCTCAGGCGGGAGGCGTACGTGCGGATCGCCGCCAGGGCCTGCTGCGGGGCGGCCTCGCCCCAGACCGCGTCGATGAGTTCGCCGGCCGTCGCCGTGCGGCCGTCGCGCAGGAGCAGGGCCGCGAGCAGGGCCCGCTGCTGCGGTGAGCCCGGCGGCAGCAGTTCGCCGTCGCGCCATGCCCGGACCGGGCCGAGCACGCTGAAGCGCAGGCCGGAGCCGGTGGCCGGCGCCACTTCCGAGATGTCCTCGGGTGTGCCGGACCGCCGCTGCACCGGAACCCGCGGTCCACCGTCCATCGTCGCTGCCCCCTGCCGCCGCACCAGCACCAGTCACATCTCGTTCGCACGGAGTCCAAGCGGCGTGCCGCTTGGACAACTCCGCCAGTTTGCCTTGTTCATGGCAGATACGTCAGCTCCGGGAGACAGCCATCACAGACACCTCACGCACGCGAACCTCGACCCCTACTAGCTGACGGGTCGTCAGATCGGCGCTACCGTGAGCCCATGGAGACCACGGAGACCGGAAACACCCAAAGTGCCCTGAAATCCGACGACTTCCCCCTCATCATCTCCGTCGACGACCACACGGTCGAGCCGGCGACGGTCTGGTCCGACCGGCTGCCGAAGAAGTACCTCGACGTCGGGCCCCGGATCGTTCGCGCTCCCCTGAAGGAAATGACCTTCCTGGGCGGCAAGTTCGCGCCCGTCATGGGGGCGCCCGGTGACGACGGGCCCATCGGTGACTGGTGGGTCTACGAGGATCTGCACCGGCCGCTCACCCGGCTCGACACCGCCGTCGGCTACGACCGCGACGAGATCAAGCTGGAAGTCATCACGTACGAGCAGATGCGGCCGGGGTCCTTCGACGTTCCGGCCCGTCTTGCCGACATGGACGTCAACCACGTCCAGTCCGCGCTCTGCTTCCCGACCTTCCCGCGCTTTTGCGGGCAGACCTTCACCGAGGCCAAGGACCGTGAGCTCGGGCTGCTCGGCGTGCGCGCGTACAACGACTGGATGGTCGACGAGTGGTGCGGGCCCCAGGCGCAGGGGCGGCTCATACCGCTGACCCTCGTTCCGCTGTGGGACGCGGAGCTGGCGGCGGCGGAGGTGCGCAGGAACGCCGCCCGTGGCGTGCGCGCCGTCGCCTTCTCCGAGATTCCGCCGCACCTCGGGCTGCCCAGCATCCACGGCGACGAGTGGGACCCGTTCCTGGCCGCCTGCGCCGAGACCGGGACCGTCATCGCCATGCACATCGGGTCCAGCAGCAAGATGCCGTCGACGTCGGCGGATGCGCCGCCCGCCGTCGGGTCGACCATCACCTTCGCCAACTGCTGCTTCTCGATGGTGGATTGGCTCATGAGCGGGAAGTTCGAGCGGTTCCCGGAGCTCAGGATCATGTACGCCGAGGGGCAGATCGGGTGGATCCCCTACATCCTCGAGCGGGCCGACGTGGTGTGGGAGGAGAACCGCGGCTGGGGCGGCGTCGCCGACAAGGTGCGCAAGCCGCCGAGCGAGTACTTCGCCGACCACGTCTTCGGGTGCTTCTTCGACGACGCCTTCGGGCTGAAGAACCTCGACTCCATCGGGCTCGGCAACGTCCTGTACGAGACCGACTATCCGCACTCCGACTCCACCTGGCCCAAGTCCAAGGAGGTGGGGGAGGCGCAGATGGGGCACCTGGCGCCGGACGTCGTCGACCGTATCGTGCGGGGCAACGCCATCGATCTGCTGGGGCTGACCGCGGACGGGCTGTGGAGTCCGTCGGCCTGAGGCGGAGCGGCGTGTCGCAGGCGCGCCCCCGTGCCCGCATTCCCCGTACCCGCACTCCCCTTGTCTGACGGTACGTCAGGTACGAGTATGGGCTCCGTCCATAATTGACGGTCCGTCAGATGGGGTTACGGGTATGACGCGCCTCGCGTACGGGATGCAACTCCCGATCCAGTCCCAGAGCACCATGTACGCCGAACCCTGGGAGGCCGGCGCGGACGTCGGTGATCTCGCCGAGATCGCCCGCGCCGCCGACCGGGGCGGCTTCGACTACATCGCCTCCTGCGACCACGTCGCCATCCCGCGCCGGCTCGCCGAGGCCATGTCGACCACCTGGTACGACCCCGTCGCCACGCTGTCCTACCTCGCCGGGATCACCGAGCGCGTGCGGCTGCTCAGCCACGTCGCGATCGTCGGGCTGCGGCATCCGCTGCTGTCCGCCAAGCAGTACGCGACCGTGGACCACCTGAGCGGCGGGCGGCTGATCCTCGGGGTCGGCGCCGGGCACGTGCAGGAGGAGTTCGAGGCGCTGGGCGTCGACTTCGCGCGACGCGGGGCCGTGCTCGACGAGAGCGTGGACGCGCTGAGGGCCGCGCTCGGCCCGGATGAATTCCCCTCCTTCAAGGGGGAGTTGTACTCCTTCGAAGGGCTCGGGCAGCTGCCGCGTCCCGCGCAGAGCCGGGTGCCCGTGTGGGTCGGCGGGTCCTCCGCGCCGGCCATCCGGCGCGCCGCGCTCAAGGGCGACGGGTGGCTGCCGCAGGGGGACCCGCGCGACCGGCTCCCCGAGAAGATCGAGAAGTTGAAGCGGCTGCGCGCCGAGGCCGGCATCGAGGCGCCGCTCACCATCGGCACCATCACCGAGCCGCTGTACGTCGGCGCGCCCGCCTGGGAGGTCGGGCGGCGCACCCTCTCCGGCGACCCCGGGGCCATGGCCGAGTCGCTGCGCGCCTACGCCGCCATGGGCGTCCATCAGATCCAGGTCCGCTTCCGCAGCCGCGGGCGGGCCGAACTCGTCGACCAGATCTCGGCCTTCGCCGCCGACGTCGCACCCCAACTCAGCTGAGGAGCACCGGACATGGGCAAGCTCGACGGGCGTGTAGTGATCATCACCGGTGCTGCGCGCGGGCAGGGCGAGCAGGAGGCGCGGCTGTTCGCCGCGGAGGGGGCCAAGGTCGTCGTCGCCGACGTGCTCGACGACCAGGGCGAGGCGGTCGCCAAGGAGATCGGCAACGCCCTCTACGTACATCTCGACGTGAGCAAGGAAGAGGAGTGGGGGGCCGCCGTCGCGGCGGCCAAGGCCGCCTTCGGGAAGGTCGACGGGCTCGTCAACAACGCGGGGATCCTGCGGTTCAACGAGCTCGTCTCGACGCCGCTCGACGAGTTCATGCAGATCGTGAACGTCAATCAGGTGGGGGCGTTCCTCGGGATCAAGAACGTCGCTCCGGAGATAGCCGAGGCCGGGGGCGGGTCCATCGTGAACACCGCCTCCTACACGGGTGTCACGGGGATGGCGTACGTCGGCGCGTACGCCGCCACCAAGCACGCCATCGTGGGACTGACCAAGGTCGCCGCGCTCGAACTCGCCGCCAGGAACATCCGCGTCAACGCCGTCTGCCCCGGCGCCATCGACACCGCCATGAGCAACCCGGCGCAGCTCGACCCGAACGCGAACACCGAGGAGTCCGCCGCGGCCCTCGACGGGCTGTACCGCAAGCTCGTGCCGCTCGGGCGCGTGGGCAGGCCGGAAGAGGTCGCGCGCCTCGCGCTGTTCCTGACCGCGCAGGAGGACTCGGCGTACATCACCGGGCAGCCGTTCGTGATCGACGGGGGGTGGCTCGCGGGCGTGAGCGTCCTGTGAGCCAGGCCCCTGGCCGTACCCACCAGTCCTGACGATGCGTCAGGTATTGACGGTCCGCAGGCGCAGTGAAACAGTCGATCCATCCAATCTGACGATCCGTCAGAAACTGACGAGGACGGTGAACCTCCTTGGAATTCGGGCTCTTTGTACAGGGATATGTGGGCAAGCAGGCGCTGACGGACCCGACCGCCGAGCACCGCGCGCTCATGAACGAGACCGAGTACGTCATCCAGGCGGACAAGTCCGGCTTCAAGTACGCCTGGGCGTCCGAGCACCACTTCCTGGAGGAGTACTCGCATCTGTCGGCGAACGACGTCTTCCTCGGGTACCTGGCGCACGCGACGGACCGCATCCACCTCGGGTCGGGCATCTTCAACCCGCTCGCGCAGGTCAACCACCCCGTCAAGGTCGCCGAGAAGGTCGCCATGATGGACCACCTCAGCGAGGGGCGGTTCGAGTTCGGCAGCGGGCGCGGCGCCGGCAGCCACGAGATCCTCGGGTTCATACCTGGTGTGACGGACATGAACTACACCAAGGAGATCTGGGAAGAGACCATCGCCGAGTTCCCGAAGATGTGGCTCCAGGACGAGTACGTCGGGTTCCAGGGCAAGCACTGGTCGCTGCCGCCACGCAAGATCTTCCCCAAGCCGTACGGGAAGTCGCACCCCGCCATGTGGTACGCGGCCGGGTCCCCGCCCTCGTACGCGATGGCCGCCAGGAAGGGGCTGGGGGTGTTGGGGTTCAGCGTGCAGAAGGTATCCGACATGGAGTGGGTCCTGGAGCAGTACAAGACCGCCATCCAGGACGCGGAGCCCATCGGGGACTTCGTCAACGACAACGTCATGGTGACGTCGACCGCGATCTGCGCCGAGACGCACGACAAGGCGGTGGAGATCGCCGTGGGCGGTGGGCTCAACTACCTGCAGTCGTTGGTGTTCCGGTACCACGACACCTTCCCGCGGCCCGAGGGCATTCCGGAGTGGCCCGAGATCCTGCCCGAGTACTCCGCCGAGATCATCGAGCTGCTCATCGCCGAGGAGCTGATGATCTGTGGGGATCCGGACGAGGTGCTGCAGCAGTGCAAGCGGTGGGAGCAGGCGGGGGCCGACCAGTTGTCGTTCGGGTTGCCGATCGGGATCTCGCACGAGGACACGCTGAACTCGATCAGGCTGATCGGTGAGCATGTGATTCCGAAGATCGACACGGATCCGGTCCACCGGACTACCCGGTTCAGGTCTGCCGGGGTCTGATCGGACGGCTGCCCCGGCTCTCCTCCTCCCGGACAGGAGAGTCGGGGCCCTGATCTCGTCCCTGCCACGGGGCTCCGCCCCGGATCCCGCTCCTCGATCGCCGGAGGGGCTTGAAACACGGGGCTCCGCCCCGGACCCCGCTCCTCAATCGCCGGAGGGGCTTGGGGGTCGGAGGGGCTTGAAAGTGGGCTCCGCCCCGGACCCCGCTCCTCAATCGCCGGAGGGGCTTGAAGGTGGGCCCCGCTCCTCGATCGCCCAGAGGGGCTTGGGGGTCGGAGGGGCTTGTTCGGTTCGTCATTACGTCGGAGAGGCTCGAAGATTATGCTCGATCACCTCATCAAGGGCGCCACCGTCGTCGACGGGACCGGTGCCCCTTCTTATGTTGCCGATGTCGGGATCCGCGACGGGCGCATCGCCGTCGTCGCCGAGGCCGGTGCCGTCACCGAGGAGGCCCGTAGCTCCGAGGACGCCGCGGGGCTGGTGCTCGCGCCCGGGTTCGTCGATCCGCATACGCATTACGACGCGCAGCTGTTCTGGGACCCGTACGCGACGCCCTCGCTGAACCACGGGGTGACGACCGTCGCCGGGGGCAACTGCGGGTTCACGCTCGCCCCGTTGAACCCGGAGCGGCCCGAGGACGCCGACTACACGCGGCGGATGATGTCCAAGGTCGAGGGGATGTCGCTGGTCGCGCTGGAGGAGGGGGCGCCCTGGACGTGGAATTCGTTCGGGGAGTACCTGGCGGCCCTGGACGGGAGGATCGCCGTCAACGCCGGGTTCATGGTGGGGCATTGTGCGCTGCGGCGGTACGTGATGGGGGCGGACGCCATCGGTGGGCAGCCGAGCGAGGCGCAGATGGAGGCCATGCTCGGGCTCTTCCACGAGGCCATGGAGGCCGGGGCCTGGGGGCTGTCCACCACCCAGTCGTCCACGCACTCCGACGGGGACGGCAAACCGGTCGCCTCGCGGCATGCCGAGCCGGCCGAACTCATCGCTCTGAGCAAGGCGGTCGGGGAGCACGAAGGGACGCAGATCGAGGCCATCGTCGCCGGGTGCCTCGATCAGTTCAGTGACGACGAGATCGACCTGTTCGTGGAGATGAGCTCCGCCGCCGGGCGGCCGCTCAACTGGAACGTGCTGACCGTCGACGCCGCCGTGCCCGAGCGCGTACCGCGTCAGCTGGCCGCGAGTGAGCGGGCGCGGAAGGCCGGCGGGCGGATCGTCGCCCTGACCATGCCGATCCTGACGCCGATGAACATGTCGCTCGGGACCTTCTGCGCGCTCAATCTCATCCCCGGATGGGGCGAGATCCTCGGGCTGCCCGTCGACGAGCGGATCGCGAAACTGCGCGACCCCGACGTGCGCGCCGAGATGCTGCGCCGCGCCGACAGCAAGGAGGCCGGGGTCTTCCGGCGGCTCGCGGACTTCGGGCGGTACGTCATCGGGGACACGTACTCGCAGGCCAACGAGGGGCTGACCGGGCGCGTGGTGCGGGACATCGCCGCCGAGCGCGGGCAGGAGGCCTTCGAGTGCCTCGTCGAGATCTGCGCCAACGACCGGCTGCGGACCGTGCTGTGGCCGATGCCGACCGACAACGACCCGGACTCGTGGGCGCTGCGCTCCGAGACCTGGAACCACGAGGACGTCATGCTCGGCGGGTCCGACGCGGGCGCGCACCTGGACCGGATGTGCGGGGCCCCGTACACGACGCGCTTCCTCGGCGACTGTCTGCGCGGGCGCAAGCTGATGGGCCTGGAGGCGGCGGTGAAGATGCTGACCGACGACCCGGCCCAGCTGTTCGGGCTGCGCGAGCGGGGGCGGGTGCAGGAGGGCTGGCACGCGGACCTGGTGCTGTTCGACCCGGAGACGATCGACGCCGGCAAGGCCACCCTCGTGCACGACCTGCCCGGCGACAGCCCCCGGCTCGACTCGAAGGCCATCGGCGTGACCGCCGTGTGGGTCAACGGGGTCGAGGCCATGCGCGGCGACGTCGTCAGCGGCGCCGTGCCGGGCAAGGTGCTGCGCTCCGGCGCGGACACGCGGACGGTGAGCACCCGGTGAGCGAGGCGCAGAAGCTCTTCATCGGCGGGGAGTGGGTCGCGCCGGACGGCGGGCACTACGACGTCGTCGACCCGGCGAGCGAGGAGGTCGTCGGGCAGGCGCCCGAGGCGTCCCGGCAGCAGGTGTACGACGCCGCGCGCGCCGCCCGCGACGCCTTCGGGACGTGGTCGCGCACGACGCCGCGGGAGCGCTCCGCGATCCTCGACCGGGCCGCGGACCTCATGCAGCGGGACTTCGCCGCCAACGCCGAGCTGGCGCAGGCCGAGAGCGGGGCCACCAGCGGGACCGCGCGCGGCATGCAGGTGGCCGTGGGCGTCGCCCGCTTCCGGCGGTACGCGCAGGGCGCCCTGGAGCCGGTGGAGGAAGGGCTGCCGCCGCAGATCAGCGAGGCCGGGCCGATGGGGAAGGCGGGGGTGACGGGCGCGCTGGCCGTGCGCCAGCCCGTCGGGGTCGTCACCTGCATCACCTCGTACAACAACCCGTGGGCCAACCCGGCGGGCAAGGTCGCCCCGGCCCTCGCCATGGGCAACACGGTCGTCGTGAAGCCCGCGCCGCAGGACCCGCTGTCCGTGTACCGGATGGCGGCCGCCCTGGAGGAGGCGGGTGTGCCGCGCGGCGTCGTGAACGTCGTCAGTGGCGCCTCGGTGGCCGCCGGGGAGGCCGCCGTCGACTCGCCGGACGTCGACATGGTCAGCTTCACCGGGTCCACGGCCGTCGGGCAGCGCATCGGCGAGGTGTGCGGGCGGTCGATGAAGCGGCAGCTGATGGAGCTGGGCGGGAAGGGCGCCGCGATCGTCCTCGGCGACGCCGACCTGGACTCGGCGGTCGCCGGGATCGGGACGACGTACGCCTTCTACAGCGGGCAGATCTGCACGGCGCCGACGCGGGCGCTCGTGCACCGGTCCGTGTACGACGAGTTCGTCGCGAAGCTCACCGCGTACATCGGGTTCATGAAGGTCGGGGACCCGCGGGCGCAGGGGACCGTGGTCGGTCCCGTCATCTCCGCCGCGCACCGCGAGCGCGTCGAGTCGTACGTGGAGCTGGGCAGGAAGGAGGGCGCGACGGTCGTCGCGGGCGGGGAGCGGCCCGCCGGGACCGGCAAGGGGTTCTACGTCGCTCCGACCCTCCTCGCCGACTGCACCAACGACATGCGCGTCGTGCGGGAGGAGATCTTCGGCCCCGTGGTCGCCGTCGTGCCCTTCGACGGGGACGAGGACGAGGCCGTCGCGCTCGCCAACGACTCCGACTACGGGCTCATCGACTACGTGTGGTCGGGGGACGTCGCCCGCGCCTTCCGGGTCGCGCGGCGGCTGCGGGCCGGCGGCGTCGGCGTGAACACCATCGGGCGGAACATGGAGGCCCCGTTCGGCGGGTTCAAGAAGAGCGGGGTGGGGCGGGACGTCGGCTCGTACGCGCTGCACGCCTACAGCGAGCTGCAGTCCATCGTCTGGCCGGGGTGACGAAGTCCACGAGATCTGCACGGGAAATTTTTGAACCAGGGCAAATCGGACCCGGCTGCGATTACCGAATATCGGACGCCGGGCCGATCGCCTTGCAATAGGTGGATGGATTCTGCAATCTTCTGTGTAAGTCGAAAGTAGTTGCCCGAATTGCCCATGGATAGTTAAGCGGCGAAGTCCTGATGAATCCCGCCAGATGTGGAAACCGCAGGATTTAACGTCCTGTTCATGACTCAGCTGGACGTGCGGCCCCAGGAGGGCATCAGGGAGGGCAAGGGCCTCGGCGGCAACTCCGTCGGGCTGCTCGGCAGCGCCGTCATCGGTGTCTCCACTGTCGCGCCGGTGTACTGCCTGACCTCGACCCTGGGCTCCACCGCGGGCGAGGTCGGCCTGCAGATGCCCGCGGTGTTCCTGGCCGGGTTCCTGCCGATGCTCCTCGTCGCCTTCGCGTACCGGGAGCTCAACAAGGTCATGCCGGACTGCGGCACGTCGTTCACGTGGACCGTGAAGGCGTTCGGGCCGCGGGTCGGCTGGATGTGCGGCTGGGGCCTGGTGATCGCCACGATCATCGTCCTGTCCAACCTGGCCGGCGTCGCGACCTCGTACTTCTGGCTGCTCGCGGGCGAGATCACCGACAGCGACTCGGTGGCAGGCCTCGACGGCAACAAGGCCGTCCACATCGTGACCTGCCTCGTGCTCATCGCCGCGGCGACCGCGATCAGCTACCGCGGCATGACCGCGACGAAGGGCGTGCAGTACACGCTCGTCGGGCTCCAGCTGGTGGTGCTCGCCGTCTTCGTCGCGATGGCGGTGGCCAAGGCGGGCTCCGGGGACTTCGCGGGCACGTCGGTGGACTTCTCCTGGTCGTGGCTGAACCCGTTCTCCGTGAAGTCCTTCGGGGCGTTCACGGCCGGCCTGTCCCTGTCGATCTTCATGTACTGGGGCTGGGACACCTGCCTGACCGCCAACGAGGAGACCATCGGCAGCGACAAGACGCCCGGCCGCGCCGCGCTCATCGCGATGGTCGTGCTCGTCGGCTCGTACCTGGCCACGGGTGTCGCCGCGCAGATGGTCGTCGGCTCGGGGCAGCGGGGCCTCGGCCTCGCCAACCCGGAGACCTCCGACAACGTCTTCGCCGCGCTCGCCGGCCCCGTGATGGGCCCGACCCTCGGCATCCTGCTCTTCGTCGCGGTCCTGGCGTCGGCGGCGGCCAGCCTCCAGACCACCTTCATCCCGGTCGCCCGCACGGTCCTCGCCATGTCGACGTACGAAGCGCTCCCGGCCTCGTACGCCCGCGTCCACCCGCGCTTCAAGACGCCCGGCCGCGCCACGGTCACGGCGGGCGTGGCGACGGCCGTCTTCTACACGGCGATGACGCTGGTCTCCGAGCACGTCCTGGTCGACACGATCTACGCGCTCGGCCTCATGATCTGCTTCTACTACGCGCTGACGGCGTTCGCCTGCGCCTGGTACTTCCGCGGCGAACTCTTCGCATCCGTACGGGACTTCGCGTTCAAGGGACTGTTCCCGACACTCGGCGGCGTGCTCCTGTCGGCCGTCTTCACCAAGACGCTGGTCGACATGTGGAACCCGGCCTACGGCAGCGGCTCGTCCGTGTTCGGCGTCGGCTCGGTCTTCGTGATCGGGGTCGGCCTGCTGCTCGTGGGCGTCGTCATCATGCTGGTGATGGGCCGCCGCAGCCCGGCGTTCTTCCGCGGCGAGGTGCTCAACCGGGACACGGAGGTCCTGGTCGTCGCCGAGCCCTAGGGTCTGTCTTCGGCCCGGGCGCGGGGGACCACGACGATCTGGACGTCGTCCTCGTAGAGCACCCGGCCCGGGTCGGCCGAGCGCACCAGGCGGCAGTCGACGCCGTGCGCGGCCAGGATCTCCAGGTAGCCGGGGACCCGGTCGAGCAGGTGCGTGGCCGTTGGCTTGAACCAGGCCGCGGCGCCCGGGTTGACCTCCTCGTCGTAGACCGTGGGGTCGACGGTGGAGGGGTCCGTGTACGCGGCGTCGTACCAGGCGTTGTTCACGCGCCGGAAGGACTCCTGCTCGGCGGTGAGCCGCCCCTCCCTGGCCAGGTTGTTGACCAGCCCGAACAGGCCGGTGAACGTGCCCCGCCGGTTTCGGTGCGGCGACTGGAAGCGTACGTATCCGGTCGTGCCGTCATCGGCGGGGCCGCGCGTCGTCATGCCGTGGTCCTTCTTCTTCCGGGGGCGAAGGGCGTCAGGCTACGCGCTCTTTCCCAGGAAGATCGGGTTCGTGAACGCCGCCAGCGCTCCCGGCAGGCCGGTCGTCGCCGGGGCGTGGCGGACCTCCGCCCTCACGTACGCCGCGTACGACGCCGTCGTGCGCCAACTCGCGGTTCCCGTACCGGAGTCCGGCAGCGGCGCCGACGTGAACAACGTGCCCTGGTCCGTGACGATGTGGAGCGTGCAGCCGGGGGCGCCCTTCACCTCCAGGTCGACGGTGACCGGGGCGTCGGGGGACACCTCCAGGCGTGCGCCGAGGGCCGCCACCTCGCCCTTGCCGCCGGTCGCCGTGAACGCCACGGACACCTCGGACGACTCGGCGACGTACGAGCGGCCCGCCCGGATGCCGTCCTGGATGGCGTCGCGGGTCAGGTCGTCGGCCAGGACCACCGTCTGGGGGCCGCCGATGCGGTCCGGGTCGCGGTGCGCGTCGCTGTTGCCCATCGCCGGGATCCACGACCCCTTGCCCCGCGAACGCGCGTACGCCACAAGGGTGTTGTCCCAGTCCTGCAGGGAGACCTCGTCGTCCGGGGTGTACGGGCCGTTCCACACCTCGACCGCGTCCGCCTCGCCGAAGCCGAACTTCCAGCCGCAGCCGATGCACGTGGCGTGCGGGTGCGCCGGGACGACCAGGCCGCCCGCCCGGCGGATCTCCTGCGCGTACTTCGCCCAGCGGTTGTCGCGGGCCCGGTAGCGCCAGTCGATGAAGGTGCCCGGGTCCGTGCCGAGGGCGACGACGTGCCCGTTGCGCGTGGTGACCTCCTCGCCGATCAGGACCAGCAGGTCGTCACCCGCCACGTCCGACCAATGCGCCTGCGAGGAGTGCGTGTTGTGGTCGGAGGTGTTGATGAAGTCCAGTCCGGCCGCACGGGCGAGCGCACCGACCTCGGCCGGGGTGCGGCGGCCGTCCGAGTACCAGGTGTGGATGTGGCAGTCGCCGCGGTACCAGGCGCGGCCCCGGCCGCGGGCCCGGGACGGCGGGTACACGGGCTTCGGCGTGGTGCCGGACGCGCCGTGGGTGAGCGTCACCGTCACCTCGTACGGCAGGCCGTCCGGCGCCACCGTGTACGGGCCGAGCGCGATGTGCCACGTGCCCGCCCGGACCGGGCCGGGCACGTAGCCGGGCGTCGCGTCGTCGGCCCGCAGGAAGAACTCGGTGCGCGCCCCGCCCGACCAGCCCCGGAAGCCCTTGCCGCCGAGCGCCGTGCCGCGCTCGTCGAAGATGCCGATGTCGAGCGCGTTGTTCTGGGTGCCGGCCGGGACGGTGGCCTTCGTGTACGTGTAGGAGACCTTGATCTCCCGCACTCCGCGCGGCACTTCCACCGGCAGGTACACGTAGTCCGGTGCGCCCGGCGGCAGCGTGCCCTTGAGCGTCTTGGTGGACTGCGAGCCGTCGGCGGCGCTGGCGAAGCTCATGGTGCCGAGCGTAAGCGCCGTCGCCGCCCCGGTCACGAGCAACGTCCGTCTGCCGATGCCGTGTTCGTCATCCGTGCACATGCTGAGCTCCCCAGGGGTCGGGTGTGACGTGTGCGACCCTGGCATTGAGCCGTGAACGGCCCCTGAAGGGAAGGGGCTCGGCGGATGACGTGCGGCCGGGCTACGAGCGGCGGCGCCTGCGGAACAGGACCGCGACGACCAGGATCACGAGCACGACCAGCACGATCAGGATCCAGCCGAGCGCCCCCAGCGACCCGCCCTTCTTCTTTTTCTTCTTCTTGATCCTGCTCTTCTTGCCGCTGCTGTGGGACTTCGAGACCTTCGTGGCCGACTTCGCCACCGAGTGGTGCGGCTTCGCGGCCGACCGCTCCTGCTGTGCGGCCGCCGCCGCGGTCGTGTGCGCCGCCGCGGACGCCGTCGCCGGTACGCCAGCGAAGAGCAGCGCCCCCAGCAACAGCAGCACGGTCGTGGGCCGTGTACGCATGAACATGATGAACTCCCCCGTCGGTCAAGGCTCGCCGAGACTATTACCGCGCGGGGCCTCCCGGAACCCCTGCCGGGGCCGCGCTCGTATGCTCGGTTCATGAGTGATCCGGACGCCGTACCCCAGACGCAGCAGGCCGACCGTCCCACCGCCAACGCCATGCGCCGTGCGCTCAAACGGGCCAGGGACGGTGTGGCCCTCGACGTCACCGAGGCCGCCGTACTGCTCCAGGCACGCGGCGACGACCTGGCGGACCTCACCGCGTCGGCCGCCCGGGTGCGCGACGCGGGCCTGGCGGCCGCGGGCCGGCCGGGCGTCATCACGTACTCCAAGAGCGTCTTCGTCCCGCTGACCCGGCTGTGCCGCGACAAGTGCCACTACTGCACGTTCGTGACCGTCCCCGGCAAGCTGCGCCGCGAGGGCCACGGGATGTTCATGTCGCCGGACGAGGTCCTCGACGTCGCCCGCAAGGGCGCCGAACTCGGCTGCAAGGAAGCCCTGATCACCCTCGGCGACAAGCCGGAGGAGCGGTGGCCCGAGGCCCGCGAGTGGCTGGACGCGCACGGGTACGACGACACGATCGCGTACGTGCGGGCCATATCGATCCGCATCCTGGAGGAGACGGGGCTGCTGCCGCACCTCAACCCGGGCGTGCTGTCCTGGACCGACTTCCAGCGGCTCAAGCCCGTCGCCCCCAGCATGGGCATGATGCTGGAGACCACCGCCGAGCGCCTCTGGTCCGAGCCCGGCATGCCGCACTACGGCTCCCCGGACAAGGAGCCGGCCGTGCGGCTGCGGGTGCTGGAGGACGCGGGCCGCTCCTCCGTGCCCTTCACCAGCGGGCTGCTCATCGGGATCGGCGAGACGTACGAGGAGCGCGCCGACTCGCTGTTCGCACTGCGCCGCGTCGCGCGCTCGTACCACGGCATCCAGGAACTGATCATCCAGAACTTCCGCGCCAAGCCGGACACGGCGATGCGCGGCATGCCCGACGCCGAACTCGACGAGCTCGTCGCGACGGTCGCCGTGGCCCGGCACATCATGGGCCCCTCCGGCAATCTGCAGGCCCCGCCGAACCTCGTCGACGGCGAGTACGCGCGGCTCATCGGCGCGGGCATCGACGACTGGGGCGGCGTCTCCCCGGTGACCATCGACCACGTGAACCCGGAGAAGCCGTGGCCGCGCCTGGAGGAGCTGGCCGGTCAGTCGCAGCTCGCCGGCTTCACGTTGCGTGAACGCCTGTGCGTGTACCCGGAGTTCGTGACGCGCGGCGAGCCCTGGCTCGACCCGCGACTGCTCCCGCACGTCCGCGCCCTCGCCGACCCCGGCACCGGCCTGGCCGTCGCGGACGCGCCCGTCGTCGGCCGCCCCTGGCAGGAGCCGGACGAGGAGTTCACCAGCAGCGGCCGCACCGATCTGCACCGCACCATCGACACCGAGGGCCGCACGTCCGACCGGCGCGACGACTTCGACGAGGTGTACGGCGACTGGGAGGCGCTGCGCGAACAGGCCGCGCCCGGCATGGTGCCCTCGCGCATCGACGGCGACGTGCGCGAGGCGCTGGCGGTGGCCGCCGACGACCCGACGCGGCTCACCGACGACCAGGCCCTCGCCCTGCTGCACGCGGACGGCCCGGCGCTCGACGCGCTGTGCGGCATCGCCGACGACATCCGCAGGACGGTGGTCGGCGACGACGTCACGTACATCGTCACCAGGAACATCAACTTCACGAACGTCTGCTACACCGGCTGCCGCTTCTGCGCCTTCGCCCAGCGCCGCACGGACGCCGACGCGTACACCCTCTCCCTCGACCAGGTCGCCGACCGTGCCCAGCAGGCCTGGGACGTGGGCGCGGTCGAGGTCTGCATGCAGGGCGGCATCCACCCGGACCTGCCCGGCACGGCGTACTTCGACATCGCGAAGGCCGTGAAGGAGCGCGTGCCCGGCATGCACGTCCACGCCTTCTCGCCGATGGAGGTCGTGAACGGCGCGACCAGGACCGGGATGTCCGTCCGGGAGTGGCTGACGGCGGCCAAGGAGGCCGGCCTCGACTCGATCCCCGGCACGGCCGCCGAGATCCTCGACGACGAGGTGCGCTGGGTGCTGACCAAGGGCAAGCTGCCCGCCGCCACCTGGATCGAGGTCGTCAAGACGGCCCACGAGCTCGGCCTGCGGTCCTCGTCGACGATGATGTACGGGCACGTGGACCAGCCGCGGCACTGGCTCGGCCACTTCCGCACGCTGGCCGCGATCCAGCAGGAGACCGGCGGCTTCACGGAGTTCGTGACCCTGCCGTTCATCCACACGAACGCGCCGGTGTACCTGGCGGGCATCGCCCGCCCCGGCCCGACCGCCCGCGACAACAGGGCGGTCACCGCCATGGCCCGCGTCCTGCTCCACCCGCACATCCCCAACATCCAGACCAGCTGGGTGAAGCTGGGGTCGCAGGGCGCCGCCGAGATGCTGCGCTCCGGTGCCAACGACCTGGGCGGCACCCTCATGGAGGAGACCATCTCCCGGATGGCGGGCTCGTCGTACGGCTCGTACAAGTCGGTCAAGGACCTGATCGCGGTCGCCGAGGCGGCGGGCCGTCCGGCCAAGCCGCGCACGACGCTGTACGGGACGGTCCCGCAGGAGCGGGTCCGCTCGGCCATGGCGTCGGACGGGCACCTGCCGGAACTGCTGCCGGTGGTGGACAACTAGAGAGTGTCCGACGTGAGTCCCGTCGTTCGCCCGAAGGGCAGGCGGGACGTCCGCCACACGCCCCGGGGCCCGTCTTCAGTGCGAGGACGGGCCCCGGGGCGTGGCGCGATGAGCGGGGTGTTCAGCGGCCCAGGTCCCGGCCCAACTGGGCGTTCTTCTCAGGCACGTTGACGGCTGCGGGCCCGAAGGACGCGATGCTCTTGACGGTGAGGCCCGACGCGGCGCCGCGCAGCACCCAGGCCGCACCCGAGTCCTGGTACGTGCCGTCCTCCAGCGGAGCGGCGGCGGTCAGGTCGGCGAAGCCGTCGTGGTTCACGTCCGACAGGAGGACCTGGAGGCCGAACTGGTCGCCCTTCTCGCTCGCGCCGGGCACGCCCGCCGTCGACTGGTGGAAGGCCTGCGCGCCGGTGCCGCTCAGTCCGCCCTTGCCGCCCTTGAGGAGGACGACGGCGCCCGCGTCCTTGACGGTGCCGATGGCCTCCCCGGGGACGCCGACGGCGATGTCCGCGTAGCCGTCGCCGTTCACGTCACCGGCGGCGATGTCGGTGCCGAACTGGTCGCCGCTCTCGCCCGCGCCCGGCACACCGCTCGTCTCCTGGGTGATCGTCTTCGTACGGGTGGTGGACGGCCCGGCGGCGGTCCCGTACAGCACGCGGACGGTCCCCTTCTCGTAGGCGATGTCCTCGTAGTTGTCGCCGATGTCGTGCACGACGAGGTCGCCGTAGCCGTCCCCGTCGACGTCGGCGACGGCCCCGGCGAGGCTGGAGGTGAGCGCGGTGGAGGTGTGGCTCACGCCGTCCTTGCCGCCCTTCCAGAACTTGCTCTGGTAGGCCGACTCCTCGAAGCCGTGGCTCGTGACGATGTCGTCGGCGCCGTCGCCCGTGACGTCACCGACGACGAAGTCGCCCGGCCCGAACGTCTGGCTGGTCACGATGGGGTCCGTGCGGGCGGCCGCGCCGCTCGCACGGTCGAACGGCCCGTAGGAGACGGTCATCCCGGCATCGTCGTCGTCCGGGTCGTCGCTGCGCGGGTAGTCGTCGGTGACCAGGTCGCGATGGCCGTCGCCGTTGAAGTCGCCGACGGAGAAGAGCCCGGAGCCGCCGGGCAGACTGACGCTCCCGGCCCCGCTCAGGCCGGCGGCGGACCCCCACAGCACCACGGGGTGGGAGCCGTTGACCGTGCCGACGACGAGATCGGTGAAGCCGTCGCCGTCGAGGTCGCCGACGGAGACGCGCTCGCCGAAGTACTCCCCGGCGGTCGCGTCCCCCGGCACCCCGGCGGTGGCCCGGCTGAGCGCCTGTCCGTGCGCGAGGTCCGCCCCGCCCTTGCTCCCGTACACGACCGAGACGGCCCCGGCCGACTCCTTCCCGCCCACCGTGCTGCCCGGCGCACCGAGCGCGAGGTCCGCGTACCCGTCGTGGTTGAAGTCGGTGACGGGGGTGCGGGGCGGGACGGGCACGGCGGCCGCGGCCGGGCCGGCCGTCAGGGCCGCGGCGACGGTGAGGGAGGCGGTGAGGGTCAGGGCGGTGGTGAGAGTGCGACGCACGTGGGCTCCCGGGTGTGCGGTGGGGGAAGTTCAGATTACGTAGACGTGCACAAGGGGAGACGTGCGAGTGGCGCGAAGCGTTGTACGGAGCCGCCGAACGGCCCCACTTCGGGCCCGCCCAGCGGGCGGTGGCCTGGGGGTGCCGGCCTGCGGGTGGTGGTCGGCAGTGCCGCCTTGTGGGTGGCGGTCGTGCCCGGTCAGACCAGCAGGTCGTGCTGCAGGCGGGCGAGGTCTCGGGCGTCCAGGCCCAGCGCCTGCCGCTCGTACGCACCGAACGAGCCGTACTTGTCCTTGACCTCGTCGAAGCCGGAGTTCAGGTACTCGGCGCGTACGTCGAGCATCGGCTTGTAGGCCTTGGCCTGGTCGGCGGGCATCGCGGCGAGCGCCGCCGCGTTGGCCTCGGCGCGGTAGTCGTTCGAGGCCAGGTAGTCGGCCGTCACCGTCTCGCGCGGGACGCCGAGCGCCGTGAGGAGCGTGGCGTTGGCCCAGCCCGTGCGGTCCTTGCCGGCAGAGCAGTGGAACAGGTCGCCGCCGCCCTGCACGATGCCCGCCATGACCGAGCGGTAGGCCGCCTTGGCCGTGTCCGAGCTGACCATGGACTTCTCGCCCTGGATCATCATCTCGGCCGCCGCGGCCTCGGTGGCCGGCATGGTGAAGATCGGGCTGTCGTCGCCGATGACGTTCGCGACCACGTACGACGTGCCGGCCGGGACCTTGTCGGGCGCGGCGGTGCGCTCCGCGGTGGTGCGCAGGTCGTAGTCCGTGCCGATGCCGAGGCGCTTCAGCCTGGCCAGGTCGGCGGAGGTCAGGTTGTTCAGAGCGTCCGCGCGGTAGACCTTGCCCATCTTCACCCAGTGGCCGTCGGCCGTGCGGTAGCCGCCCGCGTCACGGAAGTTGACGGTGCCGTCGAGCTTGATGAGGCGGTCCGCGAGGTGCAGGCCCTTGCCGTGGTCGGGGACCAGGTCGAACCACTGGCGGTCGGCGTGCGCCGGGAGGCGGGTGACGGTGACCTTGCCGGACGCGCCGCCGCGCGCCACCGTGCGGGTGCCCGCCTTGATGGTGACGTGGTGGGTGCCGGGGGCCTGCCAGGAGATCTCGTACGTTCCCGCGGTCGCCTTCGCCGTCACGGTGGCCCGTGTGAACGGTATGCGGGCGGTGGCGGCGGGGTTGTCGTGGTGCTGGTTCCTGTGGTGGTGGTTCTCGTGGGCCGAGGCCGCGGGGGCGGTGAGGCCCGTGAGGAGGGCTGCGGCCGAGAGGGCGTAAGCGGTGGTCCTGACACGCGTCATGTGGCTCATGGGGCGGATGTTTCGGGGCGTCGGGAAGCGGGGGGCGTCCTGGTGGTGAACGGGAGGGGAAGGGCGGAGGAGGAGGTGGGGCCCGGGCTCGTGGTTCGGGTGGGTGGGCGTGTTCTGCGTACACCTTCGCCAATTGGGCAAATCCTGTCCGAAGCGACCTCAAGGGCGTCTCCCCGCATACCAGTTGAGGTCGCATGAGTCGCGCAAGCGAACGTTCCCGGTCGGGCCCGGTCGATTACAGTGCTGCCAGTCGGAAGAGAGGGTCTCCATGGGGTCACCGGTCGCCGCCGCGCCCGTCTGGGGCCGCGTCGAGCAGCAGGACTTTCGCAGCCGTGTGCGCGGCACGCTGCTCGGCTCCGCACTCGGCGACACCCTCGGCGCCCCGCTCGCCGACCTCACCCTCGACGCGATCCGGGACGCGCACGGCGCCGACGGGCTCACCCAGCTCGCACCCGCGTACGGCCGTACGGGAGCGGTGACCGCGGCGACGCAGCTCGCGCTGTTCACCGTGGACGGGCTGATCCGTGCGCAGGTGCGCCGCGACACCGGTGCCTGGCATCCGCCGACCGATGTGCACCGGGCCTATCTGCGGTGGGCGGCGACCCAGCGCGACTGGGGGCCCGACGAGCGCCGCAAGGAGGACGGCTGGCTGGCGCGCGAGGAGTGGCTGTACTCGCGGCGCGGCGCGTCCCAGGCGGTGCTGCTCGGGCTCGGCAACGACGTCATGGGCACCCTGGACAAGCCCAAGAATCCGGGCGCGAGCGGTGCGGAGGCGGTGACGCGCTCGGCGCCGTTCGGGCTGCTCGTCGGCTGGGAGCCGCAGCTCGTGCTCCAACTGGCCGTCGAATGCGCCGTCCACACGCACGGCTCGCCGCAGGCGTACCTCGCCGCGGGCGCGTACGCCGTGATCGTGCACGCCCTGGCGCGCGGCGACTCCCTGGACGCGGCCGTGCAGCGCACGCTCGTGCTGCTCGCCGCGCGGCCCGGGCATCCGCCGGTCGTGGACGCGCTCAAGCACGCGGTCGGCGCGGTGCGGCAGGGGATGCCGAGTCCGGCGCGGGTGGGGGAACTGGTCGGGGACGGCGGTGCGGTGGGGGTGCTCGCGGCCGCCGTGTACTGCGCGCTCGTGGGTGAGGACATCCGGCACGGGCTCGGGCTCGCCGTGCACCACGACGGGCCGTCGGCCGAGGTCGGGGCGGTGTGCGGGGGGTTGCTCGGGGCCTTGCATGGTGAGACGGCGTTGCCGCCGGCGTGGGTGGCGGAGTTGGAGGGGCGGGCGACGGTGCTGGAACTCGCGGACGACTTCGCCATGGAGATGACTCAGGGTGCGGCGTTGCACGGGCCTGCCACGTCGTCGCCGGGGTGGCTGGTTCGGTATCCGCGGGCCTGAGCGCGGTCGGCTCCGCCGGGGTTGATTTTGCTCGGTCCGTCTTCGGTACGCCGGTTGTCCAGTTCTGCTGGGGGGGGGTGTGGGCCGACCGTGCGGTTCTGCTGGGGTGGTGTGCGCTTTCCGTAGGGTGCGGGTGAGGTGGGGTGGCGTCTTCAGGTGGGCTGGTGTGCGCCTTCCGTACGGTGCCGGTGAGGCGGGGTGGCGTCTTCTGCTGGGCTGGTGTGCGCCTTCCGTATGGCGCGGGGTGCGGGGCCGCGCCGGGGTACCTCCTCGGCCGGATTGTTCGCCTTGTTCCCTGGGCGCCTACGGCGCGGCATCCGGCGCTGCGTTCCTGCGGTGTCCTGCGGGGGCACCCCGACACGGCCCCTCCCGTCGTCTAGCGACCAACCCCCGGTGGGGCTTCCGGATCGGCTCTCCCCCCGGTGGAACTTCCCGACCGGCTCACCCTCCGGTGGAGCGTTCCGCTTTGTCACCCGGTTCGCTCGGATCGCTCGGTTCGCTCTGTGGGTGGTGTGGGGTGGGGTCTCGTACGCGGCTGAACGTTGGTGGGGCTTCTGGATCGGCTCACCCCCTCCGGTGCGGCGGGCGGCTGCGTGTGGGTCGGCTCATGCGGTGTACGGAAGCGGGCCCGTAGCCGGGGTTCGGCTGCGGGCCCGCTGGGTGGGGTCGGGGCGTTACAGGCGTTGTACGTCGTCCTGCGCGGTGGCCGGGGCCGGGACCGCGGCCGCGCCGGTCGTGTCGGGGCCGTCGGTGTTGATGCGCTCGATGATCGCGTCCCGCTCCGGGGTGTCCTCCGGCTTGATGAAGCCGATGACGATGTAGAGGACGAGGGAGACGGCCAGCGGGATCGACACCTGGTACTGCAGTGGTACGCCGCCCTCGACGTTCCAGCTGATCGGGTAGTTGACCAGCCAGAACGCGAGCAGGCCCATCGCCCAGCTGGTGAGCGCCGCGGTCGGTCCGGACTTGCGGAACTGGCGGAGCAGGCCCAGCATCATCGGGATCGCGATCGGACCCATGAGGCCCGCGACCCACTTGATGACGACGGTGATGATGTCCTTGAACGTCGGCGAGTTGACCTGGGTGGCCACGCCCATCGAGAGGGCGAGGAAGATCACCGTGGTCAGCCGGGCCGCGATCAGGCCGGTGCGCGAGTTCCAGCCGCGGGCCCGCTTCGACATCGCCGGCATCACGTCACGCGTGAAGACGGCCGCGATGGCGTTGGCGTCGGACGAGCACATCGCCATCGTGTGGGAGAAGAAGCCGACGATGACGAGGCCCAACAGGCCGTGTGGTAGCAGCTGTTCGGTCATGAGGCCGTAGCTGTCGGAGCCGTCCGGCTTCGCCGCCTTGACGAGCAGCGGCGACATCCACATGGGGAAGAACAGGACGACCGGCCACACCAGCCACAGGATGGCCGACAGCCGCGCGGAGCGCTTGGCCTCCTGGGCGCTGCCCGTCGCCATGTAGCGCTGGGCCTGGTTGAGCATGCCGCCGTTGTACTCGAAGAGCTTGATGAACAAGAACGCGAGCAGGAACACCGCGCCGTACTCGCCGACCAACGGCTTGTCGTGGCCCTGGAGTTCGGGTCGGTTCCAGGCGTCGAAGAAGCCGATGTTCTTGTCGTTGAGCTTGACCACGACGGCGATGAACATCGAGACGCCGGCCAGCAGCTGGATGATGAACTGGCCCAGCTCCGTGAGGGCGTCGGCCCACAGGCCGCCGATGGTGCAGTAGACGGCCGTGATGGCGCCGGTGATGAAGATGCCCTGGTTCAGGGAGATGCCCGTGAACACCGAGAGCAGGGTGGCGATGGCGGCCCACTTCGCGGCGACGTCCACGATCTTCAGCAGCATGCCGGACCAGGCGAGCGCCTGCTGCGTGCCGAGGTTGTAGCGGTTCTTCAGGTATTCGAGGGGTGATGCCACGTGCAGCCGGGAGCGCAGGCGGTTGATGCGCGGTGCGAACAGGTTCGCGCCGATCGCGATGCCGAGTGCGATCGGGAACGACCACGTGACGAAGGACGTCACGCCGTAGGTGTACGCGATGCCGGCGTAACCGGTGAACATCACCGCGCTGTAGCCGGACATGTGGTGCGAGATGCCGGAAAGCCACCAGGGCATCTTTCCGCCGGCCGTGAAGAAGTCGGAGACGTCGTCCACACGTTTGTGGGACCAGACGCCGATCGCGACCATGATGCCGAAGTAGCCGATGAGCACGACCCAGTCGAGACTGTTCATGTGCCCCCTCCAGGGGTCCGCCTTGTGAACGTTGCGGCTCTTCGTCAGTACGTCCGTGTCAGCGGGCGCCCCCGTGCGGGAGTGGGGACTTCCGGGATTGAACCGTCTGTTCGGTGGACCGGTCAAGGCCTTCAAGGGTCACGGATGTGAACCGAGATCAGGAAGCCGAACGATTTTGCATTTTCGTTACCGGGAGGGGAGTTGTCGTGAACGTGACCTCGGACACACGATGAGCGGGCACTTCGTCAGTAGCCGCACATACGCGAACGACCGCACGGGATGCGGGTCCCGTGCGGTCGCGCGAAGGGAGTGATCGCTTCGTATTTCAGTGCATCAACTCGCCTGCGTTCACCAGGAGTTGCTGGCCCGTGATCGCACGGGCCCGGTCCGAGGCGAGGAAGACCGCCGCGTTCGCCACGTCGCCGTCGGTGGCCAGTTCCGGCAGCGCCATCCGTTCGGTGAGCCTGCCCAGGACCTCGTCCTGCGGTACTCCCTCGCTCTGCGCGGTGAACTGCACGTAGGCCTGCACCGGCGGGCCCCACATCCAGCCCGGCAGCACCGTGTTGACCCTGATCCGGTCGGGGCCGAGCTCCCGGGCCATCGAGTACATCGCGCTCGTCAGCGCACCCTTCGACGCCGCGTACGCCGCCTGCCACACCTGTGAGGGCGCGGCCACGGCCGACTGCGTGCCGATGATGACGACCGAGCCGCCGCGCTCCTTGAGGGCGGGCAGACAGGCCCGGGTCATCCGCAGCGTGCCGAGCAGGTTGACGTCGATGACCTGGCGCCAGGTGTCGAAGTCGGCGTCCTGCAGGCCCCCGAAGTAGCTGTCCCACGCGGCCACGTGGACCACCGCGTCGACGCCGCCGAAGCGGTCGCGGGCGAGTGCCGCCAGCGCCTCGCACTGCGCCTCGTCGCCGATGTCGGTCGGCAGGTACGCGGTCCGGGCGCCCTGGGGGTCCAACTCGGCGGCGCACTTGGCGAGATTGGCCTCGGTGCGCGCCCCGAGCACCGCGTTGCCGCCGTCGCGCACCACGGCGGCCGCCACCTGATGGCCGAGGCCGGCGCCGACCCCCGAGACGATCACGGTCCTTCCGGCGAGCAGCTCTCCGTCGCTCATTGGGCGCCTCCCGACTCTGGCCATCTATCTGACGGGGCGTCAGAGTATGTGCGTCGGTTGGTGGATGGAAGGGGCCGGTATGGATACGCACAGCGAGACGTACGCGGAACTGGCGGCCGTGGGGCCGTACGGGGTGCGCCCGGGGCACGCGCTGATCACCATGGTCGAACCCCACCCGGGACACGAGTACGCGTACAACCGCTGGTACGAGGACGACCACTACTACGCCGGTGCGATGGCCATGCCGTGGATGTACGCGGGACGCCGCTGGGTCGCCACGCGCGACCTGCAGGAGCTGCGCCTCCCGGAGAAGTCGGCCGTCGCCGAGCCGGTCACCGCGGGCTGCTACCTCTCTACGTACTGGGTCACCGAAGGGCGCTACGACGACCACATGAAGTGGACCGTCGGTATCAACAAGCGGCTGAACCGGGACGGGCGGGTGTACCAGGACCGCACCCACGTGTTCACCGCGTTCCAGGACCACGAGGCGACCGTCTACCGGGACGGGGCCGCCGGGCCCCGCGACTACCACGCCCTCGACCACCCGTACGCGGGGCTGGTGCTGGAGGTCATCGACGTCGAACGCGGCGAGCAGCGGGCCGGCCTGCTGGAGTGGCTGCGCGCGCGCCATCTGCCGAAGGTCCTCGCCGGGTCGCCGGCCGCCATGGTCACGATCTTCCGGCCGACGCCGCTGCCCGGCGACAAGATGACGTACGTGAAGCAGGTCGAGGGCGTCGACACCCGGCTGACGCTGCTGTGGTTCCTGGAGGAGGACCCGCGCGAGTGCTGGCAGGAGCACTTCGCGGGGCTCGGCGACCAGGTGGCGGGGGCGGGGCTCGGGGCGCGGGTGGAACTCATGGCGCCGTTCGTGCCGACGGTGCCGGGGACGGACCGGTACGTGGACCAGCTCCGGTGAGGGCGCTGACCACTGGCTGAAGACGCAGCCGAGCCCTCTCGGCCAGGACGGCGGGCCAGTCGAGAGGGCTCCTACGTGGTGCTGATGGTGCGGGTAATGCCGATGGTGCTGGTGATGCGCGTGGTGCTTGTCGTGCTGAGTGGTGCTCGATCATGCATATGTGGTTGTTGTGCCGTTCTCCGCTCAGAACGAGCCCGTGCTCACCTCGTACACGAACGCGTTCCAGGTCTCCGGGTCGAAACCGATGGTGGGGCCCTGGGTCACCTTCGAGTCGCGTACCGCGATCGCGTGCAGCTCGGGGGACTTGACCTCTACACATGCGCCGTTACCCGTGGAATACGAGGACTTGATCCAGGATTCCGTGGCGCCTTGCTGGATTGCCATGTTTGCTCCGGTTTAGCCAGTGTCGAATTACATCCCCGCTCGGAGGTCCAGAGCGGTTCGCGCCAACGATGTTGTCTTGATGGCGTGATCGACGCTACTCGCCAACTTGAGTGCGTGAAGCGGCCATTCACCCGACCGGATGGCATATTCCATTGGGGTCTTCCATTCCGCCGAGGCGAAGGTGTACCGTGCGGCGCCTTTGCCTCGCAGGCACGAAAAACGGGCCGGGGCGCGCGGAATCCAGCCTTCCGGAGATCGCCCCTCGCCACGTCAGCGCGCGTACTCCTTGGCGATCTCGGAGATGAACTGTCGGGATTGCTCCACATTCAGCGCCTGTGCCCGCAAATGCTCGTACATGACGCTGTACTTCTGCACGTCGTTGGCTTTCTCCAGGTAAAGGTCACTGGTGACGCCCTCGATGTAGACCACGCTGGAATCCGCCGCGTCAGGGAACTCCAGGATCGCGTACTGGCCGTTCAGCCCGGGGTGCGCGCCCATCTCGAACGGGATCACCTGCACGGTCACGTGCGGCAGTTGGGACTGCTCGACCAAGTGCTCCAACTGCTCCCGCATGATGTTCTTGCCGCCGACCCCGCGGCGCAGCGCCGCCTCGTCGAGGACGGTCCACAGGCGCAGCGGGACCTCCGGGGCCTGGATGCGCTCCTGGCGGCGCATGCGGACCTGGACGCGCTTCTCGATGTCCTGGGGCGTCGTCTCCGGCAGCGCGCCGTTGATGAGTGCCTCCGCGTAGCCCCGCGTCTGCAGCAGACCGGGCACGACCTGCGGATCGTAGACACGCAGGCTGGCGGCGTCGGTCTCCAGGCCGATGTAGACGCTGTACGGGATGTCGCCGAAGGAGTGCCACCAGCCCTGCTGGCGCGAGTCCTTGGCCATTTGCATCAGCGAGTCCACGATCCGGTGGTCCTCGACCTCGTACACCCCGCACAGGTCACGGACGTCGCGCTGGCTGATGCTGCGCCGCCCGTTCTCCAGGCGGCTGATCTTCGACTGCGAGACCAGCAGGCGCTCGGCGACTTCCTCGGCGGTCATGCCCTTGAGCTCGCGGAGCCGACGCAGCTCCTGGCCCAACCGGCGCCGCCTGACAGTGGGATTGACGTTGGACGCCACGGGACGTGCACCTCCGGCTACGTGCCTTTATTTGTTCTGCGTAATTCGTTCTGCGTACGTTGCGTATCTGCTGTTGAGCAGATTGCCACCACGGGGCTTCACGCCGCTGGGAAACGGCGGACTTCCCCTCGGTACGCAGCGCAAACGCGACCGCGCGGGGCGGTGGCCGGGGACCGTATTTGATGTACGGACGTCCGGTCCATCGCCCCGCGCGGTACAGCGGCTCCCGAACCGGGTCTTGGGGACTGCGGTGCGGCGCTGTTGCGGGTGTTCTACGGGTGCTGCTTGTGGTGCGGGTGCTGCGAGTACCGCCTGTGGTGCGGGTGTTGCCGGTCTCGCCTAGTGGGCCACGGCGCGCGCCATGGGGTCACGGCGCGGCTGCATCGGAACGCCCCTGGCGGGCTCCGGTGCACCCCTGCCCGCCGGGGTGGCGGGCGAACGGCGTGGCTGAGCGGCCACCCCGTTCTGGACGTCCATCACGGCGTGCGCCACGAGGCCGCCCATCGGGTCGTGCCTGATCAGGTCCCGTAGCCGGGAGCGCGAGGACCGTCCCTCGTTGCCCGGATACAAGTGCTTGCCGAGTCCGACCGCATGGGCCAGCGCGGCGAGCGCCGCGGTCCGCGGGTCCGGCGGGACGCCGGTGCGGATCGCCGAGTCCAGCCGGGACCTGATCTCCCTGCTGATTGCCGTGTCCGTCGCCTGGTAGCGAGTCGTCGGCAGTACCCCGCACATCTGGCCGGCCACGGCATGCACCATGCCGCACCGCTCCAGGTGCGAGAGGTAGGTCTGGCGCAGCCCTAGACGCGGCCCGCCAATCCAGTGGACCGCCCGCACAGGAGCGCCACGCCTTCGCAGCAACTCCAACGCGCAGTCCAGAGTCGGATCTCCGGTCGGCCGTGGTGCCACCACGGCGATACGATCCCCGTCTGGGGCTATCCGTCCGGCCAGCGCCAGCTCTACTAGCTGTGCTCCGGCCAGACCTAGGTCGAGCGACTGCGGCTGTGCGGTGGTGCCCGTGGCCGGGTCCAGCGCCAGCAGCAGAAGCTCCTCCGGAAGTGTTCTGCGGCTCCTGCCCATCCATGCCTCCCCGCGTGGATGAATGACAGGGTGACCCCTCTCACATTGGTCTGTCGAGAGTGCGTGGGGGCTTTGGACGGGAACCAGTAGGTATGTCGTTCTCGTCTACCACGGGGGTTAAGCCCCCACACAGGACACTGGTACATGGTTCGGACAGGGTCAGACAGGCACGGCCTGTCCGACGCTCAGTGGTTTAGCGGTCGAGGAGGCATCGGTGGCGGGGACCCCCGACAGGTCGGGCGAAGAGCAGAAGGCGTCGGGTGGCCCGACTCCGGACGAGAAGGACCCGCGCCTCGCGGTGGCGCGGGAGACTCCGTCGTCGCCGGGAGTGGATCAGGCGACGGCGGTGTTCTCGGTCCGTGACGTCGCCGAGGCGGACACCGGTTCCGCGTCCGCGTCCGCATCCGGGTCTTCGGCCTCGGGCGCGGACGCGGGCGACGACGCCGGTGACGCGCGGCTGAGGGCCGCGGTGGCGGCCTGGGTGTCGGGCGGGTCCTCCGAGGACGATGCGCCGGCTGGTACGAGTACGGGCGCGGGTACGAGTGCGCCTGTGAGTGCAAGTGCAAACGCGGAGCGGGAAGGGGCGGCCGCCGACGCCGGCCCGGATGACGCGGCCGACACGGACGCGACGGCGCAGGCCGAGCCGGGCGCGGAGTCGAACGCCGGTACCGGGGCCGTTCACGACGGTGCGGAGCCGGAGGGCGACGCGTCGTCGGAAAGCGATGCTGGTGTGGGTACCGAGCCTCAGTCCGGATCGCGGGCTGAGGCTCAGCCGGAGGCCGGAGCCGAGCCGGTGCCGGACGCCTCGTCCGACGCCGAGCCGGGCGCGGGCACCCCGTCCGGGGCCAAGCCGGAGGCGAGAGCCGGAGCCAAGCCTGGAGCCGGCTCCGGAGTCGACGCCGGGCTGGAAGCGGGAGCTGCAGCCACGCCCGTGGCGGATGCCGTGCCCGACGCCGAGCCGGGCGAGGACGCCCGGTCCGGGGCCAAGCCCGCGGCCGACGCCAAGTCGGAAGCCGGGGCCGAGCCCGATGCTGCCCTCGGCGGCAAGCCGGAAGCCGGTGCCAAGCCGGTAGCCGAGGGCAAGCCCGACGCCGACGCCAAGCCCACCACCCCGGGCGGTAAGCCGGGCGCCGAGGCCACGTCCGACGCCGGGGCCAAGCCGGACGCCGACGCCGAGCCGGAAGCCGGGGCCGAGCCCGAGGCTGGAGACACGCCCGCCCCGGGCGGTAAGCCGGATGCCGGAGCCAAGCCCGACGCCGACGCCAAGTCGGATGCCGGAGCCAAGCCCACCCCGGACGCCAAGCCCGAGGCCGGTGCCAAGTCCGGCACCGCCCCCAGCGACAAGTCCACCCCCGCTCCCGCCCCCGCCCCCGGCGCCAAGCCGGAAACCGGCGCCGAGCCCACCCCGGACGCCACTCCCGGCGCCAAGCCGGAAGCCGACGCCAAGCCCGACGCCGGTACTGGCGCCAAGCCCGGCACCGCCCCCGGCGCCAAGTCGGAAGCCGGTGCCAAGCCCACCCCGGACACCACCCCCGGTGCCAAGCCCGGCACCGCCCCCGGCGGCAAGAAGGTCCCGGCCCCCGGCGATGAGCCCGTCGACCAGCCCACCGCCATGTTCAAGGCGGTGAAGCCGCCGGTCGATCAGCCGACCACCATGCTGAAGGTGCCGTCCGCCGGGAAGGGCAAGGCCGAGGCCGAGCCCGAGGCGGAGGTCGAGCGGACCAGTAAGTTCGTGCCGCTGAAGCCGCTCGACGACAAGCAGCCCGAGGCCAAGGCGCCGGTGGAGCCGCCCGCCCCGGAGCGGACCACGCAGCAGCCGCTGCCGCCGAAGCCGCCCATCGATCTGCTGGCCGAGCTGACCAACACCCCGCCGCCGCCCGAGACCCGCGTCCGCACCACCGTGCGCCGGGTCAAGGTGTGGACCCCGCTGGTCCTGCTCCTGGTGATCGTCTTTGCGGTCGTACAGGCCGTGCGTCCGCTGCCGACGCCCACGCTGGACCTCACCGCCCGGGAGACCGTCTCCTTCGAGGGCGACAAGCCGTCCGTGCCGTGGCCCGGCCAGGGCCAGGCGGCCATGGACGTGAACGGCATCGGCACGTTCGGCACGTCCGGCGCCCAGAAGCCCGTACCGATCGCGAGCATCGCGAAGGTCATGACCGTGTACCTGATCCTGCGCGACCACCCGCTGAAGACCGGTGCGAAGGGGCCGAATATCCCCGTCGACGCCGCCGCGCAGAAGCACTACGAGACGGGCAAGGCCGAGAACGAGTCGGTCGTGAAGGTCACCGAGGGCCAGCAGATCCCCGAGTACGAGGCGCTGCAGGCGGTCATGCTGCCGTCCGCGAACAACGTGGCCAAGCTGCTCGCCCGCTGGGACACCCACAGCAGCTCCGAGGACGAGTTCGTCGCGAAGATGAACAAGACCGCCAAGGAGCTGGGGATGACGAACACCCACTACACGGACCCCAGCGGCCTCGACAAGACGACCGTCTCCACCGCCCAGGACCTGGTGAAGCTCGGCCGCGCCGCGATGGTGAACCCGGTCTTCAAGGAGATCTCCAAGCAGCCCAGCTACGTCGACATGAACGGCGACAAGCAGAACAACTTCTTCGGGCTCGTCCCGACCGTCGCCATCGGCATCAAGACCGGCACCACCACCGCGGCGGGCGGCAACATCCTCTTCGCCGCGGAGAAGACGGTCGGCGGCAAGACCCAGACGATCATCGGCGCTGCCCTCGGCCAGTACGGGCGCAACGGCACCGCCAACATCGACGAGGTCACCGGCGTCGTGCGGAAGCTGATCGAGTCGGGCCAGGGCGCGCTCACCGACAAGAAGATCGTGAAGAAGGGCGATGTCGTCGGCCAGGTCGACGACGGGCTCGGCGGCACCACCCCGGTCGTCGCCACGAAGGACGTCTCCGCCGTCGGCTGGGCGGGTCTGACCGTCAAGCTGGAGCTGAACGGTCCGAAGGGCACGTCCGTCCCGCACTCGGCGAAGGCCGGAACCGTGGTCGGTGCGCTGAGCGTCGGTGACGGCAAGAACGACGCCGACGCCGTCGAGGTCCCGGTCGCGCTCCAGAAGGACCTCGCAGAGCCGGGCTTCGGCGCGAAAATCACGCGCGTCGGGTGACGCTGCCGCGGGAGGCTGGTGGGTACCGGCCTCCCGCGGCGCCCGTACCGTGCCCCCGTGCTAGCGTCGCGAGACCGGGGCGGGACCGGGACGTTCCCTCGGTCGTTCGAATCGGTACGTACGGGAGTGTCAGCAGTGACCACAGCGGAGCCGACGCGTGCCGACGACGCCGAGCCGGGGGCGGGGCACGTACGAATACGACCTCCTGCCGAGCAGCCGCGCGGCCGGGAGCCGGCCGTCGCGCGCGCGGAGTCCTGGCGGGCCCGCGCGGAGCGGCATCCCGTGCTCGTCGTCACCGCCGTTGCCGCGGTGCTGCACCTCATCTGGTTCTTCACGTTCGCGAACAGTGGGGGTGACCTCGCGGCGCAGGACGCCTGGGCCGAGTTCGTGGGCCGGCACCCCGATTCCGCGTACAACCTCGCCTGGTACGGCGGCATGCACCCGGTCTCGTACAGCGTGGTGTCGCCGTACTTGATGTCCGTGCTGGGCGTGCGGACGACGATGATGATCGCCGGCACGCTGTCGGCCGCCCTGCTGACCTTGCTCCTCATCCGTACGCGCGTCGTGGCCAGGCCGCTGTGGCCGGCGCTCGCCGGTGTCTTCGCGCTGCTGTGCAACGCCGCGTCGGGCCGTGTCACGTTCGGGCTCGGCATGATGTTCGGGCTCGCGGCGGTCGCGGCCGTCTTCTGCTGGCCCGTTCGCTGGCGGCACAGGCGGTGGGCGAAGGCCGCCGTCGCCGCGCCGATGGCCGCGATCGCGACGGCCGGTTCGCCGGTGGCGGGTCTGTTCGTCGGGCTGGTCGCCGTCGCGCTCTTCCTCCAGAAGCGGCGGCCGGGCGCGTACGCGCTGGGGATCGCGCCCGCCGTCGTGGTCGGGCTCTCGGCGGTGCTGTTCCCGTTCTCGGGGACCCAGCCGATGTCGTTCTGGTCGGCGCTGCTGCCGGTCGTCTACGGCGTCTTCGTCGTCGTCCTCGTCCCCAAGGAGTGGGTGACGGTGCGGATCACCGCCGCCGTCTACACCCTGGCCGTGATCCTCGTGTGGCTGATCAGCTCGCAGATCGGCACGAACATCAGCCGGCTCCCGATGCTGTTCGCGGGCGTCGCGCTGCTCGCCGCGCTGCCGTTCACCGTGCCGCGCTCGCGCAAGTGGTACGTCACCGTCATCGCGTTCGTCGGGATGAACGTGTGGGTCGGCTTCAAGTCCGTCGACGACATCGTGCACACGACCCCGGCCGCCTCCTGGGCCCGCGAACTCGCGCCGCTCGTCAATGAACTCCAGGGGGTCAAGGCCGAGCGCGGCCGCGTCGAGGTCGTCCCCGCCCGCTCGCACCGCGAGGCGTCCGCGCTCGCCCCGTACGTGAACCTGGCGCGCGGCTGGACCCGGCAGGCCGACATGGAGCGCAACCCGCTCTTCTACGACGACACGCTCAACTCGGCGAACTACCACGAGTGGCTCAAGCGCTGGGCCGTGCACTACGTCGTGCTGCCCAAGGGGGCGCCGGACGGTGCGGGCGGCGAGCGCGAGCGGGATCTGCTGCAGCGCGGGCTGCCCTACCTCAAGCAGGTGTGGGGCGACGCCAACTGGCAGCTGTTCGCGGTCGTCGACCCGACGCCGATGGCCGAGCCGAACGCCGTCGTGGACGCCGCCGAGCAGGCCGAGCTGACCATCGAGGTGACCCGGCCGGGCCGCGTCGTGATCCGGGTCCCGTACTCGCCGTGGCTGTCCATCGTCGACGCCGACGGCAAGAGCCTCGACGCGCCGCGCGAGACGGAGGCGTCGAAGCGGGACCGGGACAGCGACGACAGTCTGCCGAAGCGGTACGAGAACGTGCACGGGTGCCTGACGGAGACCGAGGAGGACGCCTCCGGGGACAAGTGGACCGTGCTGCTCGCTCCGCAGGTCGGCACGTATCACCTCGCGGCGCCTTACAAGTGGTCGCGGGGCACGCCCTGTCCGGACGAGTTGAAGTAGGCCCGTCGCGGGGCCGGGGCTCATCGGCAGATGTCCGTGGGCGCGCGCATGTCCCCCGGGGTCTGTGACCCGGCGATCTGGGTGCGGACCGTCTCCAGCTGGTTCAGCAGTTTCGTCAGCGTGGGCCCGTCGGGGGAGCGGAAGTACTCCAGGACCGCGCGGTAGAACGCGTCGCGCAGCACCGGCGGCATCACGTCCGACGCGTCGAAGCACAGGGTGCTCTTCTCGTCGACGAGGTAGCGGGCGATCTCCTCGGCCGCCGGGTTGTCGGCGGGCTGCGGGTCGGAGCGGTCCGGGAAGAAGGGGCGCAGGTGCGGGCGGGCCGCCCCCGACCACTGTTCGCGGCCGTCCTCACTGGTCAGCCGCTTCACCAGCTGTTGTGCGCCGGGGTTGTCGGTGAGTACGGCGGCCATGTCGCCTGACACCTCGAAGGCGCTGCGGTACGCGGCCGAACCCTTGAGGAAGCGGGCCGCGGGCTCGACGCGGACGTCGCTGCGGGGCGCGTACACGTACCGGATGAAGGAGCCCTGGTGCTCGTGCGTGCAGTCCGGCAGTGAGCTGCCGAGCAGCCCTCGCGGATCGCCGCCGGGGTGGCCGGGGGCGGGTGTGCCCCAGAACGACATCGTCAGGGCGCGCTCCACGTTGCGCGGGCCGCCGGCCCTGAGCAGTTGCGCCCAGGTGGTGAACGCCCGCCGCACCTCGGGCGACTTGGCCCAGTCGAGCTGTCCCGTGGCCCATTGCGTGTACGTGTGCGGGCCTGCCTGGTGCAGCAGGATGTCCTCGACCCAGTCGGTGCCGGGCCAGCCGGACGTGGCCTGCGCCGCCATGCCGACGCACCACCGGGGATCGGTGCTGGAGGACCCGGTCCTGCTCCACACCAGGCTCTTCAGGTCGACCTTGAGCGGCACCCAGTACTTGATGCTCCGGCCGTCGGCCATGAGCGTGGGGGTCCAGGGCGGGTAGCCGCGTTCGGCGGTGGACGGGTCGAGGGGCTTGAGCTTGTGCTGGGCTGCGTACTCGGTGAGTTCGCCGATGCTGTTGAGGATGGCGACGTCGGGCGGGGCGTCGGCGGCGAGCTGGGCGACGAGGGTCTCGCGCAGGGAGCGGGTGCCCTGGTAGACGTAGCGGTGTCCGGAGCCGCGGGACAGTTCGCGCAGGACGCTCTCGAAGGCGGCGCCCTCGGGCCCGGTCCACGGTCCGAGGACGACGACCTGGGAGCCCTGCCCGGACGAACAGCCACCGGACAGCGCGGCGAGGCCCAGCAGGCTCGCGGCGAGCAGAAGCCGCAGGGCGCGCCTCATGGGCCGCCTCCGCCCCGGCCGGCGGCCGGGGGCGCGTACAGCACCAAATTGCCGGTAGTGCCCGGGTGTTGCTGGTCCGCGTCTCATCGGCCGCCTCCGCCCCGGCCGACCACCAGGTACTCGCGGCGGTACGCGTGCAGTGCCCCGCCCATGACGCCGCCGACGACCAGGCCTGCCGGTGCCACCCAGTCGGCGATGGCCCCTACGCCGCCGAACTGCCCCTGCCGCACGGTCTGTTCCATGTGCGCGGTCGCCGGGCGGATGGCCGTCGGGCCCGGCGGCGTCGACGGGTCGTTGTCCAGGGCGACCTCCGTGTCGGGCGTCGCCTGCTCCGCCAGTACCTGGGCGTACGGCTCGGCGTCCTGCTGCGCCACCCACGCCCGCACCCCGTCGGCCACCGCCCACGGCACGACGAGCAGCGGCAGCGCGGCGGCGAGCAGCGGCACGCTCGCCCTGATCCGCATCCGGCGGCGCAGGAAGAAGAACGTGCGCCACAGGCCCACCCCCAGGAGGGTGAAGGAGACGGCGGCGACGGCGACGGCCGCGAGGACGCCCGGGCCGAGCGCGGTGCGTGCCGCGAGGCGGCGGTGCAGATCGCGCTCCAGGGCCGCGATGCGGTC
>NZ_JAAGMG010000952.1 GCF_010548525.1 Streptomyces sp. SID14478
CCGAGCACCGGGTCTCCGTGCGCGCCGCCTTCGCCGCCCACACGCGCGGCGGCTGGCGGGCCGTCGGCCGCGACGACGCCGGGGTCCTGGTCCCGGGCGCCCCCGCGGACTACGCCGTGTGGCGTACGGACGAACTGGTCGTGCAGGCGCCGGACGACCGGGTGGCCCGCTGGTCCACCGACCCGCGCTCGGGTACCCCGGGCCTGCCGGATCTCACGCCCGGCGCGGAGCTCCCGGTCTGTCTGCGGACCGTGGTGTTCGGACAGACGGTCTTCGTACGGCCGGACGAGTGAGTTACCGGGGCGGCGCGCGTCCGATCCCGGTTCCGCGCCGTCCCGTACGACCTGCGCATCCTCCGCCCTGACCAGGAGACTTCGCGAAGAGTGCCAGGTCAAACGGCTGTTGACAGACCGCGGCGGTCGGCGGGTAGGTTCGGCCGGGTCCACCACCTTTCGCACGACCGGGCAGGCCCACGCAGTCGTAGAACGCAGTTCGGCGCCCGCGCCACGGGGTGCCGGAACGTTCCGGCCGGTCGGCGAGGTGCGACCCGGGTGGGGCCCGGGCGTTCAGTAGACAACGGCTTTCGGTCGACCCGCAGCCAGCGGGCCCCAGGTCGGCCCGAAGGACGTCCGGCCCCGATCCGCAGTGTCGGCCTGAACTGCGGTGCTCGCTATGGTGGTCCCCTGTGCACGGAAGTTCTAAGGGGAAGCTGTGAACGACGGCGGCGGGCGCAAGTTCGGCCCTCTGGGTACGGCCTTGGTGATCATCCCGACCTATGACGAGGCGGAGAACATCACGGGCATCGTGGGCCGCGTACGGGCGGCGGTGCCCGCGGCGCACATCCTGGTCGCCGACGACAACAGCCCCGACGGCACCGGCAAGCTCGCCGACGAGCTGGCCGCGGCCGACGAGCAGGTCCACGTCCTGCACCGCACCGGCAAGGAAGGCCTCGGGGCCGCGTACCTCGCGGGCTTCGCCTGGGGCATGGAGCACGGCTACGACGTCCTGATCGAGATGGACGCCGACGGCTCGCACCAGCCGGAGGAACTGCCGCGGCTGCTCACCGCGCTCAAGGGCGCGGACCTCGTGCTCGGCTCGCGCTGGGTGCCCGGCGGACGCGTCGTGAACTGGCCGAAGTCCCGCGAGTTCCTCTCCCGCGGCGGCTCCACGTACTCGCGCCTCCTGCTGGACGTCCCGATCCGCGACGTCACCGGCGGCTTCCGCGCCTTCCGCCGCGAGACCCTCGAAGGCCTCGGCCTCGCCGAGGTCGTCTCGCAGGGCTACTGCTTCCAGGTCGACCTGGCCCGCCGGGCCGTGAAGGTCGGCTACCACGTGGTCGAGGTCCCCATCACCTTCGTCGAGCGCGAGCTGGGCGACTCCAAGATGAGCAAGGACATCGTCGTGGAGGCCCTGTGGCGGGTCACCACGTGGGGCGTGGGGGAGCGGGTGGGCAAGATCCTCGGCAAGCGGCCCGACGCCCGCTGAGAGCGGTCCTGACCTCCCGCTTACGCCACGTGGACACGGCCCTAGGCACACTGGAGGCATGACCACAGGTACCCCGCCCCGCAACCGGCCCGCCGGAACCCGGCGCTCCCGGGTCCGTACGCTCCTGCCGCTCGGCGTCGCCGCATGGGTGGTCCTGGAGATCTGGCTGCTCACCGTGGTGGCGGGAGCGGTCGGCGGCTTCACGCTCTTCCTGCTCCTGGTCGCCGGCGTCGTCCTCGGTGCCGTCGTGATCAAGGCGGCCGGGCGCCGGGCCTTCCAGAACCTCAGCGAGACGCTCCAGCGCCAGCAGACGGGCACCCTGGAGGCCGGCGAGCAGCGCCGGCAGGGCAATGGGCTGCTGATGCTGGCCGGTCTGCTCCTGATCATCCCGGGGCTGATCTCGGACGCCCTGGGGCTGCTCCTGCTGGTCCCGCCGCTGCGCGCGGCGCTGAGCCGGTACACGGAGCGGACCATCGAGCGCAGGGTAAGCGCTGCGACTCCGGGCACGCTCGGTGACGCGTTCCAGCAGGCGCGCATGCACCGCCCCGACGGCACGGTGATCCAGGGCGAGGTGATCCGGGAGGACGAGCGGCCGCAGGGCCACGGGGGCGAGGCGGACCCGCGCCCGCCGATCATGCCCTGAGCGATCGGGACGGCAAACGGCCGGGGCCGGACACACGGTGTGTGTCCGGCCCCGGCCGTATACGTACTGCTGTGTGCCTCGCAGGTCAGGCCGACTTGCGGCTGTCCCTCGGGTGGACCGCGATGTTCATCGCACCCGAACGCAGGACCGCCAGACGCTCCTCGAGGACCTCTTCGAGCTCCTCGCGGGTGCGTCGTTCCATCAGCATGTCCCAATGCGTACGGGCAGGCTTCGCCTTCTTCTCCTCAGGGCCGTCACCGTCCACGAGAAGTGCCTGGGCCCCGCAGACCTTGCACTCCCACTCCGGCGGAATTTCGGCCTCCACCGAGAAGGGCATCTCAAATCGATGTCCCTTCTCGCATGCGTACTCCACGGCCTGGCGCGGAGCCAGGTCGATGCCGCGGTCCGTCTCGTAGCTGGTCACTACGAGGCGTGTACCGCGAAGAGCTCGCTCACTCATGAATCGTGCCTCCCGGGCTTGTCGCCCACAGGACAGGTGTCGCTGTCGTCGTCATCCGGTCAACGTCCGGTCGGCGGTAAAGATTCCCGTTCCGGGTCATGCGTCGCCGTCGTAGCCGCCCCTTGTTGTACCCACCAGTGCCCGGTTTGTCACATCTGACACCACATGTCACCGAGTGGTTCACATTCTTGACGTGCAGTAACGGTACGCCTGGCAGGCCAACCGCGTACACTACCGGCCTTTGCCTTCAGGTGCTAAATCCTGGCCGGTACGGGGTTTCCCGCGTCGCGGACTGCTTGGTGCACGGGTACCCGCGAGAGGAGGACAAAACCGATCACAAAGAATGCCACCAAAGACAGGATCGCGTCCCGGTAACTGCCGGTCAGCTGGTAGGCAAGCCCGAACACCAGGGGTCCCAGCCAGCTCATGCCCCGGTCGCTCATCTCGTACGCGGAGAAGTACTCCGCCTCCTTCCCGGCCGGCACGAGGTGCGAGAACAGCGACCTCGACAGGGCCTGCGTGCCCCCGAGGACGAGCCCGATGCCGACCGCCAGGGCGAAGAACCACGTCGACGATCCCGCCGGAAGGAAATAACCGGCCCCGATCGTCATCGTCCAGGCGATCAGGGAGCCGAGGATCGTGCGCTTGGCCCCGTAGGTTCGGGACAGCCTGCCCATCGCCAGCGCCCCGACCACCGCCAGGATCTGCACGAGCAGCACCGCCGTGATGAGTGACGACTGGCCCAGGCGCAGCTCTTCCGAGCCGTAGACGGATGCCTGCGAGATCACCGTCTGTACGCCGTCGTTGTAGACGAGATAGGCGAGAAGGAAGGAGAGCGTCCGCGGATAGCGGCGCATGTCCTTCACCGTGGCCACGAAGTGACGCAGGCCCGTAGCCGTACTGCCCGGCGCGCGCGTCGAGCGCCGGTCGCGCAGGCGGCGCAGCGGCACCACCGTGAAGGCGCCCCACCACACGCCCGCAGAGGCGAGACAGATGCGCACCGCCGTCGACTCCGAGACGCCGAAGGCGTCGTGGGACGAATACAGCACCAGGTTCGCCACGAGGACGAGGGCGCCGGAGGCGTAGCCGAAGGCCCAGCCGCGCGAGGAGACCGCGTCCCGCTCCTGCGGAGTCGCGATCTGCGGCAAGTAGGCGTTGTAGAGCACCATCGACACGGCCAGCGCGGAATTCGCGACGACAAGGAGAGCGCCGCCGAGCAGATAGCGCTCCCCGTCCAGGAAGAACATGCCCGCCGTCGCCGCCGCGCCTATGTAGGCCGAGACGGCCAGCAGGGGCTTCTTGCGGCCGCTGCGGTCGGCTGCCGCGCCCGCGAGCGGCATCACGAAGACCGACAGGAGCACCGAGAGCGAGACGGTGTACGCGAAGAAGGAGCCCGCGCGGATCGGGATCCCCAGGGGGTGCACGAAGCCGTCGGCGTCGGCCGCGGCCTTGGCCACCGAGGTGAGGTAGGGGCCGAGGAAGACCGTCAGGACGCTCGTCGAGTAGACCGAACAGGCCCAGTCGTAGAAATACCAGCCGCGCTGTTCACGCCTGCGGTCGGCGAGGGCGGTGGCCCCGGTCGCCGTCTCCCGCGCGGTGTCGGTGCCCACCCGTGTCCCCTTGTTGTCCCCGTGGTCCGCGCCGCGGGGTCTCAGATCCAGGTTCCCCGGTCCTTGAGGACGTCGCGCAGCGTCTCGATGTGATCGGAAACTATGCCATCGACCCCGAGGTCGAGAAGACGTCGCATCTCGTCCTCGTCGTTGACCGTCCAGACGTGGACCTGCAACCCGCGCGCGTGAGCGGCCCGCACGAACCGCTCGTCGACCACCCGCACCCCGTACTGGGCCACGGGTACCTGGGCGCACACGGCGGAGCGGCGCAGCCCGGCCGGAATCCCGTACGACCTCAGGCGCAGGCCGAGCACGCCCTTGGTGCCGTACGACGTGGCGAGGCGCGGGCCCGCGAGCGCCCGGGCCCGCGCCACCCGGGCCTCCGAGAACGAGCCGACGCAGATGCGGTCCCACGCGCGCGTGCGGCGGATCAGGTCGAGCAGGGGGACCAGCGCGGGCTCCGCCTTGACGTCCACGTTCCAGCGCACGTCCGGGAACGTCTCCAGCAACTCTTCGAAGAGCGGCACCGGTTCGCTGTCCGCCACGCGCGCGTGCCGTACGTCGTCCCAGGGCAGGTCGGCGATGCGCCCGCTGCCGTCCGTGACCCGGTCGAGGGTCTCGTCGTGGAAGGCGACGAGTCGTCCGTCGGCCGTGGCGTGCACGTCCGTCTCGATGTACCGGTAGCCGAGGCCGACGGCGCGGCGGAACGCGGTGACGGTGTTCTCCAGGCCGTCGGCCGCCCCGCCGCGATGAGCGAGGGCGAGCGGACCGGGATGGTCGAGATAGGGGTGGCGTATGTGCGCGGTCACCGTCGCAGTATCGCCCGCCGGGGTGACGCCCCGGCGACCACGGTCGAGCCGGCGGGCGGCGCGTCGACGGCGAAGACGCGCAGGAAGAACTGAGCCAGTGGGCCGATCGCCAGCGCGTACAGGACCGTGCCCACGCCGATCGTGCCGCCCATCAGGAAGCCGGTCGCCACGACCGCGATCTCGACGGCCGTCCGCATCAGGCGGATCGAGCGGCCGGTGCGCCGGTGCAGGCCGGTCATCAGTCCGTCACGCGGGCCGGGACCGAACCTGGCCGCGATGTAGAGGCCGGTCGCGATCCCGTTCAGCACGATCGCCGCCACCATCAGCGGGATGCGCGCTCCGTAGCCGTGCACATCCGGGACGACGGCGAGCGTGGCGTCCATGGCGAGGCCGACGACGAAGACGTTCGAGACCGTGCCGAGGCCGGGGCGCTGGCGCAGCGGGATCCACAGCAGCAGCACGATCGCGCCCACGTAGATCGACACGACGCCGATGGAGATGCCGGTCAGCTCGGCGAGACCCTGGTGCAGCACGCCCCACGGCTCCAGGCCGAGCCCCGCCTCCACGAGCAGTGCCGAACTGGCGCCGTAGAGGGCCAGGCCCACGTAGAGCTGGACAAGTCGACGGATGACGGAGCCGCCGGACGGTGTGGACGTCGACGCGGACAAGAGGTGCCCCCTGTAGTGGTAGTGGCCTGCCACATGACACTCTGTGGCTCGGGAATGGATGCCAACCATGGCCAATTCCGGGAAGGTGGACTGGTCTGCATGGCCCAGTGGACTTCGGCGATCGGCTCGACCCAGCTCGCGCGGCTGCTGACCTCGCAGCAACCGCGCCCCGCGGGTTCGGGAGCCCGCCGCCCGGCCGCCTACCGGGCCCTGGCGGACGGCATCCGGCTGCTGGTCCTGGAGGGCCGGGTGCCCGTGGCCACCCGCCTTCCCGCCGAACGCGAACTGGCGCAGGCGCTCTCGGTGAGCCGCACGACGGTCGCCGCCGCCTACGAAGCGCTGCGCGGCGAAGGGTTCCTGGAGTCCCGCAGGGGAGCGGGCAGTTGGACCGCCGTCCCCGCGGGCAACCCGCTCCCCGCACGCGGGCTCGAACCCCTGCCGCCCGAGACGCTCGGTTCGATGATCGACCTCGGCACGGCGGCCCTGCCCGCCCCCGAACCGTGGCTGACCCGCGCCGTCCAGGGCGCCCTGGAGGAACTCCCGCCGTACGCCCACACGCACGGCGACTACCCGGCAGGCCTGCCCGCGCTGCGCAGGATGATCGCCGAGCGCTACACCGCGCACGGCATCCCGACCATGCCCGAGCAGATCATGGTGACCACCGGCGCGATGGGCGCCATCGACGCGATCTGCCACCTGTTCGCGGGCCGCGGCGAACGCGTCGCCGTCGAGTCCCCCAGCTACGCCAACATCCTCCAGCTGATGCGCGAGGCGGGCCTGCGGCTCGTCCCCGTCGCCATGGCCGACGGCCTGGCGGGCTGGGACCTCGACCGCTGGCGCCAGGTCCTGCGCGACGCCGCGCCCCGCCTCGCGTACGTCGTGGCCGACTTCCACAACCCGACGGGGGCCCTCGCGGACGAGGAGCAGCGCCGCTCGCTCGTCGACGCCGCACGCTCGGCCGGCACGGTGCTCGTCGTCGACGAGACCATGACCGAGCTGTACTTCGACCCGGACCGGGCCATGCCGCGCCGCGTCTGCGCCTTCGACCCCTCGGGTTCGACGGTCATCACGGTCGGCTCGGCCAGCAAGGCCTTCTGGGCGGGCATGCGGATCGGGTGGGTGCGGGCCGCTCCGGACGTCATCCGCAGCCTGGTCGCCGCGCGCGCCTACGCGGACCTCGGCACTCCGGTCCTGGAACAGCTGGCCGTGAACTGGCTGCTGAGCACTGGGGGCTGGGAGTCGGCCGTGCAGCTGCGCCGCGAGCAGGCGCTGGACAACCGCGACGCGCTCGTGGCGGCGGTGCGGCGCGAGCTCCCGGACTGGGAGTTCGACGTGCCCGACGGCGGCCTGACCCTGTGGGTGAAGGCGGGCGGCCTGTCGGGTTCGCGTCTCGCCGAGGTCGGTGAGCGCGTGGGGGTGCGGGTGCCGTCCGGACCGCGTTTCGGCGTCGACGGCGCCTTCGAGGGGTATGTCCGGCTGCCGTTCACCGTGGGCGGTGCCGTCGCGGACGAGGCGGCGGCGCGCCTGGCGGCCGCGGCCCGGCTCGTCGGGG
>NZ_JAAGMG010000991.1 GCF_010548525.1 Streptomyces sp. SID14478
CGGCCGCGTGCCGCCGCCGCGGTGCCCGCCACGTCGGCGGGGTCGACGGCGTCGGCGGCGCGGCGCAGGGCGTGGAGGATCTCCATGCGGCGGCTGGAGCCGAGCGGGAGCTCGTGCATCAGCTCGTCGAGGACTTCGATGTCGTGGACCAGGTGCCAGACGTCGTCCTCGCGGACGGCTATCTCGGCCTGCCTGAGCCGGTAGAGGTGGTCGGGGCCCGCAGTCTCCAGCGAACCGTAATGGGTGTTGATCCCGGCGCTGCCGGTGATGGGCGGGTTGGCGGCGAGCTCGATGAGGAGGTCGACGTGGTCGCCTCCGGTGGCGGACTCGGCCAGGAGCACGCTGCGGTTGTACGGGTGCAGGCCCTGGACCGGGCTGCCGGCGGCGTCGTGGACGAGGCCCTCGGCCTGGCCGCCGGGGCCCTTGGTGAGGTCGAAGTCCAGGTCGAAGACGGCCTCGACGCGACGTCCCGCCCACGCGGCGGGGATCTCGGCGCTCGCCCGCATCCAGGTGGTGCACCAGGGGGCGCCCCAGGTGGAGCCGACCTGGAACGGCTCGTACGCGGCGCTCAACGCGTCGGCCACGGGCACGGGTTCACCCTCCACGAACCAGGCGCTGAGCGAGAGCGGCCGGGCGGCGCTGTAGAGGGCGGGGCGGACGACCCGGTCGAGCAGCTTGCGGATGCGGTCCTCGATGATCCGGCGGTCGTCATGCACGTGCGTGGTCCTTCCAGCTGTCGTGGGCTTCGGGCTCGGGGGCGGGCAGGCGGATCGTGTCCCTCGTACCGTCCGCCCAGGTCACGTCGGCGAGGAGGGCGGTGCCGTCGGAACGGCCGGCGACGGTCGGCAGCGCGGCGGGGTCGCTGCCGCCGAGGTGGATCACGGCGACGTGGAGCGTGCCGTGGGCCACGGGGCCTTCGCTCTCCACGACGGGGGTGGCGGAGAGGGCGCCGAGGGCGTTGCTGTCGCTGCCGGGGACGATGCGGACCCGCGGGAGTCCGTGCACATCGGCGACGAGCGAGACCAGGCCCTCGCTGTTCTCGACCCGGGCGGCGTCGCCGTGAGGCGGAAGGCTGTCGACGGCCAGTGCCCAGCCGCCGATCCGCAGCACGTGACCGGGCCCCGGATCGCCGTCGACACGTACGGCACGGACCTCGACGGAACCGCGCAGCGCGGAGCCGACGGTGAGCCAGGGGCCGAGTACGTAGGGGGCCTCGGGGCCGCCGAACACGTCCCAGGTGGTGTCGTCGAGCCAGTGCGCGCGCGACCGCGAGACGGCGGTGGTGTCGTCGAGCGCGAGACGGGTGGCGGGCCGGCGGTGCGAGGCGCGCCCGACCGCGTCGAGCAGTACGACGGCGTTGTCGAGGGGTTCGGCGGCCGCGCTGCCGCCGGGGACGGTGGGGTCGCCGGGTGTCTCCGGCGCGGTGTGCGTGGAGTAGGCGAAGCGCGCGTACGCGGGGTCGTCGGCGTGCGGGCGGGCCGGGTCGGTGTGGTCGCCGCCGTGGTTCACGACACGGACGACGCCGTCCGCGGCGGTGCCGGAGACGAGCCAGCCGGGTGCCGCCAACGCCCGTGAGAAATCGCCCTGTTCGACCGCGAGGGGTGTCGCTTCCTGTGTCCACACCGGATGGTCCGGCGCCAGGGCGAGACCGAGGAAGCCCTTGCTGGCCCAGTACGGAGAGGCAGGGCCGGAATAGCTCTGCAGGACGCCGCGGAAGGGCCGGTGCCAGCCGAGCGTGAGCAGGCCCTGCGCATTCAGCGCCCCGTGGTGATGGAAGTGGTCGAGCATGCGGGTCGCGAGTGCCCGGGTCTCTCCCGGCGCGAGGGGAGTGGCGTCGAACAGGGCGCCCGTCCACACGGAGGCCAGCGCCGCGTGCCGGTAGGTGAGCGAGCGCCCCTGGACCAGCGGGGAGCCGTTGGCCCCGACGAGGAGCCGCTGGTCGGCCAGGAACCGGCGCAGCCGCTCCCGGTAGCGGTCCAGAAGAGCGGCAGGCGCCTCGTCGCCCAGGATGCGGCAGAACCACAGCGGGTACAGGTGCATCGCCCACCCGTTGTAGTGGTCGAAGTTGCGGTGCCCGGCGCCGGTGAGCCCGTCGGAGTACCAGCCGTCGCCCGCGTACCAGCCGTCGGTGAGCGCGATCGTCCGGTCGAGGTCCTGCTGGAGCCACGACCCGCCGACCGTACGGGCGAACGCCTCGGTGACGGCCTGGAACCAGATCCAGTTGTTGCCGGGCATCAGGTTCCCGACCATCGGCGCGAGCCAGTCGAGGATCCGCTGCCGGACGGGCGCGTCGAGCCGGTCCCAGATCCACGGCTTCGTCTCGTGCAGCGCCAACGCGACGGACGCCGCCTCGACCTTCGCCTGGTTGCACTCGGCGAAGGACGGCCAGCGGTCCGGGTGCTGCGGGTCGGTGCCGGCGGTGAGGCCGGCCGCGTACCACCCGGCGAGGTCGTGCGGGTCCGCGCCCGCCGCCCCCGCCAGCCGGAACGCGGCCAGCAGGAACGTGCGGGCGAACCCTTCGAGCCCGTCGCTGTGCACGCCGTTGTGGCTGGCCGTGCCGGGCAGGTGGATCAGGCCGTGGCCTTCGGTGGCGTACGGGCGGACGGCGAGCAGCATGTCGTCGGCCGTCCGCTCCCAGTGGGCCCGGTCCTCGGCGGGGGTGCGGTGGTGCATCAGTGGCGGGTCTCCCATGCCTTCTCGAACTCGGCGCGGATCTGGTCGCCCGCTTCCTTGCGCCAGGTGCGCATGACGCCGTCCCACTCCTTGAGGGGGACGCGGCCCTGCATGACGCCCTTGCGGGTGTCGTCCAGCGTCTTTTGCAGCAGGGCGGACTTCTTGGCGTTGGTGGGGGAGTAGAGGGCTTCGGTGGGATTGGGGACCAGCCGTTCGACGGCGTCCTTCTGGAACGCGTACTGGGTACGGACGACCTCCGGCTTGGACGGGTAATACAGCGTGAACGGTGCGTCCGTGGCGAAGGTGGTCGGCAGGGTGACCTCGGCCGTGCCCTTCGGCGTGAGGATCGGGTCGGCGCCCTTGACGGTGTGGTCGGGGCCCTGGACGCCGTACTTGCGCAGCAGGTAGCTGTCCGTGCCGAAGGGCGCGGCGAGGGCGTTCATGGCGCGCAGGATCTGCTTGATCCGTGCCTTGGGGGCCTTCTTGATGATGAGGATGCCGTAGTAGGACTGCCCCGCCCAGTACGTGCTCTTGCCGCCGTCCCAGGCGGGCGGCATCAGATAGCCGAGGTCGAAGCCCTTCGCGGTCGGCCCGTACGTCGTGTAGTAGTCGTTCCACGCGGCGGCGCCGTCGGGGTTGATGACGAGGCGGCCGGTGCCGAACCACTCCTTGACCTTGCCGACGACGGTGTAGGCGTCCGGGTGCATGACGCCGGCCTTCGTCATCTGGCGGACCGCGTCCATGGCCTGCTTGGCCTCGTCGCTCTCCAGCCAGAAGGTGAACTTCCCGTTCTCCTCACGCCACTTGTTGGGCCCGCCGAGCATCTGCATGGTCGTGTCGAACGCCGTGATGGGGTCGCCCATCGCGTACTGGTTGTTCTTGTGGTCGGTGACGTCCTTGCAGAGCTGGAAGAACTCCTTCCAGTCGCCCGGGTTCGGGTCGACGTCCCGCTTCGCCATCAGGTCGCGGCGGGTGAAGACCGGCCCGCCGGAGACCGGCCGGGGCATGGGGATCCCGTAGATGCCGCCGTTGAGGACGCAGGGTCCCCAGGACGCCGTCGGGATGTTCGCGAGGTAGGGGTAGTCGCGGATGTTGTCGCCGGACAGGTGCGGGGTGAGGTCCTCGAAGAGGGCGTCCAGCATGCCCGGCGTCGCCGCGGCGTTGTCCTTCGGCGGCAGCATCAGCATGGCGTCCGGCAGGTCGCCGCCCGCGAGCGTCACGGCGAACTTGTTGGGGTAGTCGCCGACCGGTGTGATCTCGAAGTTGAGGTCGCAGCCGACGTGCCGGTTGAGCGCCTGCCACATGGTGTTGCTCTTCGCGGGCGGCGGCACCGGATTGAAGATCAGCGTCATGATGTCGATGCCGGGGCCCTTGGCGGGCGGTCCGTCCGGGAATGCCGTGACCGGGTCTGCGGGATAGTGCGTGTAGCCGACCGAGACGCCGGCCGCGGTGGCGGGCATCGACGTCTTCACGCCTTGGTAGGGGAGGTACGTGGGCAGGGGCGCGCCGGCGTTGGCGGCTTTGGCCGAGACCGGCTTGTAGTCACCGCATCCGGCCAGGGCGAACCCGGCCGCGACACCGGTCGCCGAGGCGAGAAAGCCGCGTCGGCTCATGGAGGGCTTCATCACAGTTATCCCTTCACCGCTCCGACCATCACGCCCTTGTTCATGTGCCGCTGCAGGAAGGGGTAGACGATCACGATGGGCACGATCGAGAGGACGAGGATGGCCGCCTGCAGCGACTGGGCAGGGGGCAGCGGTGCGCCGGCCGCGACGTCGACCTGACCGCCGCTGAGGGCCGCGTTGTTGACGACGTACGTGCGCAGGACCATCTGCATCGGCCACTTGGCGGCGTCGTTGATGTAGAGCAGCGCGTTGAAGAAGGCGTTCCAGTACGTCACGGCGTAGAAGAGGCCGATGACCGCGACCGACGCCTTGGACAGCGGGAGCACGATGCGGGTGAGGATGGACAGTTCGGAGGCGCCGTCGATGCGGGCCGAGTCGATGAGTTCGCGGGGAATGCCCATGAAGAAGGAGCGCAGCACGATCACGTTGAACGCGTTGATCATGGTCGGCAGGATCAGCGACCAGTAGCTGTTGATCATTCCGAGCTGCTTGACCATCAGGTAGCTGGGGATGACGCCCGGCACGAACAGCATCGACATCAACAGCAGTACCAGGATGGGTTTGTGCCCGAAGGAGCCCGGTCGGCTGAGCCCGTAGGCCAGCGAGATGGAGCTGAGCAGTGACAGGGCGGTGCCGACGACGGTGACGCCGACGCTCACGAGCATCGCCTTGGAGACCAGTCCCCCGGACAGCAGCGCCGAGTAGGCGGAGAAGCTCGGGTCGTCGGGCCACAGGACGTAGCCGCCGGCCTTGGTGACCTGTGCGGTGTCGGCGAGCGAGGTGGAGATGATGGCCAGGAACGGCAGCAGCACCAGCACCACGCAGACCGTGAGGATCAGCGTCTTGAGGGCGCGCCACGGCGGGGACCCGGGGGTCTCGCCGGGGATGGCGCTGTAGGCGCGGCGCGGCTTGCGGCGGACCGGGTGGGTGGGCGACAGCGTTGTCATGACTTGTAGACACCTTCCTCGCCGAAGAGGTGGGCGATCTTGTTGGCGCCCAGGACGAGCACCACTCCGACCAGCCCCTTGACGAGGCCGACGGCGGCGCTGACTCCCCAGTCACCGCCGATGAGGCCGTGGTTGTAGACGTAGGTGTCCATGACCTCGCTGTTGTCCAGGCCGACGCCGCCCTGCTGCAGCAGGATCTGCTCGAAGCCGACCGACAGGGCGTCGCCGAGGCGGAGGATGAGCAACAGGATCACCAGGCCGCGCAGCGCGGGCAGGGTGACGTGCCAGGTCTGTCGCAGTCGGCTGGCGCCGTCCATCGCGGCGGCCTCGTAGAGGTCGTTGTCGACGCGGGAGAGGGCGGCGAGGAAGAGGATGGTGCCCCAGCCGGTGTCCTTCCAGATGACCTGGGAGGTGAGCAGGGACTTGAACAGCTCGGGGTTGCCGATGATGTTCCAGGTGCCCAGGTCGTGTGCCTGCAGGAACAGGTTGAGCATGCCGGTGTTGCCCAGCATCTGCTGGAAGAGGGCGACGACGACCACCCAGGACAGGAAGTGGGGCAGGTACAGCACGTTCTGCACCCACTTCTTGACGCGCTCGCTGACCAGGCTGTTCAGCGCGAGGGCGAGGAGGACGGGAGCGGGGAAGACGAAGACGACCTGGATCAGCGTCAGTTGCAGGGTGTTGACCAGGGCCCGCAGGAACTGCTCGTCCCCGTTGAAGAGGACGTCGAAGTTGTGCAGACCGTTCCAGGGACTGTGCAGGATGCCGATGTAGGGCTGGTAGTCCTGGAACGCGATGACGTTGCCGAGCAGCGGCACGTAGTGGAACAGCAGCAGGACGATCAGTCCTGGTATCGCGAACCAGAACAGGGCCTTGTCGCGGCGGCCGGCCGGACGCAGACGGCGCGGCCGACGAGTGTCCACCCCTCTGCCCTCCTCGGCCGCCGGGGCGGCCGGTCGTTGAACCGTTGTCATGAGCTGGAGCCCTTTCCTCATCGAAAGACGGCGTTCCGCGCCACCCCCCGGTCCGCGGGCGGTGGCGTACATCGCGTGGATGTGCTGGTGGTGCCGGGCGGTCGGCCGCCCGGCACCACCGTCGACCGGCGGCTCAGGCCAGTCGGGCGAGTGCTTCTCGCGTGACCCGGCCGTGCAGCGGTTCGCCCGCCAGCCAGCGCGCGGTCTCGGCGACCGCGTAGCTGCCGAGCCGGCGCACCTCGGCGCCCTGGGCGCCCGCGATGTGCGGGGTGAGCAGCACATTGGGCAGCGAGCGCAGCGGATGGTGCGGTGCTAACGGCTCGGGGTCCGTCACGTCGAGATATGCCTCGATGCGGCCCGAGACGCATGCGCGCGTCAGGGCGTCGGTGTCCACGATGGCGCCCCGCGCGGTGTTGATGAGCGCGGCGCCGTCGGGGAGCAGCGCCAGCAGTTCGGCGCTGAGCAGGCCGGTCGTCTCCGGCAGCAGGGGCGCGTGCACGCTCACCACCGCCGAGCGGCGGCACAGCTCGGTGAGTCCCACCGGTTCCGCTCCCAGCGCCCGTGCCTCCTCGGGCGTGACGTACGGGTCGCTGAGGAGGATCCGGTAGTCCGCGTCGGAGCGCGCCAGTTCGGCGATCACGCCGCGGCCGATGCGGGAGGCGCCGATGATGCCCACGGTCAGCCCGTCGCCACCCGAGCGCAGGGTGTGGTCCGGCCACCCGCCCCCGTAGCCCGCCGCCATGGTCAGCGTGCGCCGGGCGGCGAGCGTGATCAGGGCGGCGGTGTACGCGACGACCGGACCGGCGTTGGCGTCGGCGGCCGACGAGACCACGATGCCGCGCTCCCACACCGCCTCGCTCACCAGTGACTTGACGGTCCCCGCGGCGTGCAGCACGACCCGCAGCCGTGGCGCCCCGGCCAGTACCTCGGCCGTCAGCTGCGGACAGCCCCAGCTGCTGACCAGGACCTCCGCCGAGGCGAGCTCCTCGGGAAAACCGGCGTGCACCACCTCGCCCGACGGGTCCGGGATCAGCCGCACCAACTCGCCGAGGCGGCCGCGCAGTTCGTCCGGCAGGACGAGACCGGCGATGTCGGGGCTCATGACGCACAGCGCCGTGGGGCGGTCCGCGCGTGCCGAGGGGGATGTCATGGCGCTCGTCCTCTCAGGCGCGCGGCAGCCGCAGGGTCACCATCTGGAACGGCCGCAGGGCGAGCGCCACTTCGCCGCCGGACACCGCCGGCGAGGTGACGCCGGCAAGCGGGCGTTCCAGCAGGTCCGTGCGGACCACCGACGAGGTGTCGAAGCCGTCGACGCGGACGGTGGCGCGGGCGCGGGCCCCGTGCGCCTCGTACAGGCGGACCACGAGGTCGCCGCTGCGGTCGTCGGCGAGCTTGACCGCGCTCACCACGACGGCGTCGTTGTCGACCGTGACCAGCGGTGCCACCTCGGCGGCGCCGCCGGTGACGCGGCGCTCGGGGAGATGGGCGCGGTGGCCCTCGCGGACCGCGTCGCCGATCGTCGCGCCCGGCACCAGCGCGTGCCGGAAGCGGTGCACGCCCTGGTCCGTCTCCGGGTCCGGGTAGCGCGGTGCGCGCAGCAGCGACGCCCGCACGGTCGTGGTGGTCCCGCCGCCGCTGCGTACCGCACGGGTCACGTCGTGCCCGTAGGTGGCGTCGTTGACGAGCGCGACGCCCCAGCCGGGCTCGTCGACGTGCACGAAGCGATGGTTGCAGGCCTCGAACTTGGCCCACTCCCAGCTGGTGTTCTGGTGGGTGGGCCGGAAGACGTGCCCGAACTGGGTCTCCGACGCGTACCGGTCGGCCTTCACGTCGAGGGGGAAGGCGAGCTTCAGGAACCGCTCGCTCTCGTGCCAGTCCACCTCGGTCGCGATGTCGAGCCGCTTGGCGCCCTTCGGCACGGAGAGCAGCTGGCTGACGCGGGAGCCGCCGAAGGCCCGCTCGATCCGCACCGATGTGCCGTCGACGTCCAGAGCAGTGACGTCGACGAGGTCGCTGCCGGTGTTGCGGTAGAAGGCGTCGACGTCCCAGGCGTCCCACTGGTTGGGGAAGTCGGGGTGCAGCTGGAGCAGGTTGGCCGCCTGCCCCGGGGCGATCGCCTCGCGCTCGGCCGCGTGGTCGTAGACGGAGACGACCAGGCCGCGCGCGTCGATCTCCACGCACAGCAGACCGTTGTCGAGGACGAAGCCGCCCCCTTCGCGCGGTACGGGAGGCACGCCGCCACCGTCGGATGCGGTGGCGGACGCGCCGCCGGCAAGAACACCGCGGCGGGCGTGCGGCGCCGGGTTGAAGACCAGCTCGCGGGTTCCGGTACCGGCGAGCGCGCGCTGGGCGCCCGCGATGATGTCTTCCAGCTCCTTTGCCAGGCGCGCGTACGTCTCCCGCGCCTCGCGGTGCACCCAGGCGATCGACGAGCCCGGCAGGATGTCATGGAACTGGTGCAGCAGCACCGTCTTCCAGATCCGGTCGAGGTCCTCGTAGGGATACGGTGTTCCGGCCCGGGCCGCTGCCGTCGCCGACCACAACTCGGCCTCCGTCAGCAGGGATTCGCTGCGCCGGTTGCCGCGCTTGGTGCCCGCCTGGCTGGTGAGGGTGGCGCGGTGCAGCTCCAGGTAGAGCTCGCCGACCCACACCGGCGGGTCGGGGTACTCGGCCTGCGCCTTGGCGAAGAAGTCGGCCGGTGCCTCCCACCGCACGGTCGGCGCGCCCTCCAGGCTGCGCAGCCGGGCCGCCTTCGCGACCATCTCCCGCGTGGTACCGCCGCCGCCGTCGCCGTAGCCGACGGGGGCGAGGGAGTGCCTGGCGTTGCCCTTTTCCTTGAAGTTCCGTGCTGCGTGCGCGAGTTGGACACCGGTCATCTCGCAGTTGTACGAGTCGACGGGCGGGAAGTGGGTGAAGATCCGGGTGCCGTCGATGCCCTCCCAGTCGAAGGTGTGGTGCGGGAAGGAGTTGGTCCTGCTCCACGAGATCTTCTGGGTGAGGAGGCGGTCGGAGCCGGCCGCCTTGATGATCTGCGGGAGGCCCGCGGCGAAGCCGAAGGTGTCGGGCAGCCAGGCCTCGTCGTTCTCGATGCCGAACTCGTCGAGGAAGAACCGTTTGCCGTACACGAACTGACGGGCCATCGCCTCCGAGCCCGGCATGTTCGTGTCCGACTCGACCCACATGCCACCGACCGGCACGAAGCGGCCCTCGGCGACGGCCTTCTTGACCTTCGCGTAGACCTCGGGGCGGTGCTCCTTGATCCAGGCGTACTGCTGGGCCTGCGACATGGCGAAGACGAAGTCCGGTTCGTCTTCGAGGAGTTGTGTCATGTTGGACGTGGTGCGGGCGACCTTGCGCACCGTCTCGCGCAGCGGCCACAGCCACGCGGAGTCGATGTGGGCGTGGCCGACGGCGCTGATGCGGTGCGCGGCCGGTGCGGCGGGCGTGGCCAGCACGTCGGCGAGTGCGTCCCGGGCCGCTTGGGCGGTGCCGTTGACGTCCTGGAGGTCGATGGCGTCCAGCGCGCGGCTGACGGCGCGCAGCAGCTCCCAGCGGCGGGCGCCGTCGACGGGAAGTTCCGCCATCAGCTCACCGAGGACCTCCAGGTCCATGACCAGGTTCCACACGGTCTCGTCGAACACGGCGAGCACCATGTCGCCGAGGACGTACTGCGGCGCGTCGCCCGCGGTCGCCTTCTCGCCGAGCCGGGTCGGCCGGAAGGGCACGCCGTCCGCTTCGAGATCGGGGTTGGAGGCGGCTTCGATGCGCCAGTGGACCTGCTCGCCGCCGGTCACCGGGGCGCCGACGCGGACGTAGTTGTTCCGCGGGTGCAGGCCCTTGACCGGGGTGCCGTCGGGTGTGTACACGAGGCCCTCGCACTGGAAGCCGGGGGTGCGCGGGGTGAAGCCGAGGCCGAGCACGGCCTCGACCGTCCGCCCGGCCCACTCGGTCGGCACCGTGCCGGTCACCTTGAACCAGCTCGTGCCCCACGGCGTGCCCCACGGGGTGCCCGGCGCAATGGGGCGGGTGGGCGCGGTCAGCCCCTCGGGGACGGGGACGGGTTCGCCCGCCGTGGACCAGATCTCCACGGTCAGCGGGGTGGTGGCGGGGTGGACGGCCGGCCGGATGCGCTCCCTGAGGACGCGGTCCAGACGTGCTTCGACCAGGTTCCGGTCGTCGTGCATGAAGGGGGTCTCCTGTTGGTACGCGCGGGCGGCGGGGCGGGTGCGGTGTGCTGATCGACAGGTCGCTCAGTCGGTCACCGGGGCGGGACGCTCGCAGGTGCTGGTCACGGGCAGGGCGCGGTCCTGATCCGCCGCGTCCATGAGGGTCAGCATGACGTCGAGGACGTGCGCGGCGAGTTCGGCCGAAGCGCGGTGCGGGCGGCCGGAGTCGAGCGCGGCGGCAAGGTCGGCGAGCCCGGTCCCGCGCCCCGCGTCGCGGTACCCGGCGCGGACGGGCAGGGCCGTCCAGCCGTCGCCGCGGTGGATCTCGACCGGGCCGTCGAAGGTGTTCGGGTCGGGCACGGACAAGGAGGCGTCGGTGCCGTGCACCTCGATGCGGGGGAGGCGGGCCGCACGTACGTCGAAGCTCATGATGAGCGTGGACAGGGCGCCGCCCGCGTGCTCCAGGACGCCGGTGATGTGGGTGTCCACCTCGACGGGGAAGGTGTGCCCGGCGCGGGGGCCGCTGCCGATCGTGCGCTCGGCGCGCGGCCGCGAGGAGGCGCCGGTGACCCGCACGACCGGGCCCAGCAGGTGGACGAGGGCCGACAGGTAATAGGGGCCCATGTCGAGGAGCGGGCCACCGCCCGGCCGGTAGTAGAACTCCGGGTCCGGGTGCCACTTCTCGTGGCCCGCACCCGTCATGAAGGCGGTGGCCGCGACGGGCCTGCCGATGAGGCCGTCGTCGATCGTCCTGCGCGCGGTCTGGGTGCCGGTGCCGAGGACGGTGTCGGGCGCGCAGCCCACCCGCAGGCCCGCCTCGCGTGCGGCCGCGAGCACGGCGTCGGCCTCCTTGCGGTGCGCCGCGAGGGGCTTCTCGCCGTACACGTGCTTGCCCGCGGCCAGCGCCTGGAGGGCGACGTCCGCGTGGGCGGCGGGGATCGTCAGATTGAGGACGGCGTCCACGTCGTCGCGGGACACGAGGTCGGCGACCGTGGGTGCCACGGCGACCGGTCCCTCGTACTGCGTGGCGAGGGCCCGCGCGCGGCTGTCGTCCAGGTCGGTGACGGCGGTCAGCCGTACGTTCGTCAGCCGCGCCAGTGTCGAGAGGTAGGCGCCGCTGATCTTGCCCGCGCCCACGATGCCGATGTTCAGCGGCTCGCCCACAGCAGTCCCCTCTCGGTCAGTGTCCGGACCTCCGGCACGTCGAAGTCGTCGGGCTTGTGCCCGATGGTGGAGACGAAGACGCGGCCCGCGCCCCAGGTCCGGGTCCACACGGCAGGCATCACCGCGGGCCGGTCGTGCAGGTCGTCGGCGGGGAAGGTGGTGGTGGCCAGGACCTCGATGTGCGGGTCGGTGAGCATCCAGTACTGCTCGGTGTGGACGTCGAAGTCGGCGAGGCCGGCGAGGACCGGGTGGTCGGCGCGCTCGGGCAGCAGGTGCACGGTGTGGTCGTGGAAGCCCGGTGGGTGCATCACGAACTTCCCGCCGGTCAGCAGGTGGTAGCCGTGGTCGTGGAAGCAGTCCACGATGCCGCCGTGCCAGCCTGCCAGACCGGTGCCCGCCCGCACGGCGGCGGCGAGGTTGTCGCTCTGCTCACGGGTGATGATGCCCATCGTCCAGCACTGCACGATCAGGTCGGTGGCGGCCAGCCGCTCGGTGTCGTCGTACACGGCGAGGTCGTCCGCCGTCTCGACCGAGAAGCCCTGCTCCTTGAGGAACGGCACGAAGCTGTCGCTGATCGTCACGGGCTGGTGCCCGTCCCAGCCGCCGCGGACGACGAGGGCCCGTCGGGTGTCGGTGGTCAAGGTGGTTGCACGCTCCCATCGGCGCCGCACGTGCGGGGTGCGGCATTTCGGGGTGGCTCGGACCGCGCCCGGCGGATCCGGCTGAAGGCGGGAGGCCCGTGGTCGGACGTGCCGGGTGCGAGAGGGCGAACGTATGAACCGGCTCCCTGCTTTGTCAATATGCTGTACTAACTACCTTCGTCCGACGGGGAAATGGAGCAGGGCACTCCTTCGTCGCCGCGAACTCCCCGGACCTGCAGGCACGTTCGCAGCCCGGCGGTACGGCCGACGGTCAACTCCTCCACGTGCGGGAAACCTCGTACGACGGGACCGGCCGGGCGGATGGGGCTCCCTGGCTCACGAGCGCGATGCGCCTGGTCAGAGCCGGGGCGTAGCAGGAACATGCCGGGTGGACCGCCGCCCGCCCGTGCCCCCGGCCCCGCGGCCGCATGGTGTGCTGCGCAGCCTTCCCGCCGACCGTGCCGTGACCCGGCCTCGCGCCAACTCGTCGGCAGAAGCCGTGAATTGGGCCTGTCGCACGCATTGACGTAAGTCAAGAGGATGGACTTTCATGTCCGCCCAGTGACGCCCTGACGGCTCACCCCACCCCCGCACCCCGACCGCCGCACAGGCGAACGAGAGGTCACACATGCAGCACCGCACCCTCCGGCGGCTCTCCCTCCAGGTCGCATGTGCCGCACTGCTCGGCGCGGGCGCGCTCACCGTCCTCCCCGACAGCCAAGGGCACGCGGTGCCCGTGGCCGCGACCGGCGCCGACTCCCGGGCCACGGCCGGAGCCCGTACCCCGTTCGTGACGATCGAGGCGGAGTCCGGCACGCTCGGCGGCGGGGCCCGGACCCACGCCATCACGCCCGGGGACCCCGCACCCACCAGCGCCACACCGGAGACGGAGGCATCCGGCTACGCCTACGCGAAACTGGAGAAGACCGGGCAGTCCGTGACGGTCACCAACACGACCGGCAAGCAGGCGAACACGCTCGTCGTGCGCGCCTCCATCCCCGACGCACCGCAGGGCGGCGGCATCGATGCCTCGCTGAATCTCTATGTCGACGGCACGTTCCGCCAGGCGATCACGGTCAGCTCGAAGCAGGCGTGGAACTACCGGCACGCCACCACCAACGCCGACGACCCGAACGCCGGCGGCGCGGCCTACCGCTTCTACAACGAGTTCCCCGTCCGGGTGGACGGCGCCCCCATCCCGAAGGGCGCCACGCTCACGTTCAAGAAGGACGCCGACAGCACCGCCGCCTACTACGACGTGGACTCCGTCGACCTGGAGGACGTCGGGCCCGCGCGAGCCCGGCCCGAGGGGGCGCTGTCCGTCGTCGACCAGGGCGCCGACCCGACGTTCCGCAAGGACTCGACGCTCGCCATCCAGAAGACCGTCGACACCGCCCGGGCACAGGGCAAGCCGGTCTGGATCCCGCCGGGCAAGTACCTCACCAACAGCTTCGCCGGGGCCGCGCCGCTGGACTTCACCGGCGTCACCGTGCGCGGCGCAGGCATGTGGTACACCACGATCTACCGCAAGCCGCCCCTGCCGGCCACGCAGCGCTCCCAGATCCTCGTCGGCTCCGGCACCCGCCTGAGCGACATCCAGATCGACGCCAACGCCGTCTACCGGGACGTCCGCGGCCCGGGCGGCTCCGACTACGGCATCAACGCCAGCGGCGCCAAGGGCTGGCTGGTGGAGCGGATCTGGACCCGGCACACGGACGCCAACTGGCTGTCGGGCACCGGCGGTACCCTCCGCGACAGCCGCACCGCGGACTCGTACGGCGACGGCTTCAACATCAACAACAGCAACACGCCCAGCCCCGACAAACGCGGCGACGACATCACGGTCGAGAACAACTTCGCGCGCAACACCGGCGACGACTCCTTCGCCGTCTACTCGGACTCCGGCACCAACGGCGACAACGGCCAGCTGAGCGGCGCCCGGGTACTCAACAACACGGCGATCGCGCCCTGGTGGGCCAACGGCCTGCGGATCGCCGGAGGCAAGGACATCCAGTTCAGGAACAACCTCGTGAAGAGCGTGTCCTCGAACAGCACGCTGGAGGTCGGTGTCTTCGGCGACTCGGGCCACCCGTTGGAGTCCGCCACGGTCAGCGGCAATGTCCTGCTCGGTGGCGGCGGCTGGAACGGCGTGCGGCACGGGGTGCAGATCGGCTCGCCGGCACCGACGTCGAACTTCCCCGACGCGTTCACCCACGTCGTCATGACGGACAACGTCCTGCGCGGCGCACTGCGTGCGGGCCTGTTCATCACCAAGAAGAACGTCGACGTGACGCTGCGGAACAACACCATCGACGGCCCCGCGAGCCAGGGGATCTGGGTCGCCACGGGCGTCACCGGCACCGGGGCGTTCTCCGGCAACAAGATCGAGCACCTGCTGCCGGGACAGACCGGGCTCCAGAACGACTCCCAGGGCACGTTCACGATCACGGACTGACGCGCGGCGGGCCGCATGCCCGCCCCTACACAGGAGTTCCCATGAACACCACCCTGTCCAGACGCGCGGCCCTGCTCGGCGGCGCCTTCGCGACGGCCTCTCTCGTGCTGCGCCCGGCCCCCGCCTCCGCGGACGTACCGGGGGAGTCGAACGGCGGCGTGCGCATCATGCCGCTGGGCGACTCGATCACCGACGGCTTCACCCCGTACCCCGGGGGATACCGCGTAGGTCTCTGGCAGCGCCTGGCCGCCGGCGGCTACACCGTCGACTTCGTCGGTTCGCAGTCCAACGGCCCCGCCGAACTGGGCGATCACGATCACGAGGGTCACTCCGGCTGGCGCATCGACCAACTGGACGCGAACATCTCGGCCTGGCTCCAGCAGAGCGACCCGCGGACCGTCCTGCTGCTCATCGGCACGAACGACCTCAACCAGAACCACGACATCGCCCACGCGCCCGACCGGCTGTCGCAGCTCATCGACCACATCCGCACGGGCCGGCCGCGCTGCGAACTGTTCGTCGCGACGGTCCCGCCGCAGTCCAACGCCACCTTGGAGAGCAGGGTCAGGGCGTACAACGCGGCGCTTGGGCAGCTCGTCGCCACCAAGGGGCCGCGCACCCATCTGGTCCGGATGTACGACGCGCTGACCACCGCGGACCTCGCCGACGGCATCCATCCGACCCAGGCCGGCTACGGGAAGATGGCCGCCGTCTGGTACCAGGCGCTGCGCGCCGTCCCCGGCTCGCTCGTGCCGCTCGCGCTGCGCCCCGACGCACCCGGCGGCGGCCGCCTGCACCGCTCCCGTGCGGCTTGAACCCGATCCCCCCCCACCAGCAAGGAGCTGAAATGGCTGAACACGCCCACAATCGGCGGAGTTTCCTGCGAGGCGCCGGCGCGCTCGGCGCGGCAGGAGCTGCGGCCTGGGCAGGCATCGGCAGTCTCACGTCGGCCGACGCACAGACCACGCACTCCCCGAGCGCCGAGCCCGCCGGTCCGCACACGAGCGCGGCCGGCCCGGTGAAGGGGAAGGTGTACGTCGGCTACCAGGGCTGGTTCGCCGCGACCGGCGACGGCTCCCCGATCAACACCTGGACGCACTGGTCCAGGGGCACCGCACCCTCGCCCGGCAACCAGACGTTCGAGCTCTACCCGGACACGTCGGCCTACCCGGCCGCGTCCCTCTTCAGGACGGGATACGCGGCACTGGGCAACGGCAAGCCCGCCACCTTGTTCAGCTCCTACTCCACGGCGGTCATCGACCAGCACTTCCACTGGATGCAGCAGTACGGGATAGACGGAGCGGCCCTGCAGCGGTTCGGCAGCGACGTCAGCGCGGTCGACCAGCCGCGCTTCAAGCAGCGCAACGACATCCACGGCAAGGCGCGCGACGCCGCGCAGAAGTACGGGCGCGGCTTCTACATCGAGTACGACATCAGCGGCCTCACCGACGCGAACCTGGTGGCCACGCTGCAGAAGGACTGGACCGACACCGTCAACGGCACGCTGCACCTGCCCGACTCCCCGGCCTACGCACGCGAGGGCGGAAAGCCCGTCGTCCACCTGTGGGGCCTGGGCTTCCCCAACCGCCCCGGTACGGTCGAGAGCAGTCTGGAACTCGTCAACTGGTTCAAGAGCAAGGGCGCCTACGTCATCGGGGGCGTCCCCCGGGGCTGGCGCACCGGCGCGGGCGCCAAGCCCGGCTTCGGTCCCGTCTACGCGGCCTTGAACATGGTGTCCCCCTGGAACGTCGGCAACTCGGGTGTCGACCAGAAGCTGTTCGACGACGACATGGCCGCACTGAAGGCCAACGGCCAGGAGTACCAGCCCGTCATCTATCCCGGATTCGCCTGGTCCAACTGGAACGGCGGCCCGCGCAACGAAATCCCGCGCAAGGCAGGGGACTTCATGTGGCAGCAGGCCGCGGCCGTCGCCCGGTGCGGTACGAAGTCGGCGTTCATCGCGATGTTCGACGAGTACGACGAGGCCACCGCCATCGCACCGGCCGCGACGGACAAGTCGATGATCCCCGCCGACCAGTACTTCCTCACCCTCGACGCCGACGGGACGAGCGTCTCCTCCGACTTCTACCTCCGGCTGGCGGGCGAGGCCACCAAGATGATCAATGGGTCGACCGGCATCACGCCTACCGTGCCGATCCCGCCCAAGGCCTGACCGAGCCGCCGCGGGCGGAGGCGACCCGACGCGCCCTCCGCCCGCGGCCCGACGACGATCCCCTGCCCCCGAGGAGCATCAGTGCCGCCGTCCCACACCCCGCCCGACCGTCCCCTTTCCGGTTCCGTCGGGCGCATGCGCATCATGCCCCTCGGTGACTCGCTCACCGACGGGCACCAGGCGTACCCCGGTGGCTATCGCGTCGCACTGCGCCGGCTGCTGACCGCGGACGGCTGTGCCGTCGACTTCGTCGGCTCCCTCGCCAACGGCCCGGACGACCTGGTCGTGCGCCACCACGAGGGTCACTCCGGCTGGCGCATCGACCAGGTGGACGCCCACGTACGCACATGGCTGCGCACGTACGTGCCGAACACGGTGCTGCTGCTGATCGGCACCAACGACCTCAACCAGAACTACGACACCGCGCAGGCACCGACGCGCCTGGCCCGGCTCATCGACCACATCCAGGAGGCCCGCCCGGCGTGCGAGGTGTTCGTCGCCACGGTTCCGCCGCAGCCCAGCTCCACGCGCGAGCGACGCGTCACGGCTTACAACGCGGCCCTTCGCGACGTGGTCGCCGCGAAGGGGGAGAGAGTGCACCTGGTGGACGTGTACGACGCGTTGACCACAGCGGACCTCGCTGACGGCCTGCACCCCAGCCGATCGGGCCACGAGAAGATCGCCCGGGTCTGGTACGACGCCCTGTGCCCGGTTGCGCATCCCGGGTCAGCGTCGGCGCGAGGACCTGTTCTTCGTCCAGCTCGCTGCGCCGGCGAGATGCAGGGACAGCAGGATGAATCCGACCAGCATGATGTTCACCGAGGTGAAGACGTCATTGGTCGAGATGTCCGCTGCGTTGATGAGGAAGGAGATGAGGAACAGTACTGCGGCGATGACGGCGAGCATGGCAACTCCTCTGGTCGGCCTGCCGGTTCGGAGTTCCCGTCTTTTGCATGACCATCCCTGGTCCGGACCGGTCAGCTGAGTTCCCCCCCGGTCAGGGGCACATGGTCGTGTCGGTGCACGCGGCTCCGAGTGCTCCGGGAGCGGAGAGCGGCATCTGTACGTACGACGCGTCGTCGCCACCGTGCCGGATGCGGTAGACCCCGCCCACCAGGTTCACCGTCTGGGCGGCGGACGGGAGGAGCGCGGGGGAGTCGTTGGTGGAGATCGTCACGCGGATGCGGTGACCGGCCGTGACGGTGGCCTGCGTGGGGAACACCTCGACGTCGTAGCCGGTGTCGGTGTTCCGTGGTGCGTGGTCGACCGACGCGCGCGTGTGCGGGTGGTACGGCACGAGCGTCGTGCCGTCCGGCGCGGACCAGGTGCGACGGGGGTCGAGGGCGCGGTGCGAGCCGAGCAGGGCACCACGGCTCAGGGGTGTGGAGGTACCGTCGGGCGAGACGTCCTCGAGCCGTACCACCCACTCGCTGTCGCGGGTGTTGACCCTGGCGCTGAGGTGCGCGCTGACCGGCCCGGCGATCACTCGGGGTTGCCGCAGCGGCGCCGTGGTGTAGGTCTGCGCGTACGGGGCCTGCTGCGTGCCGCGGTCGTCGGTGTTGCACGGCGAGGGCGGCAGCCCGGCCTCGTCCCGTGCGTTCTGGTCGCTGCCGAGCAGGAGGAACTGGGTGACGGACGGGGTGCACAGCGGTGCGTTGGTCCATGTGATCGCGTCGGTACCGGAGTCCGTGGGCGCGGTCGCGCCGAGGGTGTTCCCCGCGCCGAGGTACATGCGGGTCGGTTCGGCGCCGGCGAACGGGTAGGTCGCGCCCTGTGTCCACGTCCCCGTCGTCCTGTCGACGGTGCGCAGCGGCGTCTTGGTCGCGGTGACGCCGTTGTCCACGCCCTTGAGCCAGTGATCGAACCACCGTAGTGCGACGGCGTTGACCTTGATCCGGTCGGGCGAGGCGGGCAGCCCCAGTTGGTTGTGGTACCAGTCGCCGTAGATCAACTGGAATCGCGGATCGGCCTTCTGCCCGGCGTCCATCGGCGCGGAGACCGGCCGTCCGGCGGCGGCGTTCTGCAGGCCGGCGTAGAGCTGAGGGCCGCCGCGCTGGAAGGCGTCCCGCCAGCCGCCCAGGATCATGGTGGGGACGTCGCTTGCGACGATGTCCCCGAGCACGTGGTGCGGACTGCGGTCGTGCCAGTAGGGCTCGTCGTACGCGGCCGGTCCGCCGAGGGCGACCTCCGCGACCGGGAGCGCGCCGAGACCGCCGAGATGCCCGGTCATCACCGACAGGAGGCGGGTGACGTCCGCCGGAGTGCGGGCGGTCCGCAGGGCCTCGGTGAGGGCGTTCTGTTCGCTCAGCGGGAGGTTGGCGAGTACGAACTCCGCCAGCAGGAGCGGGTTGGTGACTCCGCCCGGAGCCGCTGCGTCCCGATAGATGTCGTCGGAGGGCACGATCGGCATGATCGCCTTGAGGGGCGACTTCGGCCCGATGCGGCCGGCCAGCAGCAACTGGTCGATCCCTGCGTACGATTCCCCGATCATGCCGACGGAGCCGGTCGCACGGGGCAGCTTGGAGGCCCAGTCGACGACGCGCGCACCGTCGGCCGACTCCTGCGGTTGCGCGAACGACCACGTCCCGCCGGAGAGTCCGGTCCCGCGGACGTCGACGGTGGCGTGGATGTAGCCGTGCTCGATGAGGTCCGTGTCCTTTCCCATGCCGACGTCCCCGCGTTCGGGGTCCGTCTCGCCCTGGTCCTTGCCGTACGGGGTGAGCGTGAGGACGACGGGGAACGGGCCGCGGGCCGGTTCGCCGGTGGCGGGATCCGTCGGCGCGTAGACGTTCGCCTCCAGCACCACGCCGTCGCTCATGGTGATCGGCACGTTGTGGGTCACGCCGACGCCGTAGGGCGGTGCGCCGGGGAGGGCCGTCGCGGGAGGAGCGAGCGCGAGGCTGCCCGCCGCGGTGACGGACGCGAGGAACAGGGCTGCGGAGCGGGTGCGGCTCGACATCGAAACCTCCTGGGCACAACTGACTAGTCAGCGCTGACTAGTTCACGTTAGTGTGTCGCCGCCCCCACCCGCCAGGGCCGTGCACCACCCGGCCCGAGGCTCCCTCGGAGGAGCACATGACGCGTACCGAACTCACCGGGCAGGCACGTCACTTCACTCCAGCGGTACGACTTCGCCGGCTGCTCCCGCTCCTCCTCGCGGCGGTCGCCGCCATGACCGCCGTGTTCAACGGCGTCCAGCAGGTGCTGGTCCCCACCCAGGTCGAGGCGCTGGACCCCGCCGACAAGGTGGGAAACCTGGCCCTGTTGACGACGTTCGCGGCCGTCGCCGCGCTGGTGGGCCTTCCGCTGGGCGGCGCGCTCTCGGACCGCACGCGCTCGCGCTTCGGCCGGCGCACGCCCTGGATCGTGGTGCTCTCCGGCATCTCGGGAGTGCTGATGATCGCGATGTCGCAGAGCGCGCATCTGCTTCTGCTCGGGATCGTGTACGCGCTGCTGTGGCTCGCGGCGAACATGTACCAGGGCGCCCTCATCGCGATCCTGCCCGATCGCGTCCCCGAGGAGCGGCGCGGCGTCGCCTCGGCCCTCGTCGGCCTGGGCACTCCTGTCGGCGTGCTGATCGGCGTGAACGTCGCCAGCCGCGCAGGGCACTTCTGGGGCTATGCGATCACCGCTGTCGTGCTCGTCGCCGCGAGCCTGGCGCTCGTACTGGGCGTGCGGGAGGGATCGTCGCTCGCTCCCGCCACACGGCGCGAACGCCTGCCCGCGCAGCGCCGCGGGATGCGCGGCTTCTTCGAGGCGTTCCGCAGCAGGGACTTCACCTGGGCCTTCGTGAGCCGCTTCGCCCTGTTCCTCTCGTACTTCACGGTCAGCGGCTACCTCTACTACACGCTGACCGACTACATAGGCAAGGACGATGTGCCGGGCGGCGACGTCGGAGTCGCCGTCAGCAACCTGCTCACCCTCACCACCGTCGCCTGGGTCGTGGTCGCCACCTTCCTCGGCTGGCTCGCCGACAGGATCGACCGCCGCAAGCTGTTCGTGGGCATCTCGGCCCTCGGTCTCGCGGCCACGTTCTGCATTCCGGTGATCAGCGCCACCTGGACCGGCATGGTCGTCTACTCGGTCTTCCTCGGCATCTTCATCGGCACGTACTTCGGCGTCGACCTGGCCGTCATGTCCCTCGTCCTGCCGCACCACGACCGCGTCGGGCGGGACTTCGGCCTCCTGGCAGTCGCGACCGGCCTGCCGCAGATCGTGTCGGGCGCGCTGGCGGGCGGCCTGCTCACCTTCTTCGGCGGATACACCGCCCTGTACGTGTTCGGCATCGTCACCGCCCTGATCTCCGGCATCACCATTTCCTTCGTCAAGACGGTCCGCTGAGTGCGGGCAGGGAGAGGACACGACATGGCGTTCGTGATCACACCGTCCGGAGCCCGTATCGCCTGGGACGCCTTCGGCTCCGAGGACCTGCCGCCCATGGTGCTCATCCAGGGCCACGGTGCTCAACTCCTGGGCTGGCGAGAGGGGTTCTGCGAACGCCTGGTCCAGGAGGGCTTCCGCGTCATCCGCTTCGACAACCGCGACGTCGGACAGTCGCAGCGCTACCCGGAGGGAGGTTACGAGCTGAGCGACCTCGCGGACGACACCGCGGCGCTGCTCGACGGTCTCGGTCTCGGCTCGGCCCACGTCGTCGGGCAGTCGATGGGTGGCATGGTCGCTCAGCAACTCGCCCTGCGTCATCCGCACAGGGTGCGCTCGCTGGGACTCCTGTACACGGCGCCGTCGCTGCGGTACTTCCGCGGGCGGGCCGCGGTCGAGGGGCGCACGGCCGCCGCCGCCCCGGCGAGCCGGGACGCGTTCGTCGCCCAGTACCTGGCCGCGGAGGCGGTCTGCCGGTCGACGGCGTACCCCCAGGACACCGCGTGGCTCACCGCTGTCGGGGCAAGGATCTGGGACCGGGGCTGGGAGCCCGGCGGGCCGGAACGCCAGCTGCGGGCCCTGCTCACCACGGTCGACCACGACGAGATGCTCCGCGCGCTGCGGGTGCCCACGACGATCCTGACCGGCGACAGCGACCAACTGGTCGACCCGGCGGCTTCCGCGCGGTTGCGCGAAGTGATCCCGCGGTCGACGCTCACGGTCTTCCCCGGAATGGGCCACGAGCTGCCGGAGCCGCTCTGGGACGAGATCGCCGCTCTGCTGGGCGCCGGGGCGCGGCGCGGTCGGTCAGCCCGTACTGGTCGGTCGGGGCAGGCGCCACGGTAAATTTGGTGGCATGGCCTCCTCTCACTCCGCTGCGCTGCCGGTGCAGCAGCGGGCATGGAACACGCGCGAGCGCATTCTGGCAGCGGCAGTCGCCTGTCTCGCCGAGGACGGGTACACCGCGACCACGACCTCGCGCATCCAGGAGCGCGCGGGTGTCTCGCGCGGCAGCATGCTCCACCAGTTCCCGGCGCGCGACGACCTGCTGATCGCGGCGGTCCAGCACCTGGCGCTGCAGCGCACCGGTGAGATCGATGTCCCGAAGGCAGCAGGCACCATCGACGACGCCGTCGAACAGATCTGGATGAGCTACCACGGTCCGCTGTTCCGCGCCGCGCTGCAACTGTGGGCCGCGGCTCAGCACAACCCTCAGCTCGCCGATGCGCTCAGGCCGCAGGAGCACGAGCTGGGCCGCCACATCCGTCGTCTGGTCGTCGCCCTGTTCGGACCGGAGCTCGTCGCACACCCCGACTTCGCCGATCTCGCGCCCGTGCTCCTGTCCAGCATGCGGGGTGTCGCCCTGACCTACACCTTCGAGCCGCGGGACCACAGAAGTGATCCGAACCTCGACGTGTGGAAGCGACTGGCCCACCGCGTCCTCGACGCGGAACCCGGTGGCGGGAGCTCCGGCCGATGACCTGAGGGGCGTCGTGTGCCGGGCTACAGCCCGAGGTCCTTGGCGATGATCGCCTTCATCACCTCACTGGTGCCGCCGTAGATCCTGCTGACCCGGGTGTCGGCGTACAGGCGGGCGATGGGGAACTCCTGCATGTAGCCGTATCCGCCGTGCAGTTGCAGACACGCGTCGATGATCCGGCCTGCAGTCTCGGTGCAGAACAGCTTGATCCGCGCGGCGTCCGCGGCCGTGAGGATCCCGGCGTCGTCCGCGGCGATGCCCCGGTCGGCGAGGGACTGCGCCGCCTCCAGCCCGGTGACGCAGTCGGCGAGCGTGAACTTGGTGTTCTGGAACTCGGCCACCGGCCTGCCGAAGACCTGTCGGTCGCGTACGTAGTGCCGGGTGAGGTCGACGGCCGCGGCCGCCGCGGCCACTGCCGCGACGCCGATCGCCAGGCGCTCGCGCGGGAGGTGCGCGCCGAGGTGGACGAAGCCGTCGTCGACGCGGCCGAGCACGTCGCGGACCGGAACGCGCACGTCGGCGAAGGACAGTTCGCAGGTGTCCGAGGTGTGCAGGCCGATCTTGTCCAGCTGCCGCCCGATGGAGAAGCCCACGCTGGAGGTGTCGACCACGAGCAGGCTCAGGCCGTGCCGGCGGTCGTCCGCTTCGGAGGGAGAGGTGCGGGCGACGACCACGCACAGTTCGGAGTTGCGGGCGCCGGTGATGAACGTCTTGGCGCCGTTGAGCACATAGTGCTGTCCGTCGTCGGACAGCCGTGCCGTGGTGCGGATACCCGCGAGGTCGGAGCCGGCGCCGGGCTCGGTCATCGCGATGCACAAGGTGGTGGCGCCCGAGGCGATGCCGGGCAGCCAGCGCGCCTTCTGCTCGTCGGTGGCCAGGCGCAGCAGATAGGGCAGGACGACGCCGGTCGACACGAAGTAGTGCCCGAGGACGACGGCCGCCCGGGCGGCCTCCTCGGCGATGACGGCCTGGAACTTGTAGCTGGTGGGGCCGGGGCCGCCGTACTCCTCGGGGATGTCGAAGCCGGTCACGCCCAGGTCGCCGAGCTTGTGGAACAGGTCGCGGGGGACGCGCTGCGCCGTGAGCCACTCGTCGTACACGGGAGTGACTTCCTTGGCGAGGAAGTCCCGGACGACACCGCGGAAGGCCTCGTGCTCCTCGTCGTAGATGGTGCGCTTCATGATGTGTCGCTCCTTGTCGGGCGGGGCGGGTCAACGGCCTTGTCGCCAGGGGTGGTTGAGGTGCAGTAGGTGGGGGTCGTGCGGAGCGGGTCCCGGCGTCAGTGCGCCGCGCGCTCCTGACCCGCCCGACGGGCCCCGCGCAGCTCGCGCTTGAGGACCTTGCCCGCTCCGGAGACCGGGAGGGCGTCGATGAACTCGACGCTGCGGGGCACCTTGTAGTTGGCTATGTGGGCCCGGCAGAAGTCGGTCAGCTCCTCCGGGACGGCGGCGGAGCCCGGGTGCAGGACCACGACGGCGTGCACGCACTCGCCGTAGGTCGGGTCGGGGACGCCGATCACGGCGCAGGCGGCGACGGCCGGATGCCGGGCGAGTGTCTTCTCGACCTCGACGGAGTACACGTTCTCGCCGCCCGTGACGATCATGTCCTTGATCCGGTCGACGACGAACAGGTAGCCCGCGGCGTCCATGCGTCCCGCATCACCGGTGTGCATCCAACTGCCGCGCAGCGCCTGGGCGGTCTCCTCGGGGCGGTTCCAGTAGCCGAGCATGACGTTGTCGCCGCGCACGACGATCTCACCGACCGTGCCGGTGGGCACTTCATGGTCCTCGGCGTCCACGACGCGGACGTCGACGGCGACCGTCGAGCGGCCGGCCGAACGGCGGCGCTCCGCGACGTGGTGGTCGTCGGGCAGCAGGAGCGTTGCCACCGGGCCGAGTTCGGTCATGCCGTAGGCCTGGACGAAGCCGGCGTGGGGGAAACGCAGCATCGAGCGCTCCAGGACGGCCTCGGGCATCGGGGACGCGCCGTACACCACGGTGCGCACGCTGCTCAGGTCGGCGGTGTCGGCGTCCGGGTGGTCGCACAGCAGCTGGAGCATGGTGGGCACGAGCAGGGTGTCGGTGATCCGGTGCCGCTCGAGGGCGGCCAGCACGGCCGCGGGCTCGAACGCGGGGACCATCACATGGGTGGTCTCGCGGAGCGTGCCCATGACCCAGGCAGCGAGATCGGCGAGGTGGAACATGGGCGCGGCGTGCAGGAACCGGCCGTGTGCCGTGGCCACCGGATACGTGGCCAGCGCGCCGGCCGCGTTGCCGAGGACGTTGTCGTGGCTGAGGGCAACTCCCTTGGCCCGTCCGGTGGTTCCGCCCGTGTAGAAGATCCCGAAGAGGTCGGACCCGCCGCGGTACGCGTCCTCGGCGGGAGCGGCGTCGGTCAGCAGGTCCTCGTAGGGCAGCCAACCGGTGGGGGTGGCGTGCTCGCCCCAGTGGACGACCGTGGTCAGTGTCGGGCAGCGGTCCTCGAGCTCGTGCGCCGCCGCGGCGAAGTCGTCGTCGGCCAGGAGGAGACGGATGCCCGCGTCGTCCACGGCGAAGGCGTTCTCGGCGAGGGACCAGCGCGTGTTGAGCGGGACGACCACCAGTCCGGCCCACGCGCAGGCGAACAGCGCCTCGTGGTAGCGGTCGGAGTTCATCGCGAGGATGCCGACGCGCTCGCCCGCCTCCAGGCCGCGTGCCTTCAGCGCTCCCGCCAGCCGGGCGACGCGGTCGGCGGACTGCGCCACGGTGGTGGTGCGTGTGCCGCAGATGGTCAGCGGGCGGTCCGGTTCGCGCTGCACGAGGCGGTGCAGGCAGTGGGTGATGCGCAAGGCGGCCCCTTCCCTAGATGTGAACCATCATGAGTTCAGCGTGACTCGCTGCGAGGTCAGTGTAGGCAGTAGCCAGCACCCCGCAAGAGTCTAAGTGAATCTCCGATAGTTTTGCTGTTATGGTCCACGACAGACATCGAGCTGCGGGAGGACCGGATGGCTGATCGAGTGTTCGTTGCCGGAGTGGGCATGGCCCCCTTCGCGACACCGCGTACCAGCGCCCCCTACGACGGGATGGCACAGGAGGCCGCGCTGCGGGCGCTCGCCGACGCGGGCGTCTCCTACGACGACGTCCAGCAGGCCTACGCCGGATATGTGTACGGCGATTCGGCGAGCGGGCAGAACGCCCTCTATGGCGTCGGGATGTCCGGCATCCCGATCGTCAACGTCAACAACAACTGCTCCACCGGCTCGTCGGCGCTGTGGCTGGCCCGCCAGGCGATCCTCGGCGGCGCGGCCGACTGCGTGCTGGTCCTCGGCTTCGAGCAGATGCAGCGCGGGGCACTCGTCTCCCACTGGGAGGACCGGCCGGCACCGCTGGCCCGCTTCGAGCAGATCGCGGCGGGAGTGCAGGGCGAACACCCCGACGTCCCTTCCGCGGCCCGCCTGTTCGGCGGGGCGGGACGCGCGTACATGGAGCGCTACGGCGTCGGTCCCGAGCTGTTCGCCCGGATCGCGGTCAAGGCCCGCAGGCATGCGCGGCACAACCCCAACGCCGTCTTCCGCGACCAGGTCACCCTCGACGAGGTGCGGCAGTCACCCATGATCTTCGACCCGCTCACCCGGCTCCAGTGCTGCCCGCCGACCTGTGGGGCCGCTGCGGCCGTGCTCGTCACTGAGGACTTCGCGCACGCGCGCGGCCTGCGCACCGACGTGGCGATCTGCGCCCAGGCGCTGACGACCGACACCCCCGCGTCGCACTCCGGCGACCGCATGAGCCTGGTCGGCTACGACATGGCCCGCGCCGCCGCCGACCGGGTCTACGAGCAGGCGGGCGTCGGTCCCGGGGACATCCCGGTCGTCGAACTGCACGACTGCTTCACCACGAACGAGGTGCTCAGTTACGAGGCGCTGCGGCTGACGCCCGAGGGCACGGCGGAGAAGTTCGTGCGCGACGGCGACCACACCTACGGCGGACGCGTGGTCACCAACCCCTCGGGAGGGCTGCTCTCCAAGGGGCATCCGCTCGGGGCCACCGGGCTCGCCCAATGCGCCGAACTGACCTGGCAGTTGCGTGGCGAGGCCGAAGCACGGCAGGTCGAGGGGGCCTCGCTCGCCCTCCAGCACAACATCGGGCTCGGCGGCGCGGCAGTCGTCACGCTGTACGAGAAGGTGGGCTGACCATGCCGATCGACGAACAGAAGGCGCTGGCCCTCGAGTTCGCGCCGTTCGAGGTCACGCTCGAGCGCGGACGGCTGAGGATGTTCGCCGCGGCCATCGGCGATACCGTCCCCGTCCACACGGACGTCGCGGCCGCCCGGGGCGCCGGGCACCCCGATCTGCTCATGCCGCCCACCTTCTTGTTCTCCGTGGAGTTGGAGGCGCCGCGCCCGTTCGGACACCTCGACGACCTGGGCATCGAGCTGGCGACCGTGCTGCACGGCGAACAGCGCTTCACCTACCACCGGCTCGTGCACGCGGGGGACACCCTGCGGGTGGAGCAGCGGATCGTCAGCGCGACGGCCAAGACCCCCGCCATGGACTTCCTGGTCAGGCGCAGCGAGTTCCGGCGAGAGGGCGAACTGGCCGCCACCGCGGAGACGTTGACCATCGTGCGACACGGAGGCCTCGCATGACCGTCCCCACGCCTCTCGTCGCAGGCACCGTCCTGGAACCGCTGCACCTGCCGCCGGTCGGCCGCACCACGCTCGCCCTGTTCGCCGGCGCTTCCGGCGATCACAACCCGCTCCACATCGACCTCGACGAGGCGCGGGCCGCCGGCCTGGAGGACGTGTTCGCGCACGGCATGCTCTCGATGGCCTATCTCGGCCGTCTGCTGACCGACTGGGCACCGCAAGAGCGCATCCGGTCCTTCGACGTCCGCTTCGTGGCCCTCACTCCGCTGCACGCCCGGCCCACCTGCCACGGCTCCGTCCGCGCCGTCGAGGACGGTGTCGCCGCCATCGCCCTCGACGTACGCCTGGCCGACGGCACCACCACGCTGACCGGTACCGCCCTCGTCGACGCTTCCTGACCCCGCCCCATCACCCGCCCTCAGGGAGGCAGCTCCATGTCCCATCTCGCGCACAAGACCGCTCTCATCACGGGATCCGGCCGCGGCATCGGCCGCGCGATCGCCCTCAAACTCGCGGCGCAGGGCGCCGACGTGGTCGTCAACGACCTTGACGCCGCACCGGCCGCCGAGACCGTGGCCGCCGTCGAGGCGGTCGGCGGCCGGGCGGTCGCCCACGTCGGCAGCGTCACCGACGACGGCTTCGCCGACGCCTTCGTGAAGACGGCCGTCAGCACCTTCGGCGGCATCGACATCATCGTCAACAACGCCGGTTACACGTGGGACAACGTCATCCAGAAGATGGACGACGAGCAGTGGGACGCCATCATGGACGTCCACCTCAAGGCCCCGTTCCGGCTCCTTCGGGCCGCCCAGCCGGTCCTGCGCGACCAGGCCCGCAAGGACTCCGAGGCCCGAACGCCGACCGTGCGCAAGGTCGTCAACATTTCCTCCGTCGCCGGCCTCGGCGGCAATGCCGGGCAGGCCAACTACGCCGCGGCCAAAGCGGGCGTCACCGGACTGACCAAGACGCTGGCCAAGGAGTGGGGCCGCTACAACGTCACGGTGAACACCGTCGCCTTCGGCCTGATCGCCACGCGGCTCACTGAAGCCTCCGCCGACGGCCCCGGAACCATCGACATCTCCGGGCGCAGGATCGCGGTCGGCGTGAACCCGGCGCTCCTCGCCGCCGCGGAACAGATGATCCCGCTGGGCCGGGCAGGCACGGTCGAGGAGGCGGCGGGCGCCGTCTACCTGCTGTGCACCCCGGAGTCCGACTACGTCAGCGGCCAGACCCTGGTATGTGGCGGCGGCTGGAACAACTGACCTGCCGATAGGCTGGTCGCATCGAATCGCGGTACACAGAAAGGCCCCCAGTGACGGCGCAGCAAGCCGGTACCGAGCAGCCCCTGCGCCGCACGCGCCCGTCGAACCGGCGCCAGCTCATCCTCGCCGCGGCCCGTGATCTGATCAGCGTGCGCGGATACGAGCAGGTCGCCATGGGGGACATCGCCGAAGCGGTGACGATCAGCCCGTCTGCCCTGTACCGGCACTTCAGCAGCAAGCAGGACCTGCTCTTCGAGGTCCTGTCCTCCTCCGTGACGCCCATCACCGTACGGCTGGAGGAGATGAGTTCGCCCTTCCGGGCCGACTGGGTGGGCGAACTCGTCACGGTCGCCACCGAGCACGCCCAGTCGGGCATGTTGTGGCAGCGGGAGACGATGCACCTGTCCGAGTCCCAACAGGCCCTGGTGCACGCCGAGATCCGCGCCGTGGGCCGGCTCGTCGCCGGGTTGATCCGGCGGACGCGGCCCGAACTGGCCCCCGAACAGGCCGACTACCTGGCCTGGGCCACGCTCGCTGTGCTGCTGAGTCCCGGGTGGCATCGCTCCGGCGAGATGGTGAGCGGCCCGCTGCTGACGTCGATGGTGCACACGGTGGTGCATTCCCCCGCACCGACGCCGGCCGAGGGGACGCGCCGCGTCCCGTTGGGCCTCAAGCCCCGGTCGCGGCGCGAGCACCTGCTCGCCGAGGCCATCCGGCTGTTCTCCGAGCGCGGGTACACGCGCGTGGCCATCGAGGACATCGGCGCCGCCCTCGGCATCGCGGGCCCCAGCGTCTACAACCACTTCGCCACCAAGGCCGACATCCTCGTCACCGCCCTGAACCGCGGCTGGTCCTACCTGCTGATGGACCTCGGCGACGTCCTCGCCACGGCCCCCGACGTCGAAGAGGCCCTGGGCGGTGTGGTCCGCTCGTACGTCACGCTGTCCTTGCGGCACCCGGCGATCATCGGCCTGCTGCTGACCGAGGCGCGGCAGTTGCCCGAGGAGTCGCAGACGACGCTGCTCCAGGCGCAGCGCGAGTATCTGGCCGAGTGGACGGCTCTGGTCCGTGCGGTGGCACCGGCAGTCTCCGACACCGAGGGGCGCCATCGCGTGGCGGCGGCCGTGGCCCTGGTCAACAACCTGATGCGGACCCCGCACGTCCGGGACCGCTTCGCGCTGGAGCGGGCGCTCCCTCAGCTGTGCCTGTCCCTGCTCGTCCCCGGGCACTCCGAACGGTAGATGCTTCTGCGGGATGGTGGCGGAAGCCGCTCACCGGCTCGCACGCCGACCCCCATGTGACCTGCACCACAAGAACCGAGGGGGCGGGAGCGGCTGGAGCGGGTCGATCGGCCCGGTCCGCGGTGACCTCCGCCGCGCTCGCGCCGCCTGCGCCCGGCGGACCATGGAGGCATGCGCAGGCGCCGGGGCCTGCCACCCCGCCCCAGCGACACGGAGGTTCCGCCATGCCCTCGACTGCGTCCTTGCCGGCCCTGCTCCGCCGTGCCTTCCGGGTGCTGGAACGGCCGGAGGTCGCGATCGCGCTCGACGCCGACAGTCTGGTGGTACGCGTCCCCGGCGAGGGGGCGCGGTGGGAGGCCGGCAGCACGCAGACCGTGGCGTGGTGGGTCGTCGGCCCGCTGGGGCATCGGGTGGACATCCGGCTCGTCTCGGGCACCGGGACGCGGATCCGCACCGAAGCGGTACTGGTCACCGAAGTCGACCCCCACGACCTGCGGGCCCGGGTGACGGTGCCCGCGCTCGCCCCCGGCCCCTACCGCGTCCAGATCACCTCGGCGCCGGGCGTGCTCGACGCCTACAGCGCGCCCGTGACGCTCGCCCCGGCCTGAACGGGCGGGGCGGCGGCGGGAGTCAGACCGGCTGGAAGGTGGTGCGCAGCCGGTAGCGCTCGCCGCTGTACTCGACCACCGACAGCAGCACGGGCCGCTGTTCGCGCGTGTGGATCGTCTGGTCGAGGCGCAGGATGGGTGCGCCGGCGGGGACCTGCAGGTGCTCGGCGAGTTCGGCGTCCGCCGTGCGGGCCTCGATGGTCACCTCGGAGCGGTCCAACTCGACGCCGCGCAGGCGCAGTTCCTCGAACAGCGAGGCCGTGGTGAAGTCGGCTTCCTCGATGCCGGGGGCGAGCCGGGTGACGACGAGGGTGCGGTCGACGGCGACGCGGACGTCGTCCAGGAGCCGGACCCGGTCGAGCCGCAGCAGCGGCGTCCCCGCCGGTACGTCCAGGCGGTCGGCGTCGTCGAGCGTGGCGAGGACCGGTTCGTGCCGCAGGACCAGGGAGCCCGGCGTCATGTGCTTGCGGCGGGCGGTCGCGGTGAACGACTCCAGGTCGTTGGGCCACTCGCGGGCCGGCGCGGGCGTCGCGACGAACCAGCCGCGGCCGTGCGAGGCCGTGAGCAGCCCTTGGTCGACCAAGTGCAGCAGGGCCTTGCGCAAGGTGACGCGGGAGATGTCGAAGCGGGTGCACAGGTCCCGTTCGGAGGGCAGCTTCGCGCCGGGCTCCAGCGCGCGCCGGGCGATCTCCTCCCGGAGCAGGTCGGCCGCCTGTGACCACAGGGGCGCGGCACCGCTGGTGCGGTGCGGCGCGCGGGCCGACGTGTCCGGTGCGGCGCGGTCCGGCATGCGTAGGAACCTCCTGGTCGGGCTGGAACCATACCACTGCTTACCACTTGGCCTTGCGGACCGTATGCCCCGGTGCATGCAGGCCGTAGGACCCGAAGACGACCGCACAGGACCCTGATGCGACCTGAGAGCAATACCACTATTGACCAGTTGCAGACCACTGCTTACCTTGTGAAGGCAGCGACCGGGTCGTTCCCGCGCTGACCTCGGTGTTCCCGGATGTCCGGCGACACCGCTCCCCTTGCCCGATGGAGGAAGACGGATGAGTACGGCGACCGCAAAGAAGCGAGCCGGCAGCGGAGCCATGGCAGTCATGCAACGCATCGGGCGCAGCCTGATGCTGCCCGTGGCCGTCCTGCCCGCCGCCGCCATCCTGCTGCGCCTGGGCAAGGAGGACCTGCTGGGCCGCGAGGCCTTCCCCGAGATCGTGCGCAAGTTCGGGATGATCCTGACCGCGGGCGGCCAGACGGTCTTCGATAACCTGCCGCTGCTCTTCGCGATCGGCGTGGCCATCGGCTTCGCCAAGAAGGCGGACGGCTCCACCGCCCTGGCGGCCGCCGTCGGCTACCTGGTCTTCAAGAACGTCCTGGCCAGCCCGGCCTTCCCCAAGGGCGTCGACGGCGAACCGCTGGACGCCAAGGTGCTCGGCGGCATCGTGATGGGCCTGGTCTGCGCACTGCTCTACCAGCGCTTCAGCCGCACGAAACTGCCCGAGTGGCTCGGCTTCTTCGGCGGCCGCCGGCTGGTCCCGATCCTCAGTGCCTTCGCCGGCGTCGTCCTCGGCACGGCCTTCGGCGTCATCTGGCCGACCGTCGGCGGCTGGTTCTTCCACTTCGGCGAGTGGCTGGTGGGCACCGGCGCCTGGGGTGCGGGCCTGTTCGGCGTGGTCGTCCGCGCGCTGATCCCGGTCGGCATGCACCACTTCTTCTCGTTCTTCCCGTGGTTCGAGGCCGGCAGCTACACCAACCCGCAGACCGGCGCCGAGGTGCACGGGGACATCGCCCGCTTCCTGGCCGGTGACCCGAGCGCCGGGCAGTTCATGACCGGCGGCTTCCCGATCTACATGTTCGCGCTGCCCGCCGCCGCCCTCGCCATCGCGCACACCGCACGCCCGGAGAACCGCAAGGTCGTCAAGGGCATGATGATCTCGGTCGCGCTGACCTCCTTCGTCACGGGCGTCACCGAACCCATCGAGTTCAGCTTCATGTTCGTCGCGCCGGTCCTGTACGCGATCCACACCGTGCTCTTCGGCGTCTCCATGGCCGTCTGCTACGCGCTCGGCATCCGGGACGGCTTCGGCTTCTCCTCCGGAGCGATCGACTACGTCGTCAACTTCGGCATCGCCACCAAGCCCTGGATGCTCATCCCGATCGGACTCGTCTTCGCCGCGCTCTACTACGTGATCTTCCGGTTCGCCATCGTCCGGTTCAACCTGCCCACACCGGGCCGGGAACCGGTGGAGAGCGCCGACGACACCACCGCCGCGCCCGACCCCGCCCCGGACACCGCCGCAACCGTGCCCGCCCAGGCGACGCCGCCCGGCACGGAGGCGCCCACACCGCCCGCGTCCTGACGCACCGCCACCCTTCTGCCCTCGCCCTCCCGGGCCCCCGCGACACGCCCCGAGAAAGACAAGGACCCCCCATGTCCGGATCCCGCATCACCTTCCAGACCGGCCAGGACACCCAGCCCGAGGCCCTGGAGCGCATCGCCGCCCACCTGCGCGCTCAGCTCGACGCCGTCTCCCTGGCAGGCCTGCGCTCCGTCCAGCGCCCCCTGTTCACCGGCATCGGCGCCTCGTACGCCGCGCTCGCCGTCCCCGTCGACGTGCTGCGGGCCCACGGCGTGGCGGCCCAGCGGGTCCTCGCCGACGAGGTCGAGAACGGGCTGACCGGATTCGACACGGACCTGCTCATCGGCGTCTCGCAGGGCGGCCGCAGCTCGGAGACCCTCGCGGCGTTCAAGGCGGCCGGCACCGCGTCGACCCTGGCCGTCCTGAACGTCACGCCGTCCCCGCTCGGCGACCTCGCCGAACTCACCGTCGACCTCGGCAACGAGCCCGACTCGTACGCCTCGACCGTCGGGTTCACCGGCACGGTCGTCGCCCTCGACCTCCTGGCGGGGGCCATCGCAGGCCGCACCTCCGACCCCTGGCACGGCATCGGCCCCCTGCTGCGCACCGTCCGCGAACGCGCCACGGCGGCGCTCGCCCCGGTGCGCGCCC
>NZ_JAAGMG010001031.1 GCF_010548525.1 Streptomyces sp. SID14478
GCCCTGGGCGCCCGCATCGTCCCCGACACCCCGCAGGCGGGCCTGAACGCCGCTCTCGCGCACGGAGCGGCCCGCGTGCGGTCCGAACGCCCCGCGGCACCGCTGGCGGCCCTGAACGCCGATCTTCCGGCGCTGCGCCCCGCCGAATTGGCCCGTGTTCTCGCCGCGGCGGCCGCATTCCCCCGGGCCTTTGTGGCCGATGCCGCCGGAATCGGCACCACGCTCTTGTCCGCGGCGCCCGGCGCGGAATTGCTTCCCGCATTCGGCACGGCCTCCCGCGCCCGGCACGCGGCGTCCGGCGCCGCGGAACTCCCCCTCGACGGCGTCGACTCCGTACGCCAGGACGTCGACACCGGCGACGACCTGCGCGCCGCTCTCTTCCTGGGCGTGGGCCCGTACACGGCGAAGGCCGCGACGGGGCTGCTGACCCTGGACTGAGTACGCTGCCTGCATGCAGGCCACCGCGTACACGTACGACCCCGATTCCCGCTCCGGCAGCGTCCTCCTGGACGACGGCACGCCGCTGGCGTTCGACGCCGCCGCGTTCGACGTGGGCGGGCTGCGCCTGCTGCGCCCCGGACAGCGCGTACGCATCGAGGTCCGAGGGGAGAACGAGCAGCGCAGGATCACGCTCGTGACCCTGCAGACCTTCTGAACCGCAGGTCGCGCACGCCTCCGGACATGCCGCGGGCCGGGCTCCCCGAGGGGAGCCCGGCCCGACGCGTGAGCAGCCGTTGTGGCGCAGGCCCTTACTTCTTGCGGGCGGTGGCCTTCTTGGCGGTGGTCTTGCGCGCCGTCGACTTCTTGGCGGGCGCCTTCTTGGCCGTGGCCTTCTTGGCGGGCGCCGTCTTCTTCGCGGTGGCCTTCTTGGCGGTGGCCGCCTTCTTGGCCGGAGCCGCCTTCTTGGCGGTGGTCTTCTTCGCGGTGGCCTTCTTGGCGACCGCCGTGGTCTTCTTCGCCGTGGCCTTCTTGGCGGCCGCGGTGGTCTTCTTCGCCGTGGTCTTCTTCGCCGGCGTGGCCTTCTTGGCGGCCGCCTTCTTGGCCGTCGTCTTCTTGGCCGCGGCCTTCTTGACCGTCGCCGAAGCACCGCCGGTCAGGCTGCCCTTGGGCGCCTTCTTGACCGCGACGTCGTTCTTCGGGAGCTTCTTCGATCCCGCGACGAGGTCCTTGAAGCCCTGGCCCGCACGGAAACGCGGAACCGACGTCTTCTTGACCCGGACGCGCTCACCCGTCTGCGGGTTGCGGGCGTAACGGGCCGGGCGGTCGACCTTCTCGAACGAACCGAAGCCGGTCACCGAAACGCGGTCACCACTGACCACGGAACGGACGATGGCGTCCAGTACGGCGTCGACAGCCTCGGCGGCCTGCTGACGGCCACCGACCTTGTCGGCAATCGCTTCTACGAGCTGCGCCTTGTTCACGTCTTCCCCTTCGGAGACATTGCCGGAGCGAATCTCTTTCGACCCGGCTTTTTCGCACGTTAGGCAGATATATACCGCAAATCAAACACGAAACGGGCTAATCACCCTTGTGCCGCAACGAACTCGGCTGTCTCAGAGTTCCTCTTCGGGGAGTGAGCCCTCTTCGAAGTCGTCGAGGTCCGCCCTGAATCGCTCCAGACGCCTTGCCGCACCGGCGAGATCGTGTTTGGCCGCGGCCGTGATGGCCAGCAGCTTCCGGGTCAGCGCCATCCGTACGCCCTCCGGGACTTGCAGTGCGCGCACTCTGGTGTGCGCTTCCTTGAGTTGGTCCGCGACCGCCGCGTACAGCTGGAGTTGGCCGTCGTGTTCCATGCACAGATTGTGCCATCTGGGGCGAGTTGTCGCCTCCGCAGGGGGTAACTCCCGCCCCGTAAGGGCCTCCTGGACCCTGCCGCGACACGCCCGCTCAGAGCGGCGCCGACCTTCGCGTACCCCGGGAACACCCTTGGCATTCAAGGGAGTTGAGAGGCACCGCAGACCACCCGTTCAGGTCAGTCGGGGGCCTGCGGGGCCGGATACAGAAGTACCCCCAACCGGTGCTCGATTGGGGGTACGAGGCCTGCGGAAGTGGCCTGAATGAGCCTTGCAAAGCGCCTTGCGCGGCGCCGGATCAGGTCGGGGTCAGACCTGGACCGTCTGCGGCTTGTGGGCGGGGCGCTTCGCTTCGTAGGCCGCGATGTCGGCCTCGTTCTGCAGGGTGATGCTGATGTCGTCGAGGCCGTTCAGCAGGCGCCAGCGGGAGTTCTCGTCGAGTTCGAAGGAGGCGGTGATGCCCTCGGCGCGGACTTCGCGTTCCTGCAGGTCGACCGTGATCTCGGCCTGCGGGTCCTTCTCCACCAGGTCCTGGAGCGCGTCCACGACCTTCTGGTCCAGAACGACGGTGAGCAGGCCGTTCTTGAGGGAGTTGCCGCGGAAGATGTCCGCGAAGCGGGAGGAGATGACGGTCTTGAACCCGTAGTTCTGCAGGGCCCACACGGCGTGCTCACGGGACGAGCCGGTGCCGAAGTCGGGCCCGGCGACCAGCACCGTGGCCCCGGCGCGCTCGGGCCGGTTGAGCACGAACTCGGGGTCCTTGCGCCAGGCCTCGAACAGCCCGTCCTCGAAACCGTCCCGCGTGACCTTCTTGAGCCAGTGAGCAGGGATGATCTGGTCGGTGTCGACGTTGCTGCGGCGCAGCGGGACGGCCCGGCCGGTGTGCGTGGTGAATGCTTCCATGGCTGATCAGACTCCAGCGGGCGTACGGGCGTCGGCGTCGGACAGGTCGGCCGGGGAGGCCAGATGGCCCAGCACGGCGGTGGCGGCGGCGACCTGGGGCGAGACCAGGTGGGTGCGGCCGCCCTTGCCCTGCCGGCCCTCGAAGTTGCGGTTGGAGGTGGACGCGGAGCGCTCGCCGGGGGCGAGTTGGTCGGGGTTCATGCCCAGGCACATGGAGCAGCCCGCGTGCCGCCATTCGGCGCCGGCTTCCTTGAAGACCTTGTCCAGGCCCTCGGAGACGGCCTGCAGGCCCACCCGCGCGGAGCCGGGCACGACCAGCATCCGTACGCCGTCGGCGACTTTGCGGCCCCCGACGATCTCGGCGGCGGCACGCAGGTCCTCGATACGGCCGTTGGTGCACGAACCTACGAAGACCGTGTCGACCTTGATGTCCCGCAGCGCCTGCCCGGCGGTCAACCCCATGTATTCCAGGGCCTTTTCGGCGGCGACGCGCTCCGAAGCGTCTTCGTACGAAGCCGGGTCGGGGACGTGCGCGGAAAGCGGTGCGCCCTGGCCGGGGTTGGTGCCCCAGGTGACGAACGGGGACAGTTCCTCGGCCTTGATGAAGACCTCGGCGTCGAAGACCGCGTCGTCGTCCGTGCGCAGCGTCTTCCAGTACGAGACCGCCTGATCCCACTCCTGGCCCTCGGGGGCGTGCACACGGCCCTTGAGGTAGGCGAACGTGGTCTCGTCCGGGGCGATCATGCCCGCGCGGGCGCCGGCCTCGATCGACATGTTGCAGATGGTCATCCGCGCTTCCATCGACAGCTTCTCGATGGCCGAGCCGCGGTACTCCAGGATGTAGCCCTGGCCGCCGCCGGTGCCGATCTTCGCGATGATGGCCAGGATGAGGTCCTTGGCGGTGACGCCCTCGGGCAGTTCGCCGTCGACGGTGATGGCCATCGTCTTCGGGCGGGCCAGCGGCAGCGTCTGGGTGGCCAGGACGTGCTCGACCTGCGAGGTGCCGATGCCGAACGCCAGCGCGCCGAACGCGCCGTGCGTGGAGGTGTGCGAGTCGCCGCAGACCACGGTGGTGCCCGGCTGCGTCAGGCCCAGCTGCGGGCCCACGACGTGCACGACGCCCTGCTCGACGTCGCCCAGCGAGTGCAGGCGCACCCCGAACTCGGCGGCGTTCTTGCGCAGCGTCTCCAGCTGTACGCGCGAGACCGGGTCGGCGATCGGCTTGTCGATGTCGAGGGTCGGGGTGTTGTGATCCTCGGTGGCGATGGTGAGGTCGAGGCGCCGCACCTGGCGTCCGGCCTGACGCAGACCGTCGAAGGCCTGCGGGCTGGTCACCTCGTGCAGCAGGTGCAGATCGATGAAGAGGAGGTCGGGCTCGCCCTCGGCGCGCCGGACGACGTGGTCGTCCCAGACCTTCTCCGCGAGTGTCCTACCCATCGCTTTCCCTCCGGCCGGCAGAGGTGCGCCGGCCCAACTAGAGATTCGGATCGCCGTCGCTCGTACCCCTCGTACCGGACGTCGGCTACCGGGCCCGTTGGTCCGCGGGCCGGTGTCCGTACAGAGTGGCAAGTTCCACGGGAAATTGAACTTGCGTTTCACAGAGTGAGACGGGAGTATCGACGCATGGACAACAGTAGCGGCGTCGGCGTCCTGGACAAGGCAGCCCTTGTCCTGAGCGCCCTGGAGTCCGGACCCGCGACACTTGCAGGACTTGTCGCGGCCACCGGACTGGCAAGACCGACGGCCCACCGCCTCGCGGTGGCTCTCGAACACCACCGGATGGTGGCGCGAGACATGCAGGGCCGGTTCATTCTCGGCCCGCGCCTCGCGGAGCTCTCGGCGGCGGCCGGCGAGGACCGCCTGCTCGCGACCGCTGGCCCGGTGCTCACGCATCTGCGGGACGTCACGGGCGAGAGTGCCCAGCTCTACCGCCGCCAGGGCGACATGCGCATCTGCGTCGCCGCGGCGGAGCGGCTGTCGGGACTGCGGGACACGGTCCCGGTCGGTTCGACGCTCACGATGAAGGCGGGCTCGTCCGCGCAGATCCTGATGGCCTGGGAGGAGCCGGAGCGCCTGCACCGCGGCCTCCAGGGCGCCCGCTTCACGGCGACGGCCCTGTCGGGCGTACGCCGCCGCGGCTGGGCCCAGTCGATCGGTGAGCGCGAGCCGGGCGTCGCGTCCGTCTCGGCGCCCGTGCGCGGCCCCTCGAACCGCGTGGTGGCCGCCGTGTCGGTCTCCGGCCCCATCGAGCGCCTGACGCGCCACCCGGGCCGGATGCACGCCCAGGCCATCATCGACGCGGCCGGCCGGCTCTCCGAGGCCCTGCGCCGCACCGGTTGATCCGGTCGCTCCAACTTCCCTTGCTCTCCCGCCCGTTCCCGGCCGGTCGCTTCAACGCCGCAGCGACCGGCCGGAGTTGTGTCCGAGGTCGCAGCGCGCCCGGTCAACTGCCGCACGCGAGAAGGCCCTTCCCGATTGCTCGGGAAGGGCCTTCGATCGTTCGCGTACCCCCGACCGGATTCGAACCGGCGCTACCGCCTTGAGAGGGCGGCGTGCTAGGCCGCTACACAACGGGGGCCTTGCGGATGCGAGATCCGCGGTTGCAGATGAGCTCTGCGAGCTGGCCTACCAGGACTCGAACCTAGAATGACGGTACCAGAAACCGTAGTGTTGCCAATTACACCATAGGCCACAGAGGTTTAGACCAATTCGGTCTTCACCACGCGTACCCCCGACCGGATTCGAACCGGCGCTACCGCCTTGAGAGGGCGGCGTGCTAGGCCGCTACACAACGGGGGCCCTAGCGATCCTGCATCGTGGTCGGCGGGAGCTACCCGTACCGTCCTCGCGGGAAGGATCTGTACCCCCGACCGGATTCGAACCGGCGCTACTGCCGTGAGAGGGCAGCGTGCTAGGCCGCTACACAACGGGGGCGCTGTGGATCTGGAATCCACGGTTGCAGATAAGCTCTGCGAGCTGGCCTACCAGGACTCGAACCTAGACTAACGGAACCAGAAACCGTCGTGCTGCCAATTACACCATAGGCCACCGAAGCACAACCCCCGAGGGGGATCTTGCTTGGCTTGCGCTTGTGGGTTTCGGCCTTGCGGCTCGCTTCCCTCGGCGCAGGAAGAACATTACCCGAAGGTCTCCGGCGCTCCAAAACGGGTATCCCGCGCCAGCAGCGGCGACAGCTGGTCAAGAGCCGTGATGCGCACGAGCTCGGGCCGGCCGCCGATCTCCGCCCGGTCCAGCCAGATCCCGGCCAGGCCCGCCTCCACCGCTCCACGGGCGTCGGTGTCCGGTTGGTCGCCGACGTACGCGACCTCGTGCGGGGGCAGGTCGAGCTCCTCGCAGACGGCGTGGAAGGCGGCCGCTTCGGGCTTGGCCACGCCCAGTTCGGCCGCGCAGACGACGGCCTCGAACCGGTCGCGCACGCCGAGGACGCGCAGCTTGCGGTCCTGGTTGTGCAGGGAGGAGTTGGACAGCACCGCATGCCGGTGGGTGGCGGCGAGGGCGTCGAGGGCGGGCACCGTGTCCGGGAACAGCGCCCAGGCCGCCTCGTAGTGCGCGAGGTAGCGCCGGAACCATCCGTCGGCCGCACCGTCGCCCAGCGCGTCCCCGACGAACGCCCGCACCCGCTCCCTGCGCTGCTCCTCCCAGGCGAGCTCCCCCGCCTCGAACCGCGCCCAGTACTCCCGCGTCAGCGCCCGCCACCGCTCCAGCGCGGGCTCGACGCCGCCGAAGCCGTCGAGGAGCCCTTCGGCGGCGAGGTGCTCGCGCATGCCGGTCGTGTCGGCCGTGGCGTAGTCGAAGAGGGTGTCGTCGATGTCCCAGACGATGGCGCGGATGGGCATGGGAAAACCTTATGCGCAGGCGCGCCCGGGCCGAGCCTCACCTCGACAGGCTCCGCAACAGCTGAAGACCGGCGCCGGTCGGGAGCGGCGATGGGGGGTGACCACAGAAGATCTGTGGTCACCCCCCATCGCGTCTGCCAGGAGCGGGCGCAGGGACTAGGCGGTCAGCTTCGCCAGTGCCGCGTCCACGCGGGTCAGGGTCTTCTCCTTGCCCAGGATCTCCAGGGACTCGAAGAGGGGCAGGCCGATCGTGCGGCCGGTGACGGCGACGCGGACCGGGGCCTGGGCCTTGCCGAGCTTGAGGCCGTGGGCCTCGCCGGCCGCCAGGACCGCTTCCTTGAGGGACTCCGGGGACGTCCAGTCCGCGGACTCCAGCTTTTCGCGGGCCGTGCGCAGGAGGGCGTCGGAGCCTTCCTTCATGGCCTTCGTCCAGCTCGGCTCGTCGAAGACGGGCTCCGGGAGGAAGAGGAAGTCGACGTTGTCCGTGATCTCCGAGAGGACCTTGAGGCGGGTCTGGGCGTGCGGGGCGATCGCCGCCCACTTCGCCTCGTCGAAGTCCTCCGGCGCCCAGGGCGCGACCGGCGCCTTCAGCCACGGCTCGCAACGGGCCGCGAACTCCTTGGGGTCGAGCAGGCGGATGTGGTCGCCGTTGATCGACTCGCACTTCTTGAGGTCGAAGCGCGCCGGGTTCGGCTGGACGTCCTTGACGTCGAAGGCCGCCACCATCTCGTCGATCGAGAAGATGTCGCGGTCCGCGGAGAGGGACCAGCCGAGGAGCGAGAGGTAGTTGAGCAGGCCCTCGGGCAGGAAGCCGCGCTCGCGGTAGAGGTTGAGCGACGACTGGGGGTCGCGCTTGGACAGCTTCTTGTTGCCCTCGCCCATCACGTAAGGCAGGTGGCCGAACTGGGGCGTCAGCTTGGCGAGGCCCAGGTCCTGCAGCGCCTCGTACAGCGCGATCTGCCGGGGCGTGGAGGAGAGCAGGTCCTCGCCGCGCAGGACGTGGGTGATCTCCATCAGGGCGTCGTCGACCGGGTTGACCAGCGTGTACAGCGGGGCGCCGTTGGCGCGGACGATGCCGAAGTCCGGCACGTTCTCCGGCTCGTACGTGATGTCGCCGCGGACCAGGTCCGTGAACGTGATCGTCTTGTCCGGCATCCGGAAGCGGACGATGGGCTTGCGGCCCTCGGCCTCGTACGCCTGCTGCTGCTCGGCGGTCAGCTCGCGGCAGTGGCCGTCGTAGCCGGAGGGCTTGCCGGCGGCGCGGGCCGCGTCGCGGCGGGCGTCCAGCTCCTCCGTGGAGCAGTAGCAGCGGTAGGCGCGGCCGGCCTCCATGAGCTTGGCCGCCACGTCCTTGTAGATGTCCATGCGCTGCGACTGGCGGTAGGGCGCGTGCGGGCCGCCGACCTCGGGGCCCTCGTCCCAGTCGAAGCCGAGCCAGCGCATCGCCTCGAGGAGCTGCTCGTACGACTCCTCGCTGTCGCGGGCCGCGTCGGTGTCCTCGATGCGGAAGACGAGCTTGCCCTCGTTGTGGCGCGCGAAGGCCCAGTTGAACAGGGCGGTGCGGACCAGGCCCACGTGGGGGTTACCGGTGGGCGAGGGGCAGAAACGGACGCGTACGGGTGCGCTAGCCACGCTTGACAACCTTGTTGGTGAGAGTGCCGATGCCTTCGATGGTGACGGCGACCTCGTCGCCGACGTTCAGGGGGCCGACCCCTTCCGGGGTGCCCGTGAGGATGACGTCGCCGGGCAGCAGCGTCATGGCCTCGGAGATGTTGGCGATCAGGTCCGCGATGGGCGTGATCATGTCCGACGTACGGCCGAGCTGGCGCTGGGCGCCGTTGACCGTGCACTGGATCGTCAGGTCCGACGCGGCCGCCACGTCGAGGTCCGTCTCCACCCAGGGGCCCAGCGGGCAGGACGTGTCGAAGCCCTTCGCCCGGGCCCACTGCTTCTCGCGCTTCTGCACGTCGCGGGCCGTGACGTCGTTGGCGGCGGCGTAGCCGAGGATCACGTCGTTGACGCGCTCGCGCGGGACCTCGCGGCACATGCGGCCGATGACCACGGCCAGCTCGGCCTCGTGGTGCAGTTCCTGCGAGAAGGACGGGTACTGGATCTGGTCGCCGGGGCCGATGACCGAGGTCGACGGCTTGAAGAAGGCGAAGGGGGCGTCCGGGACCTCGTTGCCCAGCTCCTTCGCGTGCTCCGCGTAGTTGCGGCCGAAGGCGATGACCTTGTTCGGGAGCACGGGCGGCAGCAGCCGGACCTTGCTGAGCGGGACCTTGCTGCCGGAGAGCTCGAAGTCCGCGAAGGGAATGCCCTTGATGATGTCGAGGACGAGCTCGTCAGGCTTGTCGCCCTCGACCGCGCCGAAGGCGACGTTCCCGTCGATGGAGAATCTGGCGATGCGCACGGGTTGGCTGCGCCCCTTTTGTGTCTTGCGGTGGGCCCGGGTTAGGGGGTCGGTCCCGACCAGGCTAACGCGGGGGGTGGGGGCGTGTTCCGTTGTGTGGCGTCGCGCCCGCCATCGGCCTGCTCACGCAGTTCCCCGCGCCCCTTCGGGGCGCTCTTCAGGCGACCGGGACGATCTCCGGAGCCACCATCAGGATCGTGCGCTTGGGGTTCGCCGTGTTCGCGGGAAGCGTGGCGGAGTGGTCCGGGACGGCCGGGGCGGCCTGGATCTCGTCGGCGTCCTTGAGGTGCGCCAGCGTCGTGCGCCGCGGGTTGGCAAGGTTGAGGAACATCGTGGTCGTCTTCATCGCTGCGCTCTGGAACCTTCTCGGTCGTCCGACGGGTTGTCTGATGGGCCATCCCTGTAAAGCGTCAGGCTAAACATCTGATTCCCGCCGAAAGCCGGGAAGTTGCGATCCACGGCATGTGAGTTTGCTCACGAGCGCACCCCCAAAAGGGGCACTTCGGGCCGTCAACTCGGGTACCCGAAACGGACATTGCGCCATCGAAGCCACCATTCCGCTCCCGATCGTCGCGACTGGGACACCCCCCTGCCGTACCTGGAACGACCGCAAATGCCCGGATTCCCCTAGATCACTTTCTACGTCTCGTGACCCTCTCCTCACATGGCGTCACGACCGGTGCGGCGCGCCCCTCGGGCCTTGTTGGAGATCCTGCACTGTGCTGGAATTCCCGGGACCGCCGCGGGACCCAACCGGCGCACAGGGGCGCGTGACAGCGCCGAGCTGCGGCGGGAAGGGGGAGCGAGCGCCGGTCACTTCACGACCACAGGGGGGCGTTTCAGGTCGCCCCTCGAACTACGCCGACACCGTCCTGTCCGCGCATGCGGGCGGGACGCCTGGTCCAGAGGTTGCGACGCTAGTGCAGGGACGTAAGAACAGGGATGGCAGCGCTGCGGCGGAGCCGGAGCCGCGTGGCGGGACCGGCCCGATAGGCGGCGGTTCCCAGCCCCCGCACGCCCAGAACCCGGGGCGCACGGCGTCCGTCGACGCCGGTGAGCGCGACGGGCGCTCCGCGGTGTCCGGCGGTTCGACCGCGCCCGCGCCGCCCTCCACCAAGACCAAGGGCTCCACCGGCCCCGGCCCCCGAATAGCCCTGCGCAACTGGCGCATCTCGACCCGTCTCGTCGCCCTGCTGACGCTGCCCGTGGTCGCGGCGACCTCGCTGGGCGCGCTGCGTATCGCCGGTTCACTGGACGACATCGATCACCTCGACAACATGAAGCTGTTGACCGAGATGACGAAGCAGGCCACCGACCTGGCGTCGGCGCTCCAGGAGGAGCGCGACCAGTCGGCCGGGCCGTTGTCCAACGGGACGAAGGCGACGGACGACTTCGGCGTCAAGGCCGCGCGGACGAAGACGGACCGCGCCGCCGACACGTTCCTCCAGGGCACCTACAGCGTCGAGAACGACGACGAGTCGCAGCTGAAGGGTGTGCACGACCACGTCGTACAGATCGCCTCCCAGCTCGGCACGATCAAGAGGGTCCGCGCCGACGCCTACGCGTCCGGCGTGACCACCTCGCAGACCATCGAGGCGTACAGCCGGATCATCGAGAACCTGCTGTCGCTGTCCACGGACATGGCGCAGGCGACCAGCAACCCGGAGATGATCGAGCGCACGCGCTCTCTCGCCGCGTTCTCGTCCGCCAAGGAGTACGCCTCCGAGCAGCGCGCCGTCATCGCCGCCGCCCTGCCGCCCAACAGCTCCCAGTTCGGCAAGCTGTCCGAGACGGACCGGCTGTACGGTCTCGCCGCGGCCAGCAACATGGAGAGCTCCCTCACCACCTTCCGCAGCGTCTACGGCGACGTCAGCGCGGAGGAACTGCTCAAGCCGCTCGACACGACCAACGACACGATCAAGGCCGCGGACAGCTACGCCAGCCGCGTCCTGTCCAAGCAGGACGGCATCAAGTCCCAGGACAAGCGCTCCTACAAGGACTGGGTCGACGCGGACAGCTCCCGTATCCAGGAGATGTCCAAGATCGAGCTGACGCTGCTCAACCAGATGGAGCAGCAGGCCCGCGAGCTGCGCAACGAGTCCGAGCAGTCCGCCATCATCAACGGTGCGCTGATCCTGCTCGTGCTCGGCGTCTCCCTCGTCGGCGCCTTCGTCGTGGCCCGCTCCATGATCCGCTCGCTGCGCCGGCTGCAGGACACCGCGACCAAGGTCGCCCAGGACCGGCTGCCCGAGCTGGTCAAGCAGCTGTCCGAGTCCGACCCGCAGGACGTCGACACGTCCGTGGAGTCGGTCGGTGTGCACTCCCGGGACGAGATCGGCCAGGTGGCCGCGGCCTTCGACGACGTGCACCGCGAGGCCGTGCGTCTCGCCGCCGAGCAGGCCCTCCTGCGAGGCAACGTCAACGCGATGTTCACCAACCTGTCGCGGCGTTCGCAGGGCCTCATCCAGCGCCAGCTCTCGCTCATCTCCGAGCTGGAGTCGCGCGAGGCCGACCCGGACCAGCTGTCGTCGCTCTTCAAGCTCGACCACCTCGCCACCCGCATGCGCCGTAACGGTGAGAACCTGCTCGTCCTCGCGGGTGAGGAGCCCGGCCGTCGGTGGACGCGGCCCGTGCCGCTCGTCGACGTGCTGCGTGCCGCCGCGTCCGAGGTGGAGCAGTACGAGCGGATCGAGCTGGCGGCCGTGCCCGCCACGGACGTCGCCGGGCGCGTCGTCAACGACCTCGTGCACCTGCTCGCAGAGCTGCTCGAGAACGCGACCTCGTTCTCGTCGCCGCAGACCAAGGTCAAGGTCACCGGTCACGCGCTGCCCGACGGGCGGGTGCTGATCGAGATCCACGACACCGGTATCGGCCTGTCCCCCGAGGACCTCGCCGCGATCAACGAGCGGCTCGCCGCGCCGCCCACCGTGGACGTCTCGGTCTCGCGCCGCATGGGTCTGTTCGTGGTCGGCCGTCTGTCGCAGCGCCACGGCATCCGCATCCAGCTCCGCCCCTCCGACTCCGGTGGTACGACCGCGCTGGTCATGCTGCCCGTGGACGTCGCCCAGGGCGGCAAGAAGGCTCCCGTCAAGCCCGGTCAGGGCGGCTCCGGCGGTCCGGCCGCGGCCCAGGCCTCCGTCGGCGCCGCCTCCGCGCGCCGCGGT
>NZ_JAAGMG010001070.1 GCF_010548525.1 Streptomyces sp. SID14478
GCCGGCGGACCGGTGGCGTCCGCGCCGGCCGCCGTGCCGGAGAGGGAACCCGCGGCGGCGAGGGCGATACAGAGCGCGGCCGCCGCCAGTCGGCCTCTCGGGCGCCGTCGCGCCGACCCGTTCCGGTTCGGTGTGAATCGCGTTGATTGCATACCACTCCCGCCGTGCACTCACTCGTGGACATCGTTGTCATGCACCGCGCGTGACGCTAGATCGTCTCCTTCGCACCCCGCAAGGGGTCAGCGCTCTCTTACGTGGCTGAGGCAACGACCGCTGCCGGGACGGGGAGTGGCGGGCTGGCCGGTACTCGCCGGGTCCCGGAGCCGGGAGGCGAGGGCGGTCGCGGTGCGTCAGCGCCCGGGCCAGCGCGAAGGCGTCGGCGGCCGTGCACCGCACTTCCCGTACGTCGGCTTCGTAGGCGGTGATCAGGCGGCCCGCCGGCAGCGCACTTGGTGCGCGGCACCGAAGATCTGGTCACACCCCTGTCACAGTGGCTGTCATCCATCGACGCGAAGGAACCTCCGTATGTTGATCACCGCCGCCCACGTCCTGGCCGGGGCCGACCGGCACGTCATCCCCGACGGGGCCGTTCTCGTACGGGAGGGCGTCATCGCCTGTGTCGGCCCGCGTGAGGAGGTCGAACGCCAGGCCCGGCCCGACGAGCCCCGACTCGCCCACCCCACCGGGACGGTTCTGCCCGGACTGATCGACGCCCACGTCCATCTCTGCTTCGACGCGGGACCGGGGCCGGTCGCCACGCTCCAGGACCAGGACGACGAGGCGCTGTTCGCCGACATGACGTCGCGCGCCGGGCAGTTGCTGGGCGTCGGCGTCACGACCGTGCGCGACCTCGGCGACCGGGGCGGCCTCGCCCTGCGCCTGGCGGAAGCGATCGGCGCGGGCCGGGCCGCAGGCCCCCGGATCGTCTCGGCCACCACACCCGTCACGCCGCCCGGAGGGCACTGCTGGTTCCTCGGAGGCGAGGCCTCGGGGCCGGACGAGGTGCGCGCGCTCGTGCAGCGCAATGCCGACGCCGGCGCCAAGGTCATCAAGGTGATGGAGACCGGGGGACGGCTCACCAAGGGCGGCGCCGAGAGCTGGGAAACCCAGTTCTCCGCCGAGGAGTTGGCGGCGCTCGTCGACGCCGCGCACGGCGCCGGTCTCCCGGTCGCCGCGCACGCACACGGCACCGACGGCATCGCTGCCGCGGTCGAGGCGGGCGTCGACACCATCGAACACTGTTCCTGGATGACGTCCGACGGGATCGAGGTCCGTGCGGACGTGATCGCCCGGATCGTCGAGAAGAACATCCATGTGTGCCCGACGATCAGCCCCCACTGGCCCATGCTGCCCAAGTTCTTCGGTGCCGAGCGCGCGAAGGCCATGTTCGACGCCGTACGGCAGATGGCGGACGCGGGTGTGCGGCTGATCGCGGGGACCGACGCGGGCGTGCAGCGGGCGGGCTTCGACGGGCTGCCCGCCAGCCTCACTTTCTACGAACACCTGGGCCTGCCCAAGGAGCGCATCCTGGCGATGGCCACCACGGAAGCCGCCCGCGCGCTGGGAGTCGGGAGCGAGACGGGGCAGCTCACCCCCGGCTTCAGCGCGGATCTCCTCGTCGTCGAGGGCAACCCGCTCACCGATCTCGGCGCGCTGCAGTCCGTCAAGACCGTCGTTGCGGCAGGGAGGCACTACGCGGCCGGCGCCGCCGAGTAAGGGCGTCACGAAGCCCCCCTTGTTGTTAGGGTTACCTAACTTCAAGGGAGGGGTGCGTCATGGCCAACGCGTCAGGGGAATCACCGGAGTTCGACCATCTCCTGCACTGTGTTCCCGAGGTGGAGTCCGCCGTCGCCGCGTACACCGAAGCCGGGCTGCCCGCCCACGCCAACCCGGCGCACCTGGGCTTCCGGAACGGCGCGTGGCGACTGGGCGTGCGCTACATCGAGATCCTCAGCGTCGTCGACCGCGCCGAGTTCGCCGGGAGCCCGTACGGCAGAGCGATGAAACCGATGATGCCGTTCGTCGACGACACTCTCGCGGCGGGCGGCGGCGCACTCAACTTCTCCATCCATGTCACTGACGTCGCCGCGACCACCGAGCGCCTTCGACGCCAGGGGCACGAGGTCGAGTTGCTCACCTTCGCCCGCGAGGGCTCACCCGTGTCGTTCCGGGAGGCCTTCCTCAGGGACGCCCCGCGCTGGGCGCCCTTCTTCGTCACCTACACGCCTGACCGGCAGGTCATCCTCGACACCTACCGCGGCGGCGGGGGCAACGGCGGGACGCACGACCTCGCGGGCTTCGTGATCGAGACGCCCGATCCGTCCGCGGCCGCCGCCTGGCTCGCCCGGCTCACGGAAGTCCCGGTCGACGCCGGTGGCACGGTCGTCCCCCTGCCCGGCGGCCACGTCCACTTCGCCGCCGGACCGGCCGACCGGATCACCACCCTCCTGCTGACCGGGGGCACCCCGCCGATCACGGACATCAGGGGCCTGGCGGTACGCCCGCTCTGAGGCGCCGACGGAGGGCCCACCGGGTACAAGTCACCTGGTCCAACTGGGTTGCTGCGCCTGGGGAGTTCCGCGCAACGCGGCTCCGCTGATCGCTGCGCCCCGGCAGGCGGTGCACGGCGTACCGCCGCAGACGCAAAAGCAGTTGCCGTGCGGACGGGTGTCCGGATGGGATGGCCGGATGATCCATCACGATGAGGCATCCGCCGTCCACCCGGCGACCCTGGCCTGGGTGAGCCGGCACCTGGAGGCGGGGGAACGGGTCGTGAGCGCCGAGGCACTGCACGGCGGCATCACCGCCGAAATGCGGCGGCTGACCATCGGGACGAGGGACGGCGGCACCCGCCACCTGGTGCTGCGGTCGTTCGTCGACCCGTCCCGCCTGGAACAGGCCGAGGACTGGCTGCACCGGGAGGCAGGCGCCCTGACCCTGCTCCCGGGAACCGGCGTGCCCGCTCCCGTCCTGGTCGCGGTGGACCCGACCGCCGCGCACTGCGCGTACCCGTCGCTCCTGATGACGCATCTGGCGGGGCGGACAGTCCTCGACGACGAGGGAGTCGAGGAGCGCGCCGCGCTGCTGGCCCGTCAACTCGTGGCGATCCACGCGGTACGGCCCGTCGAACGACCGCGGGGATACGTGACGTTGACGACCGCCGACACCGTCGTGACGCCGAAGGGCGCCGACGCGCAGACATGGGCAGCCGCGATCGACGTGATCCGCAGGCCCGCGCCGTCCTACGAAGGACGGTTCCTGCACCGGGACTTCCAGCCGGGCAACGTGCTGTTCGACATGCCGTCCGCGCAGCCCGCGGGCGCGCGGATCACCGGCGTCGTCGACTGGGCCGCCACCTCCTGGGGCCCGGCGGACCTCGACGTCGCGCACTGCTCCGCCAACCTCGCGCTGCTGCACGGCCCCGCGTGGGGGCTGTGGTTCGCCGAGGCGTACGAGAAGGCCGGCGGGGTGCTGGCCGCGGCCGCGGACGAGCGGCTGTACTGGCTGGTTCGGGACGCGCTGGCGTTCTCCGAAGAACTGGACCTCGTGTCGCGGCCATGGCGGGCGGCCGGGAGGAGCGATCTGACGACGCACGTCGTGGCGGAGCGGCTGGACGCCTACGTCACCGCTCTCATGGGCGCCCTGGGCTGAGAATGCCCGGAGCCGGGCGCGTGAGTGCGGGCGCGCGCCGCCCTCGGTGGACGGAGGCGAGGAGAGCGGTGGGTGGTCGGCTCGGCCAGGGGCCCGCCCAGGCCGCGCGGAAGGCGTCCACGAGCCGCGGCGGCGCCCGCGTCGTCCGTCCCGGGCCGGATCACCGGGAGGGCACGGGTGCCGGAACCTGCTCGTCGTTCCGCCGGACACGACCGAGGAGGAGGCGGAGCCGCTCATGGCGCGGGTGACCGCGGTGCGGTGGGCGAGGGGAGGGTGTGGCGCTCGGCCCGTCGTTATCGGGCCATCCTCGAACGCTCCGGCGGGGTCGCACGCTGGGCGTCGGCGCGTACCGCCTGACGGGGGCCCTGCCGGGGACGGCGCAAAGCGGCCCGTGCGGCGGTGTGGTGCGGCGCCCGGTGTGTTTCGCTCACCCGCATGTCCGTACATCCGTGGCTGTCGCCGGGAGGTTCGCGGCCCGGAGGCCGGGCCGCGCTCGCGGCCGTGTCCTGGCTGACCAGTCCGCTCTCGCCGGACGACTATCTCGGCCTGGTCGATCCGCTGTGGTCCGCCCGGCACCCCGCGGGCCGGGTGCGCGCCGTGCGGCGGGAGGCGCCCGGCGCGGCCACGCTGGTGATCCGGCCGGGCAGGGGCTGGAACGGGCACCGGGCCGGACAGTATCTGCCGCTCGGCGTCGAGATCGACGGCGTGCGGCACTGGCGTACGTACTCGCTCACGTCGCCACCCGGCAGGGTGCCCGGCGGCGAGCTCACCGTCACCGTGAAGGCCCGTCCCGACGGCCGGGTCTCCCCGCATCTGGTGCACCGTACGAAGCCCGGCACGGTGCTCCGACTCGGCCCGGCACAGGGGGAGTTCGTGCTCCCGCGGCCCCTGGCCCGCGATCTGCTGTTCGTGACGGCGGGCAGCGGCATCACGCCCGTCGTGGGAATGCTGCGCTCGCTCGCGCGGCACGGCGGCGACGGCGTGCCCGACACGCTGCTTCTGCACAGTGCGCCGTCGCCGGACGAGTGCCTGTTCCGTGCCGAACTGGCCGCGATGGAGCGCCGGTTGCCCTGGCTGCGGGTCCGAGTGACGTACACGCGCACGCAGGGGCGGCTCACCGCGCACCGGATCGGCGCACTGTGCCCGGACTGGGCCGGTCGGGACACCTGGGCCTGCGGTCCGGCCGGGCTCCTCGACGCGGCCGAGAGGCAGTGGGCCGCCGCGGGTGCGCGGGAGCGGCTGCGGGTGGAGCGCTTCCACCTGGTACCCCTGCGCGTGCCGGAAGCCGGTGCCGTCGGCGGCCGGGTGCGGTTCGGCCGCAGTGGCGTGGAGGCGGATGCCACGGCGGCGGCGCCGCTCCTGGAGGTCGGCGAGGCGGCGGGGGTGCCCATGCCCCACGGGTGCCGGCGCGGCCTCTGCCTCGGCTGTCTCGTCCCGCTCCTGGACGGCCGGGTGCGCGACCTGCGCACGGGTGAACTGCACGGTGGACCGGGCGAGTTGATCCAGACCTGCGTCAACGGCGCCGCGGGCCCTCTCGTCCTCGACCTGTGACACATCAGAGCTCTCCGAGGAGGCTCCCATGCCCGTACCGACGTCGATACCGACACCGATACCGATACCGACACGGACACCGACACCCATGGCGAACCCGATGCCGACCCCTGTGCCCGTGGTCGAGACCGCGGCCTCGGGCGGTGACCGCGCCGAAGAACTGGGCCGGGAACTGGACCGGCTGCGCGCCGAGGTCATCGCGGCCCGTGGACCGGACGACGCCCACTACATCCGTACGGTGATCGCCGTGCAGCGCGGCTGCGAGGTCGGCGGCCGGCTCGCACTCACCGTCTCGCTCGTCCCGCCCGCCTGGGTGGCGGGCACCGCCCTGCTCGCGGTCGCCAAGACGCTGGAGAACATGGAGCTCGGCCACAACATCCTGCACGGCCAATGGGACTGGCTGGGCGATCCGGCGATCCACTCGACCACCTGGGAGTGGGACTTCGCGACCCCCGCCGACGCCTGGAAACGCACCCACAACCACCTGCACCACACGTACACCAACGTCGTGGGCCGCGACCGCGACCTCGGCTACACCATCCTGCGCATGAGTGCGGACCAGCCCTGGCGCCCGCACCACCTGCTCCAGCCGCTGTACACCGCCCTGCTGGCGCCCGTCTTCGAGTGGGGCATCGCCCTGTACGACCTGGAGGTCGACGCGGTGCCCTCGGGCCGCAAGAGCGTGCGCAGCCTGCTGGGAGACGTAACGAGCCTGGCACGCAAGGCGGTTCACCAGGCGGCCAAGGACTACCTCCTGTTCCCCCTGCTGGCCGGCCCGTCCGCGCTGCCCTGCCTCCTGGGCAACGTCACCGCGAGCGCCGCCCGCAACGTCTGGGCGCACACGGTCATCTTCTGCGGCCATTTCCCCGGCGACGTAGAGACGTTCAACGAGGAGCGGATCGACTCGGAGAGCCGTGGGGAGTGGTACCTGCGCCAGATCCAGGGGTCGGCGAACATCGAGGGAGGCCCGCTCCTGCACCTGCTCGCCGGCAACCTCAGCCACCAGATCGAGCACCACCTCTTCCCCGACCTGCCCAGCAACCGCTACGCCCAACTCGCCCCGCAGGTACGGGAGATCTGCGAGCGCTACGGCCTCCCGTACGTCACCGGACCGCTGTGGCGTCAGTACGCGTCGATGTGGGGCCGCGTCCTGCGCCACGTCCTGCCCTAGGACGTACCACGGGGCGGGGCCCGATCAGGCCTCGTACTCCGTGAGGTCGATGGCGTGGACGCGCAGCGTGTCCTCGGCGTCCGACGGGCCCGCCGCGGGGCGGGTGATCTCCTTCTCGAAGGTCATCCCGAGCTTGCGCACGACGTTGGCGGAGGCCTCGTCGGCCGATTTCGTCAGCGCGACGATCCGCTCCAGGCCGCGGTCCTGGAGCGCGTACTCCAGCGTGGCCTGGGCGGCCTCGCTCGCATAGCCCTGGCCCCAGAACTGGCGGCCGAGGAGCCAGGTGACGGCGACCTCGTGCGCGTACTCGGGGAGCCCCTGAGGCACCGTGAGACCGACCGCTCCGGCCAGCTCGCCCGAACCGAGGAGTTCGACGGCGAAGACCCCGAAGCCCTCGTCGTCCCACTCCTCCTCCCACTCCTCGATCCGCCCGGCGGTCGCGTCCGCGTCCAGGACGGAGCCGTCCCCGAGGAAGCGCATCACCTCGGGCTGGGAGTGGATCTCGGCCAGCGGGTGGAGATCGTCGATCTCGTGCCAGCGGCGCAGGAGGAGGCGGGGGGTGTGGATCTCGGTCATGGGGTCATTGTGCGGGATACGTGCGGTGTGTCCTGCCGCAGGGTCCGGGCCGCGGCGCGGTGTCCGGCGGCCGCCCCGGGGTCCGTCGCGTCGAGGAGGACGGCGATGCCCTCGTGGGCCAGCGCCTCCTCGTGCCGCAGTCCCCGGCCCGGGGCCAGCTCCAGGGTCCGCCGGTGCAGGCGCAGCGCCTCCTCGGGCAGGCCCGCCAGGCGGCAGGTCTCCGCGTACCCGTGGAGGAAGCGGACCTGCCAGTGCTCCTCGAACAGCTCGTCCAGCAGGGCGAACGCCTCCCGGTGGCGGGTCAGCGCCTCCTCGTACCGGCCCATGCGGCGCAGCGCGACGCCGAGACAGTTCAGACACCACGCCTCGTTGTTGAGGTGGCCGTCCTCGCGGGCCTGTGACAGTGCCTGACGCAGGTGAAGGGCCGCCTCGTCCGGTGCGTCGTCGGTGAGGGACATGCCGAGGGTGAGGCGGGCCGTGAGCGCGGGCGGCCAGGTGGGGTCGGTGTGCGGAACGTCCAGCACCTCGCGGGCCAGCTGGGCCGCCTCCTCGCGCCGGCCCAGCTGCAGCATCGCCCACGCCTCGGAGGCGGCCGCATGGGCGGAGCCCGTCGGGCAGGCGGCGTTCGCGTACAGCTTCCGTGCCAGCCGGAAGAGCGCGAGGGGCTCCTCCGGCGAGTCCACCTCGTCCCACTTCAAGTAACCGCGTCGCAGGGTCAGTTCGGCCTCCAGGGCGGTGTCCTCGGTCGTCGACAGCAGGTGCTGCGCCGTCCCGTACGCGGCCGCTGCCTCGGCCGTGCGCCCCGCGTTATAGCGGGCGAAGCCCAAGTCGCTGTGTGCCAGGGCCAGTTGACGAGGATCGTCGAGGCGCTCCGCGGCGGCCAGGGACCGTTCGAAGAGGGCGTTGAGGTGGGTCGTGCCGCAGCGTCGTGCGAAGTAGGCCCGCAGGAACCGGGGCAGCTCGCGCACGTGCGCGTCGGCGCCGACGGCCGCCGCCGTCTCGAAGGCGGCCACCAGGTTCTCGTACTCGGCGACGAGCCAGGCGAAGGCCGCGTTCTTGTCGGCGAAGTGCGGCAGCGCGGCCGGTGCCCGGCCCGCCCGGGCCTGCGGGGCGGGCGACAGGAACGGCAGGGCCGTGTCGGCGGCGGCCGCCGCGTGCACGTAGTAGTCGAGGAAGCGGCCGAGGGCCCGTTCGCGTTCGGCGGGCGAGTCCTGTTCCGCACCGGCCCGGCGCGCGTGCTGACGCACCAGGTCGT
>NZ_JAAGMG010001108.1 GCF_010548525.1 Streptomyces sp. SID14478
GGCGACGACCGGATCGTGGAGCTCGCGGCCGAGTTCCGGGGCCGGCCCGTCCTCGTCGTCACCGCCGACCGGGAGCTGCGGGAGCGGGTGCGCGCGCTGGGCGCCCGGGTCACCGGACCGCGCACCGTCTACGACGGCCCGTCCGGCCGGTAGCGGTACAGCACCGCCCCGTCGACCGTGCCCGCCTCCCGGTACGAGGCCAGGATGCGCTTCAGGGACCGCACCCGCTCCGGCCGGTAGGGAGCGCCTCGCGAGTCGTCGACGATCCAGGCGGGCGGGCGCGCGGCCAGCTCCCGGCGCAGGACGGGCCAGGCGCCCGCCATCGCCCACTTCTCCCCCACCTGCGGCCCGTCCCGCCCTCCGCTGTAGTTCGTGAGCAGCCCGGCCGTCAGGTACCGGCTCGCGGGCGCCCGGTCCGCCAGCCAGTACGTCTCCGGGTGCATGCCCCACACCAGGACCCGCTCGTGCGGCGCGGTGTGCGTGCGCAGGGCGGAGGCGACGCGCTGGGCGTGGACGAGGTCGGTGCGCGGGGCGCACATGCCCCAGGTCACGAAGAGGGAGCAGCAGCACACCGAGACGAGGAGCGCGTGCACGACGCGCTCCCGCGGCAGGATGGTGAGCGCCGCCGCGCCCAACAGGGCGAGGGGCGGGACGAGTTGAAGGTAGTAGTGCCCGAAGAAGTGGAAGCCGGCCAGCACCGAGGCGGCGGACGCGCCGAGCCACAGCCACAGTTCGCCGCACCCGGTGCGGGCGATGCGCAGCACGCGCACGATCGGCGGGATGATGCCCGCGCAGGCCACCGCCAGGATCGCCGCGTTGGTCAACCCCCGGCCGAGGACGTGGAGTTCGGAGCCGGCGAAGGAGGCGTAGGCGCCCGAGCCGGTCACCGTCCAGAACAGGAAGCCCGCCGGATCGGTGCACAGGGCGACCACCAGTACCGGGGCCGCCGCCCCGACGCCCAGGCGCAGCCAGTCCGTGCGCGGCGCCCGGGACCGCCACAGCAGCCAGGCGGCGGGCAGCAGCACCGCTCCCCCGGTCTGCTTGGCGAGGAACGCGCCGGCCACGGCGATCCCGCACAGGGTCCAGCGGCGCCGGTCGGCGCACCACACGGCGGCCACCGTCCACGGCAGCATGAACACCTCGAACGTGGCGGCCTGCGCGTCCTGCGGGTTGAGCCCGATCGAGGCCAGCAGGTACAGCACGCCCGCGGTGCGGCCCGCCCCGTCCCCCCAGCGGCGCCGGGCGAGCGAGGCGAGCAGCACGGCCGTGGCCAGCTGGGCTGCGACGGCGCAGACGCGCAGCGGGGTGAGCGAGCCGGAGCCGAAGACGGCGAACACGGCCTCGTACAGCCAGGGCACGAGCGGTGGCTTGCGGTCGACGACGGTGTCGTAGAGCGTGCCGCCGTGCGCCAACATCCGCGCCTGGACGGCGAGATAGCCCTCGTCGGGGTTCCACAGGGGCCGCGCGAACGAGGGGATCCGGGTGAGGCAGGCGAGGACGGCGAGCAGGGGGACGAGGCGGCGCCAGTAGCCGGCGGCGGGCGGTCTGCGGTCCGGGGCGCTGCGGCGGTCTTCGGGGGCGTACGGGGTTTCGGATACGTACGGTGATGACGTCGGCGCCTCGGTGAGCATGGGCGCCAAACTATCCGGCCCCGCAGTCCGCACCGAAGCGGGACATACGGGGCCGGGTCGCTCGCGTGGCCGTTACGCGGAGTCGCGGCTCAGCTTGCTGTGGCCGCGGCCGTACACGAAGTAGATGACCAGGCCGAGGACCATCCAGGCGAGGAAGCGCAGCCAGGTCTCCACCGAGAGGTTCAGCATCAGCCACACCGACGCGGCGACCGAGGCGATCGGCAGCACGGGCACCCAGGGGGCGCGGAAGGCGCGGGGCAGGTCGGGGCGGGTGCGGCGCAGGACGATCACGCCGAGGGCGACGACGACGAAGGCGAACAGCGTGCCGATGTTGACCAGCTTGGACAGCTCTTCGAGGGAGACGAACGCGGCGAGGACCGCGGACGCGATGCCGAGGATGATCGTCGAGCGGTACGGCGTGCGGAACTTCGGGTGGACGTCGCTGAAGACCTTCGGCAGGAGTCCGTCGCGGCTCATCGCGAAGAAGACGCGGCCCTGGCCGAGCAGCAGGATCATCACGACGGTGACGAGGCCGACGATGGCGCCGAAGTTGATGAGCCCCGCCCAGAAGGGCTGGCCGATCGCCTTGAACGCGTCGGCGAGCGGGGCGTCCGCGCTGAGCGTGGAGTACTTCTGCATGCCGGTGACGACGATCGACACGGCGACGTACAGCAGCGTGCAGATGGCGAGGGAGCCGATGATGCCGCGCGGCACGTCCTTGGCCGGGTCGACGGTCTCCTCGGCGGCGGTGGCGACGACGTCGAAGCCGATGTACGCGAAGAAGACGATGGCGGCGGCGGTGAAGATGCCCATGACGCCGAAGGCCGACGGGGTGTAGCCGAAGATCGCTTCGAGGAGCGTCGCGCTGAGCCCCGAGTTCCCGGTCAGCTCCTTCTGGGGCGGGATGAACGGCTTGTAGTTGGCTCCGACGATGTGGAAGCTGCCGACGGCGATGATGATCAGGACGACCAGGACCTTGATGGCGACGACGATCGAGGTCACGTGCGCGGACAGCTTCACGCCGGCGACCAGGACCCCGGTCATCACCAGGATCAGCAGCGCGGCGGCGATGTTGAAGCCGAACTTGCCGTCGGAGGGGCCGCGCAGCACCGTCGGCAGCGGGATGCCCCAGCTGTCGAGGAGCGACTGGACGTATCCGGCCCAGCCGACGGCGACGGTGGCCGCTCCCAGCGCCAGTTCGAGGACCAGGTCCCAGCCGATGATCCAGGCGACGAACTCGCCGAGCGAGGCGTACGAGAAGGTGTATGCGGAGCCCGCCACCGGGACGGTCGAGGCGAACTCGGCGTAGCACAGCGCCGCGAGCGCGCACACGATGCCGGCGACGACGAACGCGAGGGCGACGGCCGGGCCCGCGTAGCTCTTGGCGACGGTGCCCGTGGTCACGAAGATGCCGGCGCCGATGACGACGCCGACACCGAAGACGGTGAGGTCGAGGGCGGACAGGGACTTCTTGAGCTGGTGCTCGGGCTCCTCGGTGTCCTGGATGGACTGCTCGATGGACTTCGTCCTGAACAGTCCGCTGCGTGCGCGTCCCGCGTCTGGCTGGGTGGTCACCGGCTACCTCCGTGCGCCTTGTGCGCCTTGTCGTCCCCGACATGATCGGGACGAGTGGCCTCCGGAGCGCGGGTCAGTCACGGGGATTCATACGAAAGGGGCCGGCCGGACCACCTGATGGGTGATCCGGCCGGCCCCGATGCGAGCCCGGAGCTAGGGCCTGTCCGGCGGATCTTGTCGCGGACGCGGGGTCTGGCACGCCGACCTGCGGCGTTGTCGTCGGTTGCCAACGCTCCGCGTTGACGCCCTCCTCCGCCTTGCATCTCGACGCACCAGACCCCCCTCACCAGCACAGAACGGCACGGGCCACCTTGGCCGCGACCTGATCCGCCGGACAGGCCCTAGTCGCGTGCCGGTTCCATCTCCTGGCGCGCGGCGCTCTCGTGGCGGCCGTCGAGCTTCGAGACCAGGCCGGTGACCTGGCGGGCGATGTCGGGGGCCGTCAGGCCGATCTCCTGCATGACCTCCTTGCGGGAGGCGTGGTCCAGGAAACGGGGCGGGATGCCGAAGTCGCGCAGCGGGACGTCGACGCCCGCGTCGCGCAGCGCCTGGGCGATCGACGAACCGACGCCGCCGACGCGGGAGTTGTCCTCGACGGTGACGACGACCCGGTGGCGCTCGGCGAGCGGGGCCATCGCCTCGTCGACCGGCTTGACCCAGCGCGGGTCGACGACCGTGGTCGTGATGCCCTGCTTGTCGAGGAGGTCGGCGATCTCCAGGCACATCGGGGCGAGCGCGCCGACCGAGACGAGCAGGACGTCGGGACGGTCGCTGCCCGGCTCGCGGAGCACGTCCATGCCGCCGACCGTGCCGACCGCCTCGACCGCCGGGCCGACCGCGCCCTTGGAGTAGCGCACGACCGTCGGGGCGTCCGACACCTCGACGGCCTCGCGCAGCTGGGCGCGGACCTGGTCGGCGTCGCGCGGGGCGGCGATCCGTACGCCCGGGACGACCTGCAGGATCGACATGTCCCACATGCCGTTGTGCGAGGCGCCGTCGGTGCCGGTGACGCCGGCCCGGTCCAGCACGAAGGTGACGCCGCACTTGTGCAGGGCCACGTCCATCAGGACCTGGTCGAAGGCGCGGTTGAGGAACGTCGCGTAGACGGCGAAGACGGGGTGCAGGCCGCCCGTGGCGAGGCCGGCCGCGCTCACCGCGCCGTGCTGCTCCGCGATGCCCACGTCGTAGACGCGGTCCGGGAAGGCGTCCGCGAACTTCTTCAGGCCGACGGGCTGCAGCATCGCGGCGGTGATCGCCACGATGTCCTCGCGCTCCTGGCCGAGCCGCACCATCTCGTCGCCGAACACGGAGGTCCAGTCGGCGCCCGACGCCTTGATCGGCAGACCGGTGTCGGGGTGGATGGGGCCGATGCCGTGGAAGCGGTCCGCCTCGTCCTGGAGGGCGGGCGTGTAGCCGCGGCCCTTCTCGGTGAGGCAGTGCACGATCACCGGGCCGCCGAAGCGCTTGGCGCGGGTCAGCGCCGACTCCAGGGCCTCGATGTCGTGGCCGTCGATCGGGCCGACGTACTTGAGGCCGAGGTCCTCGAACATGCCCTGCGGCGCGATGAAGTCCTTGAGGCCCTTCTTGGCGCCGTGCAGCGTCTCGTACAGGGGGCGGCCGACGACCGGGGTGCGCTCCAGGAGGTCCTTGCCGCGGGCCAGGAAGCGCTCGTAGCCGTCGGTGGTGCGCAGGGTCGCCAGGTGGTTCGCGAGGCCGCCGATGGTGGGCGCGTACGAGCGTTCGTTGTCGTTCACGACGATGACGAGGGGGCGGTCCTTGGCGGCCGCGATGTTGTTCAGCGCCTCCCAGGCCATGCCGCCGGTGAGGGCGCCGTCACCGATGACCGCGACGACGTGGTCGCCCTTGCGCAGGACCTCGTTGGCCTTGGCCAGGCCGTCGGCCCAGCCGAGGACGGTGGAGGCGTGCGAGTTCTCGATGACGTCGTGCTCGGACTCGGCCTGCGAGGGGTAGCCCGACAGGCCGCCCTTCATCTTCAGCTTGGAGAAGTCCTGGCGGCCGGTGAGCAGCTTGTGCACGTAGGACTGGTGGCCGGTGTCCCACAGGACCTTGTCCTGGGGCGACTCGAAGACGCGGTGCAGGGCGAGGGTCAGCTCGACGACGCCGAGGTTGGGGCCGAGGTGGCCGCCGGTCTTGGATACCGCGTCGACCAGGAAGGTCCGGATCTCTCCTGCCAGCTGGTCCAGCTGCTCCAGGCTGAGCCGGTCCAGATCGCGCGGTCCCGTGATGCGGGTCAGCAGCGGCACCCGTGCCTCCTTGCAGTAGAGCTGTGAGTAGCTGGTTGAGCTGTTCGAGCTTGCCGGGCTTGTCGAGTCTAATGTTCCGCCGCCGCGAACGGCGGGCGGGCCGGGCGTTCGGAGCATGACTGTGCCCGGCGTCACCGTTGACGCCGGGCACAGTCAGACCGGGGAGGACCGGCTCAGAAGCGGTCAGGCACGGCCTGCGGACTTCTGGGTCTTGCGGGTGATCGAGTCGATGACGACCGTGGCGAGGAGCACACCACCGGTGATCATGTACTGGATCGGAGTGGCGATGCCCTGGAGCGCCAGGCCGTACTGGATCGAGGTGATCACCAGCACACCGAGCAGCGCGTTCCAGGTGCGGCCCCGGCCGCCGAAGAGGCTGGTGCCGCCGATGACGGCCGCGGCGATGACGTTCATCAGGAGGTCACCGGAACCGGCGCTCTGGTTGGCCGCCGCGATCTTGGAGGCCCAGAAGAGGCCGCCGACCGCGGCGAACAGACCGGCGATGGCGAAGACCGAGATGCGCACCGCCGTGACGTTGATGCCCGCACGGCGCGAGGCCTCGACGCTGCCGCCGAGCGCGAAGACCTTGCGGCCGTAGGAGGTGCGGCGCAGCACGAAGTCGCTGCCGACCAGGACGACCGCGAAGAGCAGCACCGCGAGCGGCAGGCCCTTGTACTGGTTGAAGATGATCGCGACGCCGAAGGCGGCGATGGCGAGCAGCACCGTGCGCATCACCAGGTCGCTCAGCGGGCGGGACGGGATGCCCGCGGCGGCGCGGCGCCGGTTGGCGAGGAACGTCGGCACGAAGTAGCCGAGGACCGCGACGACGGCCAGGATGTACGCGGCGGCGACGTCGGAGAAGTAGTAGCTGGTCAGCTTGCCGACCACGCCGTCGCCGTCGATGTTGATCGTGCCGTTCGAGCCCAGGATCTGGAGCATGAAGCCGTTCCAGAACAGCAGGCCGGCCAGGGTCACGGCGAACGCGGGCGCGCCGATCCGGGCGAAGAAGAAGCCGTGCAGGGCGCCGATCACGGCACCGGCCGCGAGGGCGGTGAGGACGGCCAGCCACTCGTTCACGCCGTGGGTGACGCTCATCACGGCCGTGATCGCCGAGGAGACACCGGAGACGGAGCCGACCGACAGGTCGATCTCGCCGAGCAGCAGCACGAAGATGATGCCGACGGACATCATGCCCGTGGCGACCATGGCGACGAAGATGTTGTTGAGGTTCTCCGCGCCCAGGAACGCCGAGTTGAGGCTCTGGAAGATCGCGGCGATAACGATCAGGCCGATGACGACCGGGACGGCACCGAGGTCGCCGCCCTTGATCTTGCGCTTGAACTCGCTGACGTAGCCCGCGAATCCCTGCTCGCGCACGAGGAGGCGGGGGTCGACGGCGGTCACGGCGGCGCCGGCCGCTGCCGGGGCGGCGTCCACGGGGCTCTGCGGCTTGTCGGTCTTGTCGATGCTCACTTCTGAGCCTCCGCGTTGCTGCGCGCCGCACGACGGGTCACGGCGTTGTCCGTGGCACCGGTGATGGCGGAGATGATCTCTTCCTGCGAGGTGGTCCTGACCTCGAACACCCCGTTGTTGCGGCCGAGCCGCAGGACCGCGACCTTGTCGGCGACGGCCTTCACATCGGCCATGTTGTGGCTGATGAGGATGACCGCGTGGCCGCGCTCGCGCAGCCGCTCGACGAGGTCGAGGACCTGCGCGGTCTGCTCGACGCCCAGGGCGGCCGTCGGCTCGTCGAGGATGACCAGCTTGGGCTCGCCGAGCATGGAGCGGGCGATGGCCACGACCTGGCGCTGACCGCCGGAGAGCGAGGCGATCGGGATGCGCACGCTGGGGATGCGGATGGAGAGCGTATCCAGCAACTCCCTGGACCGGCGCTCCATTTCGACCTCGTCGAGGACGCCGCGGCGCTTGATCTCGCGCCCCAGGAAGAGGTTGCCGACAACGTCGAGGTTGTCGCAGAGCGCGAGGTCCTGGTAGACGGTCGCGATGCCCAGGTTCTGGGCGTCGTGCGGCCGGTTGACCGCGACGGCGCTGCCGTTCCATTCGATGGCACCCTCATCGATGGGGTGCACACCGGCGATCGTCTTGACCAGGGTGGACTTTCCGGCACCGTTGTCGCCGACCAGGGCGACCACCTCACCGGCGTGGACCTCAAGCTCTACGTCGGTGAGCGCCTGGACGGCACCGAATCGCTTGGAGACCCCGCGCAACGCCAGAACAGGCGTAGCGGACACGTGAACCATCTCCTTCGCCGCCAAAGGCCTGACCCGGCGGGAGGTTGAACAGAAGAGAAGAGTTGAGGGGGGAGACTTCCGTCCGGCGCCCCGCCGTTGAGCTTGCGGGGCTGTCGGCGGCAGGGCGCCGGACGTGCTCGTCACACGGGCGCGCTCCTTCACGGTGCGCTCATGTCCCGTGCAGGACAAGGGAGTTGCCGAGGCGACTCCGGCTCGTCTAGTTCAGACCGATCTTGTCGCAGGCGGCCTTGTACTTGGCCGTGCAGATCTCGCCGAGGGTGTAGTAACCCTCCTTGATGACCGTGTCCTTGATGTTCGCCTGGGTCAGCGAGACGACCGGGACGATGACCGAGGGGACCTTCTTCTCGGTGCCGCTGTCGACGGTGCCCGTGGCGATCGAGCTGTCGAGCTTGCCGTCCTTGACGATGGAGACGGCCATCTTGGCGACGGTCTCGGCCTCCTGCGGGTACGACTTGAAGACGCTCATGTACTGGTCGCCCGTGACGATCCGCTGCACACCGGCGAGCTCGGCGTCCTGGCCGGTGACCGGGGGAAGCTTGCTCACGCCCGCGCTCTTCAGTGCGGTGATGGAACCGCCCGCCATGCCGTCGTTGGCGGAGTAGACGCCGGCGATCTTGTCCTTGCCGACCGCGGAGATGGCGGCCTCCATGTTGGCGTTGGCGTTCTCCGGCTTCCACTCCTTGGTGTCGTACTCCTTGGCGACGGTCACCTTGCCGTCGAGGACGGAGTGGGCGCCCTTCTTGAACTGGGCGGCGTTCGGGTCGGTGACCGCACCGTTCATCATGACGATCTTGCTGCTCTTGGTGGCCTTGGAGCCCATGGCCTTCAGGAGCGCCTCACCCTGCGTCTTGCCGACCTCTTCGTTGTCGAAGGAGGTGTAGGCGGCGATCGGGCCCTCGGCCAGGCGGTCGTACGCGACGACGGGGATGCCGGCGTCCTTGGCCTTCTTGACGCCCGAGGCGACGGCCTTGTAGTCGACCGCGTCCAGGATCAGGACGTCGACCTTCTTGGTGATCATCGTGTCGATCTGCTGCGACTGGAGGGTCGCGTCCTGCTTGGCGTTCAGGTAGTCGACCTTGCCCTTGCCATTGGTCAGCGTGGATATCTGCTTCTCAATGATCGGCTTGTCGAACTTCTCGTACCGAGCGGTCTGGTTCTCCGGCAGCAGCAGGCCGACGGTGATGTCGTCGCCCTTCTTGCCGCTCGACTTCGAGCTGTCGGCCTTGTCGCCGGACTCCTTGGCGGAGCCGCAAGCGGCGAGCGAGACAGCCATGGCGGTGGCGCAGAAAGCAACGGCGGCACGACGCGTACGCGTGTTCACTTCAGAAACCTCCCTGACGAGGCCGCGACGTTGCGGCCGAGGTAGCCGGAAGTCAACTCGGCCGCAACCCCAGCGTCAAGGAGTAAATCCTTAACGAGATGGCAACGGTGTCATGCGTTCTCTAAGTGAAGGCAGGTGTAGGTGCGGGCACAGATCCGTCCAAAAGGGTCGAATCGCCCATCTCGCTGAGGGCGAGCGCGAGCGCCCCGAGCACCTCCGCGCGGCCGCCCAACGCCCCGGGAAGGACGGAGAGTTGGCGGGCGGCACTGGGGATCGCATAGCGCCCCACGGACTCCCTGATGGGCCCCAGGACCAGCTCTCCGGCCTCTGCCAGGTCGCCGCCGAGGACGACCCGGCTCGGGTTGAGCAGGTTGCACAGGTTCGCGACCCCGGAGCCGATGTGCCGGCCCACGTCCGCGATCACCCGGCGGCAGCCCGGATCACCGTCGCGCGCGAGGCGCACGACGGCCTCCATGGTCAGATCGGTGCCGTGGGAGGACTGCAGCAGCGGCAGGACGTACCGGGCGGCCGTGAACGTCTCCAGGCACCCGCGGTTGCCGCAGCGGCAGACCGGGCCCGACTCGTCCAGCGTGATGTGCCCGATCTCGCCCGCGGTGCCGCCCGGCCCCCGGTAGATCTTCCCGTCGATCACGAGGCCCGCGCCGACGCCGCTGGCCACCTTGATGTACGCCAGGTCCTTGACGCCCCGGCCGCTGCCCCAGACGAGCTCGCCGAGGGCGCCCAGGTTGGCGTCGTTGTCGACGTGCACCGGCACGCCCAGGCGGCGGTCCAGCTCCTCGGCCGGCTTGGTGCCGGTCCACCCCGGCAGGATGGACGTCGACCCGAGGGTGCCGCTCTCCACGTCGATGGGGCCCGGCACGCCGAGCCCGACTCCGGCGACCTTGGAGCGGTCCACGCCGGTCGCGGCGATGAGCCGCTCGACCAGCTCCTCCGCACGGTCGAAGCCCTGCGCGGCGCTGGCGTCCACGTCCAGCGGCTCGGACTCCTCGGCGAGGACCTGGTGCGCGAGGTTGCCGATGGCGACGCGCAGGTGCGTGTGGCCGAAGTCGACGCCGATCACGATGCCCGCGTCGCCGCTGAGCGAGACGCTGCGGGCCCGTCGTCCGCCCGCCGAGGTGGGCGTGACCTCGACGGTTCCCCCGTCCTTGAGCTCGCGGACGATGTTGGAGACCGTCGCCGCGGACAGGCCGGTCGTCCTCGCGATCTCCGCCTGTGTGAGCGAACCGGCGAGCCGTACGGCACGTACGACCCGCTCCAGATTGGCCCGGTGCAGCGACGACTGCGACCCCGGAGTCTCCATTGACTCACTCCACCCTTACCCCTATGTCGGGCGGCCCCCGCGCGCTGGGCCGCCCACCGGCCCGCATCACACGGACAGTGACCGGGCCTTGTACAAGTTATGAACTCCAAGCTCCGCTGAATCGCCCAGTGGCGTCAAGCCCTTGACGGAAATCGGTTCCAGGCCGTGTCCGCCCCGGGCTACCCGCGGTAGTGCCGTCGCGCACAGGGGTCCGGCCCCGGAGAGACGTCTCTCCGGGGCCGGGCCCCTGTGCGCGACGAGTGGCGCGACGATCAGCGGAAGGTGCCCTGCGACACCGAACCGGCGATCCGGCGCTGGAAGATGATGTACACGATGAGTACGGGCACGACCGAGATCACGATCGCCGCGAACAGCGCGCCGTAGTCGATGTTGTACACCTGCGAGGACGCGTAGGCGGCCATCCCCTGGGTCAGGACCCACTTGTCCTGGTTGGTGTTGAGCGCCACCGGCAGCAGGAACTGGTTCCACAGGCCCAGGAAGTTGAAGATCGCCACCGCCGCCATGCCGGGACTGGCCATGGGCAGCATCACCTGGAAGAACGCCCGCCATTCCCCCGCACCGTCGATCTGCGCGGCCTCGTAGACGTCATGCGGTAGTGACCGGAAGAACGAGTAGAGGAAGAACATCGTGAACGGCAGCGCGAACGCGACATAAGTGAGGATCAGTCCCGGCCGCGTGTTCAGCAGCCCGAAGTTCTGCAGCTGGAAGAAGAGCGGCACGATCGCCAAGAAGACCGGGAAGGTCAGGCCGGCGAGCATCACGTAATAGATCACGCGTCGGCCGGGGAATTCGAACCGGGCCAGGATGTACGCGCACATCGCGCCCAGCAGCATCACCAGGAACAGCGCACAGACGACGACGATCACCGAATTCAGGAAGTACTTCCCGATACTCGCGTCGGTCCACGCGTGCTCGTAGTTCTCGAACCGCCAGCGGTCCGGCAGCGTGAACGGCGACGACAGGATCTCGCTGGTCGACTTGAAGGACGACACCAGCACCCACAGCATGGGCACGATCACGATCACGGACCACAGGATCAGCAGGCCGTGCGAGAGCGCCGCGAACCTGCGGTCGCTGCTCACGACGGCTCGCGTCAGCTTCCGGTCCCGCGCAGGCTTGCGGTCGCTCGCCTGCTTCCGGTCGGCGGCTATGGCGCTCACCGGGCACCTCCCTTGGCTCCGGCACGCCGAGCCTTGGCCCCAGGCGTTTTCTTCTTGCCCTCACTCTCGCCGCCGCCCGTCAGACGGTTGACGGCGAACACCAGGGCCGCGAACACCAGCGTGACGACGGCGAGGACGACCCCCATCGCGGTGGCATATCCGAACTGTCCCTTGCGGAACGCGGTGTTGAACAGGTCCTGGCTGATCGTGAGGGTCGAGTTGGCCGGCCCACCGTTCGGCAACAGGGCCTGTACGTAGACGAACGCGTCCAGCGCGGCGATGCCCAGATAGATGTACGCCGTCTGCACGCTGTCCCGGATCGCCGGCAGGGTGACCGAGATCGTCATCCGGAAACGGCCCGCCCCGTCGATCCTGGCCGCCTCGTACAGCTCGGCGGGGACTCCCTTGATCGCGGCGATGAAGAGCACCGCGTAGAACCCGACGAGCCCCCAGATGATGACGAACATGAGCGCCGGCATCGCGGTCGCCTGCTCGCCCAGCCAGGAGAACTCCTTGAAGTCCAGGCCGAGTTTGGTGAGGACGCCGTTGAGCAGGCCGGCGTTCGGGTCGTACATCTGCGCCCAGATCAGGCCGACGATGATCGCCGGCACGACGTACGGGAAGAACGAGACGATGCGGTAGAACGACGCGCCCCGGATCCCGCGGACGGGGCCGATGCTGGGCCCGCCCAGGGTGACAGCCACCGCGACTCCCAGAGCGAGCGTCAACGTCACCAGCGGTACGAAGGCCGCGAGCAGCGCGACATTGCGCAACGCCTTCAGGAAGACGTCGTCCTCGAACAACTTGGTGAAGTTGTCCAGCCCGAGGAAGTTGTAGTCCGGACTGAAGCCACGCCAGTCCGTCATCGCCCAGAAGATCGCCTGGAAGAACGGGTACAGGACGAAGATCACGAAGACGGCCAGCGGGACACCGAGGAACGCGAGGAAGAACGTCACCCGGTCGAAGGTGAGTTTGCGGCGTCGGGGACGCCCGCCGCGAGCGGCCGGCTCGGGCCGGCGGCTCGCGGTTTTGGGGTTGGTGGTCGTGTCACTCATGGCGGTGCTAGTTGACCTCGAGCTTCTTGACGGAGTCGTCTTCCCGGATCTTGTCGGAGATCTTCTGCAGAGCCGAGGTGAGGCCCTTGCGGTCGAGGTCACCGGAGAGGAACGAGTTCCACGGCACCAGCATGTCGGTGTTCATCCCGTAGGCGAAGATGAACTGGATGTTGAAGATGTTCGAGCCCGCGGCTTCGAGCATCTTGGTCTGCGAGACCAGCGCCGTCGATCCGTAACCGTCGGCGGGCACCGTGCCCTTGACGATCGTCGGGGCCTTCTTCGTCTTGGAGAAGTTGGCGGCCGCTTCCTTGGACAGCATCGCCCGCAGGGTCTCCTTGCCGCCGGCCGAGTTCTTGCCCTTCTTGGGGACGATGAACGGCTCGCCCGCCTCTGCGCGAATCGACTCGTAGGGCATCTTCGGGCTGCTGGAGACCACCATCTCCGGGATGCCGGTCATCTGGAAGTCCTTCTTGGTGGCCTTCGCCATCTCGTTCTCGATCCAGCCACCGCTCGGGTAGAGGAGCGCCTTCTGGTCGTTGCTCCAGTGCGCCTGCGCCTTCTGGAACTGGGTGCCGGAGCCGCCGGGAACGAACATCTTCTCCTTGACCATGGTCTCCATGACCTTGAGGATGTCCTGGATGGCCGGCTGCGACCAGGAGTCCTTCTCCAGCTTCTCGAGAGAGAGCCGAACCTCGTCGCCCCCCTCCTTGACCGCCCCGTTGATCAGCATGGTCTGGTAGTAGGTCGCGGCTTCCTTGCCGTGGACGAAGAGGTACTTGCCCTTCTTCTTCGCCTTCTGGCCGAGGTCGAGCGCTTCGTCCCAGGTCTTCGGCGGGGTCCAGCCGTTCGCCTCGAACAGCGTCTTCGAGTACCAGACGCCGTACACGGTCATCACGTAGTTGAGTCCGACGAACTTGCCGTTGTACGTGCCGGGCTTCTTCACGTTGGGGTAGACCGTGTCGGCGATCTTCTTGCCTTCGTAGTTGTTCGCCTCGAAGACGTCGTCGAGCTCCTCGAGCTGGTCGAGGATGCCGAGGAAGCCGATCTGGTCCTCACCGGAGTTGTCGATGAGGTCCGGCGGGTTGCCGCCGACGAACCGGGGCTGGAGCTCCGGGGCGATGTCGACGACCGGCTTGACATCGACCTTGAGGCCCTTGACCTGGCTCCCGACGACCTTGTTGGTGTACGCGACGTAGTCGGTGCCGTAGCCGCCGTTGAAGATGGCCGCGTCGACCTTGGAGTTCTCCGCGACGCCGAACGGGTTCTTGGCGCTCTTCTCGCCCTTCGGGCCGCTGTCGCTTTCGTCGTCCTTGCTGGAGGGAGAGCCACACGCCACGGCGAACGAGCCCATGGCCGCAGTGGCGATCGCCCCGCGCAGGAGCGTCCGCCTGTCAAGAGAGCCGGAACGAATGGTCATCTCTGCATCCTCACTGATCGATTGGAGCTGTACGGGTGTCCTACGTGTGCGGCTGCCGGGCCGGGCCGGCCGTGCGCTCGCCGCACTTCTCTTTGAGCGCCGTCGTCTCGGTGCCGCTCGGCGGCACCGACGGTGATCAGCTGAGCGATGCCGGAAGAGCGGTCGCCGGAGCCGCGGCCGGAGCGGCGGCCGCCCTCCGCTTGACCAGATCGCGATGGCCCACGCCGGGGTTGGATCCCATGCTCAAGTCCTCGCCTTCTCCAGGACTCAGGCGGTGCACCGGATCCTCCCCGGCACCGCGGTGATGTGCTGTGTTGTGCCGAGATCGAATCCCGGGTCCCGGGCCGGAAAGGCATGTCCGAAGGGTGTCCGGAAATGCTCCGTCCCGAGGGAACGCAGTGGAGCTGGGTGGTGCAGGAAGTCCGGGATCGGCGGAGAGGCCGGACGGTCGGTGCTCTGGCACGTCCCGCCGATTCCCCCCTTGTCCCCCGGGTCGGCCACCGGCCGAAACACGACCGAGGCAGACGCCGACAGGTATAGTCCACTCCCTGTGAGCGGGGCAAGATCGAATGCAGGTTTGGCAGTCGGTCTTTTCCGAGTTGAGACCTCCCGGAAATAAGCCGCAGTGCGGACGAAGTCGATCTTCCGAACTCCGTTGTCTACAAAGGGTGTAGCGGAATTCCGCAGTCCGGAAGCTGTCGGCGCCTCCATAGGGGGACGAGTGGCCCGAATTCGGCATTGTTGGTCATCTCGGGGCGGCGAGCGTTCGGACAGTGAACGCATCGAGGGGTTGTGCACGCCCATCGGTCCGTCCGAGGCGAACCACAGATCGCATTTGGCGCCCCGTCAGTTCGTCGGCGACTTGCCGCCGCGGGCAGCGCACAGCCGCTGCCTTCCCGTCACCGGGGCCGCCCCTCGGGGCGGCATCGTCACCGCTCCGCGCGACGGCGGCGACAGCGGCAGCGGCAGCGGCAGGCACAGCCACAGCCACAGCCACAGCCACAGCCACAGCCAAGGCGAGTGCAGAGACCCACAGAGAAGTCGACGGCATCGGCAACGGCAACGGCGTCCGCATCCCGCAGAGCGAGCGCCGACCCCATTCGCGAGCCGCCCCGAAAGCCGCCCGCGAGCCACCCGATAGCCGCCTGCGAACAGCCTCTCCCCCGCAGGTCCGCGTCGCGCGCAGCCCCCCGTGCCGCGGCGCGGAGCGCACGCCCGGCGCCGGATGACGCGCGGATGTTCCCGCGCGCGCCCCCGACACTCCTCAACACCCTTGACACCGCTGGCCACTTGCCTCCCTACTGGACCTTGCGCAGCGAACTGACAACGTTGTCGAAACGCCGGGAGGGTGCACCCGCATGCAGGGCAGAACCAGCAGGTCACGACATAGACTCGCCGCCACCGCGGCACTGGGCGCGTCCGCGCTCGTGCTCACCGCGGTCGGACAGGGAGCGGCGGCCGCGCCGCAGGCCCACAAACCGCGTCCGGCACAGGAGTTCAGCTCCTCCTTCGAGCAGGGGCAGCCCGCGCCGGACTGGCTCAACACGGTCGACACGGCAGCCGACGGCAGCAAGCGGGCGAGCGGCGTCGACAGCGGCCTGCCCACGGAGCCGGGGCCGGGCATCCCCGGCAACCTCAACAACCGCGTCACCTCCGTCCGCGCCACCAGCGAGAACGCGGACGGCGGCGAGGGCGCGGCGAACCTCATCGACGGTGACCAGAAGACCAAGTGGCTGGCGTTCACGCCGACCGCCCAGGTCGACTACGACCTGGACCGGCCGATCGCGACGGCGACGTACGCGCTCACCTCGGCCGACGACGCCGACGAGCGCGACCCGGTGGACTGGACGCTGCAGGGTTCGGTCGACGGCGAGAAGTGGACGACGGTCGACTCCCGCTCCGGCGAGTCGTTCGCCGAGCGGCACCAGACGAAGACGTACGAGATCCAACACCCGGGCTCCTACGCCTACTTCCGCCTGGACGTCACGAAGAACAACGGCGCGAGCGACGCCGTGCAGCTGGCCGACTTCCAGCTGGCCGCGGACGGCGACCAGACCCCGCCGCCCCCGCCCGCGGACATGCTCTCGCTGGTCGACCGCGGCCCGTCCTCGTCGCCGACCGCCAAGACGGGCGCCGGCTTCACGGGCAAGCACGCGCTGCGCTATGCCGGTGCGCACAAGGCGGACGGCCGCGCGTACTCGTACAACAAGGTCTTCGACGTCGACGTGGCGGTGCAGCGCGACACCGAGCTGTCGTACAAGATCTTCCCGCAGATGGCGGACAAGGACCGCGACTACGACGCGACGAACGTCTCGGTCGACCTCGCCTTCACCGACGGCACCTACTTGAGCGACCTGAAGGCCGTCGACTCCCACGGCGGGCTGCTGACCCCGCAGGGCCAGGGCGACGCCAAGCGGCTCTACGTGAACCAGTGGAACGCCGTGAAGTCCGGCATCGGCTCCGTCGCCGCGGGCAAGACGATCGACCGGGTGCTCGTCGGGTACGACTCCGCGAAGGGCCCGGCGAAGTTCCGCGGCTGGCTCGACGACCTCAGCATCGCCAAGGCCCCCAGGACGCGCCCGAAGGCGCACCTGAGCGACTACGCGTCGACGACCCGCGGCACCAACTCCAGCGGCGGCTTCTCGCGCGGCAACACCTTCCCGGCGACCGCTGTCCCGCACGGCTTCAACTTCTGGACGCCGGTGACCGACGCGGGCTCCACGAGCTGGCTGTACGACTACGCGCGCGACAACAACGCGGACAACCTGCCCACGATGGAGGCCCTGGCGGCGAGCCACGAGCCGAGTCCGTGGATGGGCGACCGGCAGACGTTCCAGATGATGCCGTCGGCGCAGTCGGGCACCGTGGACACCTCGCGGGCCGGCCGCGCCCAGCCGTTCCGGCACGAGAACGAGACGGCGACCCCGTCGTACTACGGCGTGACGTTCGAGAACGGCATGAAGGCCGAGATGGCGCCGACCGACCACGCCGCCGCGCTGCGCTTCACCTACCCCGGTGACGACGCGAGCGTGGTCTTCGACAACGTCTCCGAGCAGGGCGGCCTGACCCTCGACAAGGACAACGGGGTCGTCACCGGCTACTCGGACGTCAAGTCGGGCCTGTCGACGGGCGCGACGCGGCTGTTCGTGTACGGCGTCTTCGACAAGCCGGTGAAGGACGCCGACTCGGCGGGCGTGAAGGGCCACTTCACCTTCGACGCGGGCAAGGACCGCACGGTGACGCTGCGCCTGGCGACCTCCCTCATCGGCATCGACCAGGCGAAGGACAACCTGCGCCAGGAGCTGCCGCGGAGCAGGTCGTTCGACGCGGTGCGCAACGCGGCGCGCGCCCAGTGGGACACGCTGATGAAGAAGGTGGAGGTCGAGGGCGCGACGGACGACCAGCGCACGACGCTGTACTCGTCGCTGTACCGCCTGTACCTGTACCCCAACTCCGGTTTCGAGCAGGTCGGTTCGAAGTCGCAGTACGCCTCGCCGTTCTCGCCGATGCCGGGTCCGGACACCCCGACGCACACCGGCGCGAAGATCGTCGACGGCAAGCCGTACGTGAACAACGGCTTCTGGGACACGTACCGGACGACCTGGCCCGCGTACTCGCTGCTGACGCCCGAGAAGGCGGGTGAACTGGTCGACGGCTTCGTGCAGCAGTACAAGGACGGCGGCTGGATCTCGCGCTGGTCGTCGCCCGGTTACGCGGACCTGATGACCGGCACGTCGTCGGACGTCGCCTTCGCCGACGCGTACGTGAAGGGCGTCGACTTCGACGCGGAGGACGCGTACAAGGCGGCGGTGAAGAACGCGACGGTCGTGCCCCCGCAGTCGGGTGTCGGGCGCAAGGGCATGGAGACGTCCCCCTTCCTCGGCTACACGGCGTCGGACACGCACGAGGGCCTGTCGTGGGCGCTGGAGGGCTACCTCAACGACTACGGCATCGCGCAGATGGGCCAGACCCTCTACAAGAAGACCGGCAAGAAGCAGTACAAGGAGGAGTCCGAGTACTTCCTCAACCGGGCCCGTGACTACGTCAACATGTTCGACGGCAAGGCGGCCGGTACGGGCTTCTTCCAGGGCAAGGACGCCAAGGGCGACTGGCGCGTGAAGTCGCAGGACTTCGACCCGAGCATCTGGGGTTACGACTACACGGAGACCAACGCCTGGGGTTACGCGTTCACGGCCGTCCAGGACAGCCGTGGCCTCGCCAATCTGTACGGCGGCAAGAGCGGCCTCGCCAAGAAGCTCGACACGTACTTCGCGACGCCGGAGACCGGTGCGGCGGACGTCGCCGGGTCGTACGGCGGTGTCATCCACGAGATGACCGAGGCGCGGGACGTCCGGATGGGCATGTACGGCCACTCGAACCAGGTCGCGCACCACGTCACGTACATGTACGACGCGGCGGGCCAGCCGTGGAAGACACAGGAGAAGGTCCGCGAGGTGCTCTCCCGTCTCTACACCGGCAGCGAGATCGGCCAGGGCTACCACGGCGACGAGGACAACGGCGAGCAGAGTGCCTGGTACCTCTTCTCGTCCATGGGCTTCTACCCGCTGGTCATGGGCAGCGGCGAATACGCCATCGGTTCCCCGCAGTTCACGAAGATGACGCTGCACCTGGAGAACGGCAAGGACCTCGTCATCAAGGCGCCGAAGAACAGCGCGAAGAACGTCTACGTGCAGGGCGTGAAGGTCAACGGCCGCACCTGGTCGAAGACTTCGCTCCCCCACTCGGTCGTCGCCAAGGGTGGCGTCATCGAGTTCGCGATGGGCTCGAAGCCGTCGAAGTGGGGCACGGGCGCGGACGCGGCTCCGACGTCCATCACGAAGGACGACAAGGTGCCGGCGCCGCGCGCGGACGCGATCACCGGCACGGGCCCGCTCTTCGACAACTCCTCCGCCACGTCGGCAAGTTCGCAGTCGGTGGAGCTGCCGGTCAAGGCCGACGGCGCGAAGGCGGTGCAGTACACGCTGACGTCCGACGACAAGGCGAAGGCGCCGACGGGCTGGAAGCTGGAGGCGTCGGAGGACGGCGCGTCCTGGAAGACGATCGATGAACGCTCCGGCGAGTCCTTCACCTGGGACAAGCAGACGCGGGCGTTCAGCGTGGCGTCGCCGGGGTCGCACAAGCACTACCGGCTGGTGTTCACCGGCGGGGCGCCGACGGTGGCGGAGGTGGAACTCCTGAGCTAGCTCCGGAGCCGGATTCCGGCCGGACCCGATCGCACCGCTGGGCCGCGGGGACCTCCCCGCGGCCCAGCGGTGCGTCCGGCGACAAATGGGTGGACGCGGCGCCCGCACACCGCCTACCGTCTGCTGCGAACCGTGACGCGACCCGAGGAGGTGGGACCCCATGACCGCAGTACGCAGGTGGGTGCTCCCCTCGGATTCACGGTCCGGCGATTGACCTAGGTCGCCGGGAGCGCCCGGACAGGGCACTCCCGAAAGGCACAGACCTATGGAATCAACGCATTCATCAGCGCACTCACCCCGCACGACAGTGATCGTCCGCGTCGCCGAGCGGCACTGGCACGCGCTGGAGGACGACGAGGTCGTCGGCCGCGGCGCCGCGTGGCCCCGGCACGACGGACGGCTCTTCCTCAGCATCGACGCCTGGCACGACGCGACGTTCGACCTGCTGGCCGCGGCGATGCTGGCGGACCTGCCGAGGCCGCTCCACACGATCGTCGACGCGTGCGACCTCCCCCTCGCGTCCCAGTGGGAGCGCGTGGGCTTCACGGTCCGCCGCCGCGAGTGGGTGTGCCTCGTACCCACCGACCCGCAGGTCACGGGGCTCGGCGCGGTTCGGCCGCCGCCGGGCGTGACGATCCTGCCGCTCGGCGCGGCGGACAAGGGCCCGCTGCGCGCGCTGGACCGGGTGATCCGGGCCGAGGTGGCGGCGTCCGTCGGCTGGCAGGAGATGCCGGCCGAGGTGCTGCCGCGCCTCGACGACTCCACCGTGGTGGACCCGACGAAGTATGCGGTGGCCGCGGAGGGGGACGACTACGTGGGGCTGCTGCGGGTGGCTCCGGTGCCCCGGCAGCCGCGGATCGGCCTCCTCGCGGTCCGGGCAGGCCGGCAGCGCCGCGGCATCGCGCGGGCGCTTCTCGCCGAGGTCCTCGGCTCCCTGCACCGCTCCGGGGTCGGGGCGGCGTCGGCCGAGGCGAGCGAGCTCAACGAGGCGGCCACCGCGCTCTTCGACGGCGTCGGCGCCGAGCGTGCGAGCAGCAACCTGGAGCTGGTGCTTCCCTCATGACCAGGACGAATCCCGGCATCCAGATCGAGGGCACCGTCGTCGAGTGCCTGCGCAACGCCACGTTCCAGGTGGAGTTGGAGAACGGGCACAAGGTGCTCGCGCACATCAGCGGCAAGATCCGGAAGAACTACATCAAGATCCTGCTCGCCGACCGCGTGCTCGTGGAGCTCAGCCCCTACGACCTGACGCGGGGGCGGATCGTCTTCCGCTACCGCGCCTGAGGAGGGAGCGGCCTCGCCTGCCCCGGGGTGGTTCACCCGGGGCAGGCGCCCGCCTCGGCGCCCCGGTACGTGCGGTACGGGGAGCGGCTCTTGGTCGCGCCTGCGGGGAACTCGACGACCGGGACCGGCTTGCAGACCGCCCACTGGTCGTTCTCGCCGGGGCCGCCGAAGCCGTAGGTGCCGCTCGCGCCCACCAGGCAGCCGCTGGTGCAGGACGGGCCGTCGATGGTCGAGGTGGTCAGGGTGCTGTAGAGGTCCTTGGCCTTGGGCAGCGGGGAGGGCTCGGCACTGGGCGCACCGCCGTCGTTGACCTCGCTGTACGTGCTGTCCATCGCGTCGGCCAGCAGCTTGAAGCCGTCGTAGTACATCGCCGCGTACCCGTCGGAGAGCGGCGAGGCGCCCAGCGCGTACGTCTTCTGCAGTTGCCGGAAGCGGTCCAGGAAGGCGGCGGAGCCCCGGGGCGGGGTCCCCTTGCCGTCCGCCCAGGCGGGGTCGTAGGCGGAGGCGTCGACGATGGTCGCGTTGACGCTCTTCAGGCTGCTCTCGATGGCCTTGGTGGTGAGGGTGGGTTCGAGCCCTATGCCGATCTTGAGGATCCGCACCTTCTGGCTGCGGTCGCAACTCCCCTCGTCCGCGAGGCGGTTGATGAACGCGGGCAGGTCCTGGTCGCGGCCCGCGAAGAAGACGGTGTCCACCTTCTTGCGGCAGATCTTCTCGGCCGCGTCGGCGAACCGCTGCGGGATGCCCTGGTCGTCACCGGACGAGCCGACGAAGTGGGAGTTGTTGGTCTTCAGGTCGTAGCGGCGGCCGAAGCGCCTCTCGAACACGGACCGCAGGTCCTGCGAGTAGACGTCGCCCTCGCGGCTGTCCCAGACGAGGACACCGCGCCCGTTGCCCCGGTGTGCCTTCAGGTACGCGTCGAGGGCGTGGGAGAACTGCTCGTTGTTGGGTGAGGTCTTGAAGAAGTACCGGGAGTTCATCGAGGCCGCGGTGATCACGGGGCCGACGGTGGGGATGGAGCGGTGCGACAGGGCGGCGACGGCGTCGCGCGTCTCGGTCGTGCTGCTGGGGATGCCGGTCACCCCGACCAACGGCGCCTCGTCGTCCCCGGTGAGGTCGTCGAGCCGGTCCACGACGCTCTCCCACTGGTCGAGGTCGCGGCCGTCGGGGGCGAGCAGGAGCTGGTAGTGGGGGCCGCCGGACCCGTTCGCCTGCTGCTGGGACGCGAGCGCGCCGGCCAGGCCGCGCTGGATCATCTCGCGGGTCATCGCACTGGTGGTGTCCGACGTGAACGGCATCATCAGCGCGATCCGCACGTACGGGATGCGGGCCGCGTTGCCCTGCGGGTCGTCCCATTGGCGCTTCACGCGCGCGTTCTCGTCCGCCACGGCGCGGATCAGGCCGTCGGTGGTGGCGTCGCCCGTCTCGAAGGCCCGCGCGGTGACACCGACACAGTCGTCACCGCGCTTGTCCATGCCGTCGCCGCACGGGCCCGGCCGGGTCTGCTGCCACAGGACGACGCCGCCGACCAGGGCGAGGACGACGGCCAGGGCGACGCACCAATCCAGCGGACCCCACTCCTTGGGGCGGCCACGGAACATCATGATCCTTCGATGGCGGGGATGGGCAGGAGCTGTCTCCTGCGGGCGGCGGGCGGCCAGTCGCGGGCACCTCGGCCGAGCGCCGCGTACCAGGTGGGGTGGCGCCGGGAGAGGAAACCGAGTTCGTCGCCGACGGCCTGGCACAGCGTCTCGGCGTCGGGGTCGATGGCGGCGTCCGCGTACGGCTCGGACAGGTACCACAGGGCGTGCAGGAGGCGGTTGATGCCACGGCCGGCCTCGTCGAGGTGGGTGAAGCGGGCGGCGTGCTCGCCGAGCGCGATCTGTACCCGCTCGTCGGTCCAGGGGGCGGCGCCGTCGGGCGCGCTGCCGGCGGGCGGCGTCGGGGCGGACGCGCAGCGGCGCAGGCACAACAGCCAGTGCTCGACGCTCTGTTCGGCCTCCTCGGCGCCGAACTCGTCGGCGAGCATGTCGACCACCTGCGCGGCGTTGCCCGTGGCGAGGCTGTGCCGCAGCGCGTCGGCCTCCTCGGTGTCGGCCCTCCGCACGTGGTGCAGGTGCAGGAAGCGGTGGATCCGGTGCCAGCTGTGCGGATCGTCGGAGTGCGGGGAGGTGCGGCGGGCCTCGTGGACGAGGAGCGTCTGCAGCAACGCGTGCTCCACCAACGGCAGTTCGGGCGGTACGGGCCGCTGCCACTGCCGCTCCACCAGGTACTGTGCGGCCGCGTTCACGGGGAGCTGTTCGGGGCCGTCCAGGCCCAGGTCCTGGGCGAGCGCGGCGGCGGCCTCGTGGTCCCTGGCGAGGCAGAGCACGACGAGCCGCTCGCGCTGGCGGCGGTCCGGCAGCAGCTCCTCCAGGAGCACCTGGGTGACGGGCCGGCCGTTCTCGGTCTCCAGGTCGAGCAGGTCCTTGGGGGTGACGGAGCGGTTCTTCCCCGCGGCGTGCACGACGGCGTCGCACAGTAGCGTGCCGGCCAGCGGGTGCCCGCCGGTCAGGGCGTGCAGCGCGGAGGCCAGGTGGGGGTGGAGCAGCCGGGACGAGGCCCGGTCGAGCATGGCCAGGACGTCGTCGCGGCCGAGGGGGGTGAGCGGCACGACGAGCAGCCCGGCGGACGGGTCGTGCCCGGTGCGCTGCCAGACGTGCGTGAGGTGGTCGCGCTGCGGGCCGCCGGCCGGGGGCAGCAGGTCGTCGAGTGCGCGGCGCACGGCGTGCGGGG
>NZ_JAAGMG010001145.1 GCF_010548525.1 Streptomyces sp. SID14478
CTCGCGCATGGCTTTCGAACCGCCGCAGCGGCTGGTGAACGCGCTCGGCGAAGTGCGCGACGAGGGAGCGTCGGCCTGGCTCGGCCGGGTCCCCGCGCTGCTCGACGAGGCAGCGGAGCGGCGCGAGGTGACGGTCGAGCGCGTGCACGTGCCCGGCGGGCGCAGCAGCCTGGTCGCCCATGTCCGTACGGCGGACGGGGTCCCGGCGATCCTGAAGCTGGCGCCGGAGCGGTTCCGGCCGGAGGCGGAGCGGGCGGCGCTGACGCACTGGGACGGCTTCGGGTCGGTCCGGCTGCTCGACCCGGGCGTGAACGACGGCGCCCTGCTCCTTGAGCGGCTGCACCCCGAGGTGTCCGTGCGGACGCTGCCGGAGGCGAAGGCGCTGCTCGAAGCGGCGGGGACGCTGCGGCGGCTGTGGACCGAGCCGCCGGCCGGGCGCAACTGCGAGACGGTGCCCGAGCGCACGGGCCGGCAGGCGCTGGCGATGCGGGCGGCCGTGGCTGCCTTCCCGGAGGTCGCGCCGCTGGTCGACGCGGCCCTGGAGGCCCGTACGGAGCTGGTGGCGGCGCCGCCCGAACTGCGCCTGCTGCACGGCACGTTCCGGCAGTCTAAGGTGCTGTCCGGCGAGCGGATGCCGTGGCTCGCGGTCGGGCCCGACCCGGTCGTGGGCGAATGCGCCTTCGACCTGGCCCGGCTCGTGCGCGACCGGGTGGAGGACCTGATCGGCTCCCCGTCGGGGCCGGCCATCACGCGCCGCAGGGTCAAGCGGCTTGCCGAGTCGCTCGACGTGGACCAGGTGCGGCTGCGCGGCTGGACACTGTTCCGTGCCGTGGAGTCCGGGGTGCGGGCGCTGCGCGTGGGGCGGGAGCGGGACGGCGAGAACCTGCTGGAGTTCGCGGGCTGGCTGTAGGGCGCGTGGCGAAAGCCCCTGTCATCCGCCCGAAGGGCGGGATCCGCGGGGCGTCCCGTGCGTGGGATCGCCGGGCACCGGAACCTCCTCATGGCGCCGCAACAGAATCGCCCCGGGCCTCGCGGTCCGGGGCGATCGTGTGTGCTCGGCGGGCGTCAGGCGGACGTCAGGCGGGCCACGGCCTCCTCGACCGTGAGCTCCTCGCGCTCACCGGTGCGACGGTCCTTCAGCTCGACGATGCCGTCGGCGGAGCGGCGCCCCGCGACCAGGATCTGCGGCACGCCGATCAGCTCGGAGTCGGTGAACTTCACGCCGGGCGAGATGCCCGGGCGGTCGTCGACCAGGACCCGTACGCCGGCGGCCGCCAGCTTGTCCGAGACCTCCAGGGCCAGCTCGGTCTGCAGCGCCTTGCCCGCGGCCACCACGTGGACGTCGGCGGGGGCGATCTCCTTGGACCACACCAGGCCCTTGTCGTCGGCGTGCTGCTCGGCGAGGGCGGCGACCGCGCGCGAGACGCCGATGCCGTACGAGCCCATGGTGACGCGGACCGGCTTGCCGTTCTGGCCGAGCACGTCGAGCTGGAAGGCGTCGGCGTACTTGCGGCCGAGCTGGAAGATGTGGCCGATCTCGATGGCGCGGTCCAGCTTGAGGCCGGTGCCGCAGGCGGGGCAGGGGTCGCCTTCCTGGACGACGACCACGTCGACGTACGCGGAGACCTCGAAGTCCCGTCCGGCGACGACGTTCTTGGCGTGCACGCCGTCCTTGTTGGCGCCGGTGATCCAGGCGGTGCCGGGGGCGATCCGCGGGTCGGCGAGGAAGGTGACCTTCTCCAGGCCGGCCGGGCCGACGTAGCCCTTGACGAGGTCGTCGCGGCCCGCGAAGTCCTCGGCCGAGACCAGCTCGACGGCGGCCGGGGCGAAGTGCGCCTCGACCTTGTCCATGTCGACCTCGCGGTCGCCGGGGACGCCGATGGCGACGATCTCGCCGTCGACCTTCACCAGGAGGTTCTTGAGGGTGGCCGACGCCGGGACGCCGAGGTGCGCGGCGAGCGTCTCGATGGTCGGGGTGTCGGGGGTGGGGATCTCCTCGAGCGCGGGGACGTCGGCGGCGTCCACCGGCTTCAGGGCGTACGAGACCGCCTCGGTGTTGGCGGCGTAGTCGCAGTGCGGGCAGTCGGCGAAGGTGTCCTCACCGGCGGCGGCCGGGGCGAGGAACTCCTCCGACTTCGAGCCGCCCATCGCGCCGGCGGTCGCGGCACAGATGCGGTAGTCGAGGCCGAGGCGCTCGAAGATGCGCTGGTAGGCGGCGCGGTGCAGGCCGTACGACTCGGCGAGGCCCTCGTCGGCCGTGTCGAAGGAGTAGGAGTCCTTCATCAGGAACTCGCGGCCGCGCAGGATGCCGGCGCGCGGGCGGGCCTCGTCGCGGTACTTGTTCTGGACCTGGTACAGGATCACCGGCAGGTCCTTGTAGGACGTGCACTGGTCCTTGACGAGGAGGGTGAAGATCTCCTCGTGGGTGGGGCCGAGGAGGTAGTCGCCGCCCTTGCGGTCGTTCAGGCGGAACAGCTCGGCGCCGTACTCCTCCCAGCGGCCGGTCGCCTCGTACGGCTCCTTGGGCAGCAGGGCGGGGAGGGTGACCTCCTGCGCGCCGATGGCGTCCATCTCCTCGCGCACGACGCGCTCGACGTTGGCGAGGACCTTCTTGCCGAGCGGCAGCCAGGACCACAGGCCGGCCGCGGTGCGGCGCACGTATCCGGCGCGGACGAGCAGCTTGTGGCTCAGCACCTCGGCGTCCGCCGGGTCGTCGCGCAGTGTCTTCACCATCAACCGGGACATGCGCTGGACCTGGGCCTTGGCCATGATTCTTGACTCCTGCTGCGTAAGGGTGGTCCCGGCAGGTTAGCCGGGGGCCGGGCGCGGCCGGAAATCGGTTGCGGGTCAGCGGCGCAGCGGCAGGGGGGCGCCCATCACCGCGTACGGCTTCGGGGCGCTCGGGAACAGGACGTTGCGGGCCAGGTCCTCGTAGCCGAGGGAGTGGTACAGGCCGCGGGCCGGGCTGTCGAAGTCGATCGCGGACAGGATCGAGCGGGGCTGGGTCGCGGTGTCGGTGATCCGGGTGATGAGGGTGCGGCCGATGCCGCGGTTCTGATAGCCGGGGTGCACGTGCAGTTCCGTGATGACGAAGGAGTCGTCGAGCCACTGCTCGTGACCGCCGGAGCGCAGGTACGGCTCGACGACCGTGGACCACCAGTGCGTGCGGTCGTTCGGCATGCCGTAGACGAAGCCGACGAGCCGCCCCGTGCCCGTGGTGGCGCCCAGCGAGCGGGCTCCCGGGTAGGTGATGTGGCGCAGCACGATCTGGCGGCGCACGGCGATCTCCTCGTCGCTCAGCCCGAAGGCGTAGGCCTGGACGGCGAGGGCCTCGTCGACGCGGGCGCGCAGGTCGAGGGGGCCGATGGTGACGGCGGCGTCATCCGTACGGTTCCGGTGCGGCATCTCCGGAGGGTACCCCGCGGGCCGGTGCGGCTGTACGGGCCGGTGGTCAGGGCCGGGAGACCGGCAGTTTCTCGCCTGCCTCGACGGGCAGGTGGAGGCGGTTCTGGCGCGGTGGCATCGGGCAGTTGTACTGGTCGGAGAAGCCGCACGGGGGCACGAAGGCCCGGTTGAAGTCGAGGCGTACGCGGTCCCCGCCGGTGTGGTCCACGAAGAGGAAGCGGCCGGCGCCGTACGTCGATCCGCCGTTGGTCGGGTCGCCGAAGACGAGCAGCAGCGTGCCGTCGTCGTCGAAGGCGGAGAGCGTGTAGTCGACGCCGTCGAGGGTCAGGGCGATGTCGCCGGGGACGACCTTCTCGCGGGTGCCGCCGTTGTCGCGCAGGTGCTCGAAGGCGATGCGCCGGGCGCCCTCGACGGGGGTGTACGTGGCGTCGAGGACCCAGGCCGGGTCGTACGGGAAGGCGTCGATGCGCACGAAGTCCCGGACGGCCGGGGAGTGCGCGTCCCAGAAGCGCAGGCCGTGCTCGGGCTCGCCGGTGACCATGTCCGTGCGCACGAGGGTGGTGACCGTCACGGTGTCGGGCTGTCCGGCGCGGGCGGCCGCTACGTCGGGGAGTTCACCGGCGGGCAGCCAGCGCGTCTCGACGAGGGCGAGGTTCCCGGTGGGGCCGGTCACGGAGCGGTGCCGCTCGGCGCGCCAGGCCTCCCAGCTTCCCTGGGGGCCGTCGTTTCCCTGGGGGTCGTCGGAGGGGGCGGCCGGGGCCGAAGCTGACATCGTGGGGGCACCTACAGTCCGTGTTACCTGATCAAGAACCCCCGTAGCACCTCAACCCTAGAACAGGACGCTCATGAACGCCCCGACCTCCTCGAACCCCACGCGCCGGTAGGCGGCGCGGGCCGGGGTGTTGAAGTCGTTGACGTAGAGGCTGGCGACGGGGGCGACGTCGGCCAGGGCGTAGCGCAGGACCGCCGCCATGCCGGGGGCGGCCAGGCCGCGGCCGCGGTGCTCGGGCGCGACCCAGACGCCCTGGATCTGGCAGGCCCGGTCGGTGGCGGCGCCGATCTCCGCCTTGAAGACGACCTTGCCGTTCTCGTCGAGGCGGGCGAACGAGCGGCCGGAGCCGACCAGTTCGGCCACCCGCGCCTGGTAGAGCAGACCGCCGTCGCCGGCCAGCGGGGAGACGCCGACCTCCTCGGTGAACATCGCCACGCACGCCGGCATGATCGAGTCCATCTCGTCCTTGCGGATGCGGCGCACGTACGGGTCGGGGGCGATGTCGGCGGGCATCCGCTCGGCGACCATCAGCGGCTGGTGCGCACGTACGTCGCGGGCGGGGCCCCAGCTCGTCTCCAGCAGCCGCCACAGCAGGGCGGTGGGTTCGGCGGGGCCGACGATGGAGGAGCAGCGGCGTCCGGCCCTGCGCGCCCGGTCGGCGAAGCCGCGCACGGCGCGGTCGGTGGCGCAGATCGGGACCAGGTTGGCGCCCGCGTAGCACAGCGACTGCAGCATGCCGTCCTCGTACCAGCCCCACATCTCGCCGCCCAGCCGCCACGGGTCCAGGCCCGCGATGCGGACGCGGGCCGTCACGAAGGCATTGGCGACCGGCTCGCGGTCGAGCACCGTGAGCGCGGCGTCGAGGTCACTCGGTTCGAGGACCCGGGTGGTGGTCTGAGTCAACACGTGCGGGCCTTTTTGGCTGGGCTGCTGATCTCCGCACTGTACCTGGCGGTGCTGAGGGTCGCAGGGGGCCTGCCGTCTGCGGCCCTTCGCCGTCCCGTCCGCCGGGTTTCCGCCCGGTGGGCGGCTGCGGGTACGTCGTGGTCGCTCGCGCGGTTGCCCGCGCCCCCGAAGCGAGTTCCGCTCGCTCGGGAAGGCTGCGCGGGCCACCACAACGCACCGCGCGCCCGCCCGCCGGGAGGGACCCGGCGGACGAGCGCGCGCGGAAGCGGGTGGTGTCAGCCCGCGACGGCCACGGACGGCTCGCCGGAGGCGACTCCGTCCGCCTCCATCTGCTCGGCGATCTTCATGGCCTCTTCGATGAGGGTCTCCACGATCTTCGACTCGGGGACGGTCTTGATGACCTCGCCCTTCACGAAGATCTGGCCCTTGCCGTTGCCGGAGGCGACGCCGAGGTCGGCCTCGCGGGCCTCGCCCGGGCCGTTCACGACGCAGCCCATGACGGCGACGCGGAGCGGGACCTCCATGCCGTCGAGGCCCGCGGTGACCTCTTCGGCCAGCTTGTAGACGTCGACCTGGGCGCGGCCGCAGGACGGGCAGGAGACGATCTCCAGGCGGCGGGGCTTGAGGTTCAGCGACTCCAGGATCGAGTTGCCGACCTTGATCTCCTCCACGGGGGGAGCGCTCAGGGACACCCGGATCGTGTCGCCGATGCCCTCGGAGAGCAGCGCGCCGAAGGCGACCGCCGACTTGATCGTGCCCTGGAAGGCGGGGCCCGCCTCGGTGACGCCGAGGTGCAGCGGGTAGTCGCACTTCTCGGCCAGCAGCCGGTACGCGTTGACCATGACCACCGGGTCGTTGTGCTTGACCGAGATCTTGATGTCGCGGAAGCCGTGCTCCTCGAAGAGGGACGCCTCCCACAGCGCCGACTCGACGAGCGCCTCGGGGGTCGCCTTGCCGTACTTCTGGAGCAGGCGGCGGTCCAGGGAGCCCGCGTTCACGCCGATGCGGATCGGGGTGCCGTGGTCGTTGGCCGCCTGGGCGATCTCCTTGACCTTGTCGTCGAACTGCTTGATGTTGCCCGGGTTGACCCGGACCGCGGCGCAGCCCGCCTCGATGGCGGCGAAGACGTACTTCGGCTGGAAGTGGATGTCGGCGATGACCGGGATCTGCGACTTCTTGGCGATGACGGGCAGCGCGTCGGCGTCGTCCTGCGTGGGGCAGGCCACCCGCACGATCTGACAGCCGGACGCGGTGAGTTCGGCGATCTGCTGGAGCGTGGCGCCGATGTCGGACGTCCGCGTCGTCGTCATCGACTGCACCGAGACCGGGGCGTCGCCGCCCACGGCCACCGTGCCGACCTGGATCTGCCGGCTCTTGCGCCGCTCGGCGAGCTTGGTCGGTACGTCCGGCATGCCGAGTGAAATCGCAGTCATCTGCTGTGCAACCCCAAGGTGTGGATCGAGTCCCAGAACTTCGAGATTACGTCACCGGCGCGCATCCGAGCACACCGCGCCCCGCAAACTCCACTCAAAGGTGGGCGGCCGGGCACACACCGTGCCCGGCCGCCGTGACCAGCACGCGATCAGGAGATTTTCACCGGGTTAACGACGTCCGCGATGAGCACCAGGATCGTGAAGCAGACGAAGATTCCGGCCACCACGTACGCGACCGGCATGAGCTTCGCCACGTCGAACGGGCCCGGGTCGGGGCGCCGGAACACCCGCGCCAGGTTGCGCCGCAGCGCCTCCCACAGGGCCCCCGCGATGTGCCCGCCGTCGAGCGGCAGCAACGGCAGCATGTTGAAGAGGAACAGGGAGAGGTTGAAGCCCGCGACCAGCATCAGGGCCATCGCCAGCTGCTGCGTCGCCGGGATGTCCATGGTGAAGATCTCACCGCCGACGCGGGCCGCGCCGACCACGCCCATCGGGGAGTCCTGCTCGCGCGGCCCGTCGCCGAACGCCGCGTCCCACAGGGCGGGGATCTTCCCCGGCAGCGCCACGATCGAGTCGACGGCGTCGCCGACCCGGTCGGTCATCCAGGACACGGAGTCCCCGAAGTCCTGGTGCACGACGCCGGTGGCGGCGGTGAAGCCGAGGAAGCCGGCGTTGACGTAACCGTCGACGATCTGGCCGCTGGAGTCCTTCTTCGCCACCTGGTTCGTGGCGATCCTCGCGGTCAGCGTCTTCTGCTGCCCGTCGCGCTCGACGACGATCGGGACCGTCTTGCCGGCGCTCTCGCGGATCTCGTCGGACAGGGTGTTCCACTTGTCCGTCGTGACGCCGTTGAAGGACACGATCTTGTCCTTCGGCTGGAGCCCCGCCGCCTTGGCCGGGGACTCGGCGTCGGCCGCCTTGCAGGTGTCGCGGTTGGCGCTGGCCTGGATGACGCACGGCGAGACGGACGAGACGACGTTCGTCTGCTGGGTGACGCCGAAGCCCATCAGGACCACGAAGAACAGCCCGATCGCGAGGATCAGGTTCATGAACGGGCCCGCGAACATCACGATGACGCGCTTCCACGGCTTGCGCGTGTAGAAGAGGCGGGACTCGTCGCCGGGCTGCAGTTCCTCGAAGGCCGCCGCCCGTGCGTCCTCCACCATCGAGCGGAAGGGGGACGTGGACCGGGCCTCGATCTTGCCGTCGGCGCCCGGCGGGAACATGCCGATCATGCGGATGTAGCCGCCGAGCGGGATCGCCTTGACGCCGTACTCGGTGTCGCCCTTCTTGCGCGAGAACAGGGTGGGCCCGAAGCCGACCATGTACTGCGGGACGCGGATGCCGAAGAGCTTCGCCGTCGACAGGTGGCCCAGCTCGTGCCAGGCGATGGAGACGAGCAGGCCCACCACGAAGATGACTATGCCGAGGATCATCATCAAGGACGTCATGCACGAGCCTCCGCGGTCGTCATCTCGGTCGTTCCCGTCAGTTCACGGGCCCGGGCGCGCGCCCAGGTCTCCGCATCGAGGACGTCCGCGACCGCCAGCGAAGTTCCCGTTCGCGGTGTGCCGTGTTCCTCGACGACCTCCGTCACGGTCTCCATGATCCCGTTGAACGGAAGGGCGCCCTTCAAGAACGCGTCCACGCACTCCTCATTTGCCGCATTGAACACTGCCGGGGCCGTGCCCGCGAGCTCCCCCACGTGCCGGGCGAGCCCCACCGACGGGAAGGCGTCGTTGTCGAGCGGGAAGAAATCCCAGCTCGACGCCTTCGTCCAGTCGAACGCGGGGGCCGCGTCGGGGATCCGCTCGGGCCAGCCGAGGCCGATGGCGATCGGGCCGCTCATGTCGGGCGGCGTCGCCTGCAGGATCGAGGACCCGTCGACGTACTCGACCATGGAGTGGACGTACGACTGCGGGTGGACGACGACCTCGATGCGGTCGAAGGGGATGTCGTAGAGGAGGTGCGCCTCGATGACCTCCAGGCCCTTGTTGACCAGCGTCGCCGAGTTGACGGTGATGACCGGGCCCATCGCCCAGGTGGGGTGTGCGAGGGCGTCCTCGACGCTCACGTGGGCGAGGTCCGCCTTGGTGCGGCCGCGGAACGGCCCGCCGGAGGCCGTGACGACCAGCTTGCGCACGTCCGCGCGGGTGCCGGCCGCGAGGGCCTGGAAGAGGGCCGCGTGCTCGGAGTCGACCGGGATGATCTGGCCCGGCGCGGCGAGCGCCTTCACCAGTGGGCCGCCGACGATCAGCGACTCCTTGTTGGCGAGGGCGAGGGTGCGGCCCGCTTCCAGGGCGGCCAGCGTCGGGGCCAGACCGATGGAGCCGGTGATGCCGTTCAGGACGGTGTGGCAGTCGCCGCGCCCCGCGATCTCGGTGGCGGCCTCGGGGCCGGCCAGGATCTCGGGGAGCCGCTCCCCCGGGCCGTACTGGGCGGCGAGCGCTTCGCGCAGCGCCGGTACGACGTCCTCGCGGGCCACGGCGACCGTGCGGACGCGCAGGCCGTGCGCCTGCTCGGCGAGCAGGCCGACCCGGCCGCCCGCCGCGCTCAGGGCGGTGACCCGGAACCGGTCCGGGTTGCGCCGCACGAGGTCGATGGCCTGCGTGCCGATCGAGCCCGTCGAGCCCAGGACGGCGATGTCCCTGGGGCCGTCCGTGCCGTGCAGGGGCGCCGGGTCGAAGACGAGATGCGGGTCCGCGAGGGGGGATGGGCGGACGGAACTGTCGGTCATTCCCCCATTCTTGCGCGCTCCGGCGCCGGTTCGGGTCAGCGGGTCATGGACCGCACGTAATGGCTGAGGTTGGCGCTGACCACACCGCGTACGTAGAGGGCCGCGCCGGTGACCAACAGCGGGACGGAGACCAGGAGGACCGCGAGGAGCGTGGGCCAGGGGCTGGCCGCGCAGGCGTGGCGGACGCCGCTGTCGAAGCCGCCGTCCTCCAGGCGCTCGAAGAGCGGGGCGCCGCAGTCCGGGTCGGCGCCGAGGACCGACCACGGCAGGACGAGCCGGAGCGCCACGTACAGCCAGAGCAGGCCGCCGGCCCCGAGCAGGCCCAGGCCGCGCTTGCGGTAGCGGTAGGTCTCGGCGAGGAAGTGGCGTTCCAGGTCCTCGCGGTACTTCGCCTCATCGCGCATCGGAGCCCCCCTGGCGTCGTGACGGATCCGCCGGACTCTACCGGCACATCCGTCACGACCGCCCCTCAGTTCCCTTCTGTCTCGGTGAAGTAGTGGCCCTCCTCCAGGTCTTCGAGGAGGGTGGCTTCCGTGGGGTGCCAGTCGAGCAGGGCGCGGGTGCGCTCGCTGGAGGCGCGGATGTCCGCGCCGGCGAAGCGGGCGAACCAGCCGAAGTGCTCGGCCGCCTCCTCGGGCGCCAGCGCGGCCGACGGGACGCCGAGGTGCCGGGCGACGACCTCGTTGATGTCGCGCATCGGCACGCCCTCCTCAGCCACGCCGTGCAGGCGCGTCCCGGCCGGGGCGGACTCCAGGGCGAGCCGGTACAGGCGGGCCGCGTCGCGGACGTGGACGGCCGGCCAGCGGCCCGCGCCCGTGCCGCTGACGGCAGCGACGCCCTTCTCCCTGGCGAGGGCGATGAGCCG
>NZ_JAAGMG010001189.1 GCF_010548525.1 Streptomyces sp. SID14478
CGTCGGCGGGAGCACCGCCGCCGCCACCCTGCTGCTGACCGCCGCCGGAGCCACCGCTCCAGCCGCCGCCCTGCTGGCCGCCGCCACCGCCGCCGCCGAAGCCACCACCCTGGCCACCGCGACCGCTGGTCTTGGTGACCTTGGCCGTGGCACTGCGCAGGCTGGCGCCGACTTCCTCGACGTCCAGCTCGTAGACCGTGCGCTTGACGCCCTCACGGTCCTCATAGGACCGCTGCTTCAGCCGGCCCTGCACAATGACGCGCATGCCTCGCTGGAGCGACTCCGCGACGTTCTCCGCCGCCTGACGCCAGACCGAGCAGGTCAGGAACAGGCTCTCGCCGTCCTTCCACTCATTGGTCTGCCGGTCGAAGGTGCGGGGAGTGGACGCGACACGGAACTTCGCGACCGCCGCACCGGAGGGGGTGAAGCGCAGCTCGGGGTCGTCGACAAGATTGCCAACGACCGTGATGACGGTCTCGCCTGCCATGGGGTACCTCTCGGCGGGTTTGCTGCGGACTGCTTGCTGCTACTCGAATCCCCGAGTACCGCTGAACCGGGAGGTTCAGTGGGTCTCGGGACGGAGGACCTTGGTCCGGAGGACCGACTCGTTCAGGTTCATCTGGCGGTCGAGCTCCTTGACGACCGCAGGCTCGGCCTGCAGATCGATGACCGAGTAGATGCCCTCGGGCTTCTTCTTGATCTCGTACGAGAGACGACGACGGCCCCAGGTGTCGACCTTCTCCACCTTGCCGTTGCCCTCACGGACGACAGACATGAAGTTCTCGATCAGGGGGGCGACAGCGCGCTCCTCCAGATCGGGGTCGAGGATGACCATCACTTCGTAGTGACGCATGTGGAACCCACCTCCTTTGGACTCAGCGGCCACGGTCGTTCCGTGGCAGGAGGGTTGTTATGCGTGAGCAAAGATATCGGCCACCACTGACAATCGGGCCTCGCGGAGGAGAGCCGTGCAGATCAGTGGGTATCAGTCCCTGGTCGGGATGTGGGCAGACACCGATGCAGACGGTACAGACTACCCGCACCACGGCTTCCGGTTGAAATCCGACAGCAGACGACCGCAATCTGTACACATCGGGTGTGTATGGCGCTACGATGCGCCGCCTTCCGCAGGAGGTGCCCTCATGGCACAAGCAATGCGACCGAACAGCACCAGCGCCGGCTCTCTCTTCGCCTCGGACGGAAAGTCCCATCCGCTCCCCGACACCCTGCTCGCGGTGACCGCGGTGCTCGGAGCGATCGCGATCATCAGCTCGATCTGGCCCGGCCTCCATCTGCTCAGCTCCTGGACGGGCCTCGTCGGGATCCTCACCGGGGCCTACGGCCAGTTCGTCTCGGAGACGACCCGGGAGCGCTTCGTCCTGATCCTCGGGCTCGGCGCCGCCGCCGTCGGCTTCTTCATCGGCATGGCGCACGGCGGCCTCTTCGGCGGGGTCATCGGCTGAGGTCAGCACCCCCGCAGGGGCCGACCTCCCATACGGCCAGTCGGGGCGCTCGCAGGGCGCAGTAGGCTTCGGCGCGAGAGCCGGAGCCCCTGTACCCATGGGGACACACCAGCCCGAGGAGCGCCCCGAATGAGCCTGACCCTGAGGACCATCAGCAGAGAGCAGCATCTGGCATACATCCAGAGCCTGCCCTCGGCTAGCCACATGCAGGTCCCGGCCTGGGCTGATGTGAAGGCCGAGTGGCGGTCCGAGAACCTGGGCTGGTTCGACGAGCGCACCGGCGAGATGGTCGGCGCGGGACTCGTCCTGTACCGCCAGCTGCCCAAGATCAAGCGCTATCTCGCGTACCTCCCCGAGGGCCCGGTCATCAACTGGTACGCGCCCAACCTCGACGACTGGCTGCGCCCGATGCTCGCGCATCTGAAGCAGCAGGGCGCCTTCTCCGTGAAGATGGGCCCTCCGGTCATCATCCGGCGCTGGGAAGCCACTTCGATCAAGAAGGGCATCCAGGACCCGGACGTGAAGCGCCTGCGCGACATCGAGGCGGACTTCATCGAGCCCCGCGCCTTCGAGGTCGCCGACAAGCTGCGCCGCATGGGCTGGCAGCAGGGCGAGGACGGCGGCGCAGGATTCGGCGACGTACAGCCGCGCTACGTCTTCCAGGTGCCGCTCGCGAACCGCTCCCTGGAAGAGGTGCACAAGAACTTCAACCAGCTGTGGCGCCGCAACATCAAGAAGGCCGAGAAGGCCGGTGTCGAGGTCGTCCAGGGCGGCTACCAGGACCTCGCCGAATGGCAGCGCCTGTACGAGATCACGGCCGTGCGCGACCACTTCCGGCCGCGCCCGCTCTCGTACTTCCAGCGCATGTGGACGGCCCTCAACTCCGAGGACCCCAACCGCATGCGGCTGTACTTCGCCCGCCACAACGGGGTGAACCTCTCCGCGGCGACGATGCTCGTCGTCGGCGGGCACGTCTGGTACTCCTACGGCGCCTCCGACAACATCGGCCGCGAGGTCCGGCCCTCGAACGCGATGCAGTGGCGGATGCTGCGCGACTCCTACGCGCTCGGCGCCACCGCCTACGACCTGCGCGGTATCAGCGACTCGCTGGACGAGACCGACCACCTCTTCGGTCTGATCCAGTTCAAGGTCGGAACGGGCGGTCAGGCCGCCGAGTACCTCGGCGAGTGGGACTTCCCGCTCAACAAGCTGCTCCACAAGGCGCTCGACATCTACATGTCGCGGCGCTGACCCTGAGCCGGGCACGGCGCCCCCAGGGGCCCGTCCCCGCACACCCCGCTCCGCTTTCCCCGCGGACCCGGCACAATTCACGTAGCTCCAAAGACTCTCCATACCTCTGATACACCGCAGCCACGAGAAAGGTTCCGGGACCGGCCATGGCGCTCACGCTCTACGTCGACACCGCGCGCTGGCGGGCACATCACAAGCACGTGCTCGAGCAGTTTCCGGGGCTCGTCCCCGTCTGCAAGGGCAACGGCTACGGCTTCGGCCACGAACGGCTGGCGGAGGAGGCCACGCGCCTCGGCTCCGACATCCTCGCCGTCGGGACCACGTACGAAGCCGCCCGGATAAAGGACTGGTTCAGCGGTGATCTGCTGGTCCTGACCCCGTTCCGGCGCGGCGAGGAGCCCGTTCCGCTGCCCGACCGCGTCATCCGCTCCGTCTCCTCCGTCGACGGCGTGCACGGCCTCGTCGGCGCCCGCGTCGTCATCGAGGTCATGTCCTCGATGAAGCGGCACGGGGTGACCGAGCAGGACCTGCCACAGCTCGCACACGCCATCCAGGACGTACGCCTCGAAGGCTTCGCGATCCACCTGCCGCTCGACCGCACCGACGGCTCCGACGCCGTCGAGGAGGTCATCGGCTGGATGGACCGGCTGCGCGCGGCACGGCTCCCGCTGCACACCATGTTCGTCAGCCACCTCAAGGCCGAGGAACTGGCGCGGCTGCAGCAGCAGTTCCCGCAGACCCGCTTCCGCGCACGCATCGGCACCCGGCTGTGGCTGGGTGACCACGAGGCGACCGAGTACCGCGGCGCCATCCTGGACGTCACGCGCGTCGCCAAGGGCGACCGGTTCGGCTACCGGCAGCAGAAGTCGGCCTCGGACGGCTGGCTGGTGGTCGTGGCGGGCGGCACGTCGCACGGTGTGGGCCTGGAGGCCCCGAAGGCCCTGCACGGCGTCATGCCGCGCGCCAAGGGCGTCGCCCGCGCCGGGCTCGCGACGGTGAACCGCAACCTCGCGCCGTTCGTCTGGTCCGGGAAGCAGCGATGGTTCGCCGAGCCCCCGCACATGCAGGTCTCGATCCTGTTCGTACCGTCGGACGCCGCGGAGCCGAAGGTCGGCGAGGAACTGGTGGCCCATCTGCGGCACACCACCACGCAGTTCGACCGGATCGTGGACCGCTGAGCAAGCACTCCTGACGGCCCGGAAGACGTACGCGACAAGTAAAGACGTACGAGAAAAGGGGCAGAGCACCTATGAGGTGCCCTGCCCCTTCTTCGTTCCCTCACCCTGTTCGCTCAGAGCGAACTTCTCTGCTCCTTGCCCCAGTTCACCGGAGGCGGCTGCTCTCCGGCGGGTGCCGCATGCCGTGGGGGATGGGCCGCGTACCCCAGCGCGAAGACGTCCTCGGCCCCGTCCAGCACGCCGCCCGACGGGTCGTCGTCACCGGAGCGCCGCACCACGTCCCGCTCCGGCATCCAGATGTCGCGCACGAGGACGGCGCACAGGTACAGGGTGCCCAAGAGGTGGGCGGCAATGGCCAGTTGGTAACCGTCGGTCGGCAGGCCCTGGTGCTTGTCGCCGCTGGTCGTGTACGCGAGGTACAGCCAGATCCCCAGGAAGTACGCGACCTCGCACGCCTGCCAGATCAGGAAGTCGCGCCACTTCGGCCGGGCCAGGGCCGCGAGCGGGATCAGCCACAGTACGTACTGCGGCGAGTAGACCTTGTTGGTGAGGATGAAGGCGGCGACCACCAGGAAGGCCAGTTGCGCGAAGCGCGGGCGGCGCGGCGCGGTCAGCGCGAGAGCCGCGACGCCGAGACACGCAAGCACCATCAGGGCCGTGGCCAGGGTGTTGACGACGTCGGTGTCGAGCGGTGTGTCCATGTGCTGGGAGATGACCAGCCAGATGGACCCGAAGTCGACGCCGCGTTCCTGGCTGAACGTGTAGAACTTCGACCAGCCTTCGGGCGCGAGGAGCATCACCGGCACGTTCACGATCAGCCAGGCCCCCGCCGCGCCCAGCGTCGCGACCCCGAAGTCCCGCCACTTGCCCGCGCGCCAGCACAGCACGAACAGCGGGCCGAGCAGCAGGACGGGATAGAGCTTGGCGGCGGTCGCGAGCCCGAGGAGCACGCCGAACGCGAGGGCACGGCCGCGCGACCACATCAGCATCGCGGCCGCTGTGAGCGCCACTGCGAAGAGATCCCAGTTGATGGTGGCGGTCAGCGCGAACGCGGGCGCCAGAGCGACCAGGAGGCCGTCCCAGGGCCGCCTGCGGTGGGTGCGGGCGACGCAGCCGGCGATGACCGCGGCGCAGATCATCAGCATCCCGGCGTTGACCATCCAGTACACCTGTTCCTGGTGCTGGATGGTGCCGCCGCCCGGCGTCAGCCACGCGGCGACCTCCATGAACACGCCGGTGAGGACCGGGTACTCGAGGTAGTCCATGTCGCCGGACAGCTTGTCGAAGTACGGCACGAGTCCGTCGGCGAAACCGCGCCCCTGGTAGAGGTGCGGGATGTCCGAGTAGCAGGCGTGCGTGTACTGCGAGCTCGCACCGTAGAACCAGGCGCCGTCGTAGCAGGGGAACTTCTGCACCATGCCGAGCGCGAACATGCCGATCATGACGAGCGCGATGACGCGTACCGGAGTCCACCAGGAGCGTCCGAGCAGCGCTCGCCGGCCGAGCGGTCCGCCGACGAGCGCGCTGCCGGCCGCCGCGACCTCGTCCTCTCTGGTCGGACGTACCGGCTCCGGCTCGTGCGGGCTCACATGCGTCGTCTCTGCACTGGGCATGCCGCACATCCTGCCGTACGAGGCTGAGAATTCCTGAGCCCGCATGGACCGAGGGCTGTGCTCGGGTCCCTGATCGGGTCCCGTCACAGCCCTCGGTCCGTCGTCGCCCTGCGCGCGGGCCTAGCCCGTGGAGCCTCCGAAGAGACCCCCGTTCTGGTTGCCCCTGGGATCCCCTCCGCCGTCGGTGGCACTTTCCGTCGGCGACGAGGTCACCCCGCCGTCAGCGCCTCCTGTGTCGGTGCCGCCGCTGTCGCCCTGGCAGTCCCAGGCCCAGCGGCAGGTCTCGCTCGTCGACGGCGACGGCGAGGTGGACTCGGTCGGGGACGGCTCGACCGAGTGCGTCTCGGTCGGGGACGGCGTCTGCGACGGGGTGGGCGTCGGGATCGGACTCGGGGTGCCGACGACCTTGCCGATCTTCTCGGCGTCGGGGAAGTCCTTATGGTCCACGCCCTTCAGCGCGGACGACATGTAGTCCTTCCAGATCTGCGCCGGAATGTCACCACCGTGGATGGAGGTCACGCCACCGGTGCCGTTCATCGACAGCAGCTTCTTGCCGTTCGACCGGGGGTCGGTACGGAACAGCGTGACGGCCGTCGACAGCTCCGGGGTGTAGCCCACGAACCAGGCGGACTTGTTCTCGTCCGTGGTACCGGTCTTGCCGGCGACGGGGAAGCCGATGTTGCCGAGCTTCTCCTTGGCCGTACCGTTCTTCACCACGTTCTGCAGGACGTCGGTGACGTTGTTCGCCACGTCCGGGTCCATGGCCCGCGCGGGCTTCGGCTCCTCGAACCCGGGCAGCTCGTTGCCGTCCTTGTCCACGGCCTTGGTGACGGAGTACGGCTCGTAGTGCTCACCGGACGTGGCGAACGACCCGTAGGCGTCCGCCATGCGGATGGCGCTCGGCGTGGACGTGCCCAGGGAGAAGGACGCGTTGTTCAGGTTTCCCTGGTCGAAGCTGGACTTCAGGATGCCCATCTTCTCGGCCATGACCCGCGTCTTGCTCAGCCCCACGTCGATGCCGAGCTGGACGAACGGAGAGTTGATCGACTGCTCCATCGCCTTGCGCAGCGTGACCTGGCCCCACGCCCTGGTGCCCTCGTTCTTCTGCCGGAACGGGGTGCCGTCGGCCGCGCGGATCGGTTCGCCGTTGCGGTCCTTGATGATCTGCAGGTCGTTGCCGTTGTAGAGGCTCAGCGGCGAGATGCCGTCGCCGTTGCTCTTGTACGTACCGTCCTGCATCGCCGTGGCCAGCACGATGGGCTTCCAGGTGGAGCCGACGGGCACACCCGCGGTGTTCGCGTTGTTCGTGTAGTGGTCCTGGTCGTATCCCGCACCGCCGTACAACGCGACGATCTTGCCCGAGTTCGGATCCACGGAGCCGGCGCCGAACTGGACGTACTTGTCCTTGGCCCGCTTCTTGGGGTCGAGGAAGCTCTTCTCCGTGGCCTTGACCGACTTCTCGAGCTCTTCGACCTTCTTCTTGTTGAAGGTCGTGTAGATCTTGTAGCCGCCCTTCTCCAGGTCCTCGGGCGTGATGTGGCTCTTCTTGGAGAAGTAGTCCTTGGCGATGTCGACCAGGTAGCCGGTCTGCCCCGCGAGCGCGGACTTCTGCTTCACGCGCTTCGGGAACCCCTTGAGCGCGCTGTGCTCCGACGGGGTCATGTTCCCGACCTCGACCATGCGGTCGGAGATCCACTTCCAACGGGATTCCGCGCGCGCCTTGTTGGCGGCCGGCGTCGCGGCGTCGCCGATGCCCCCGTCGGGGTTGTAGAGGTTCGGACCCTTGAGGACCGATGCCAGGAAGATGCTCTGCTCGGGCGTGAGATCGGCCGCGTCGACGCCGAAGTAGGCGTTCGCGGCCGCCTGGATGCCGTACGCGTTGCGGCCGAAGTACGCGGTGTTGAGATAGCCCTTGAGGATGTCGTCCTTGTCGACCGTGGCGCCGACCTTCACCGAGATGAAGAGCTCCTTGGCCTTACGGGACAGGGACTGCGACTGGTCGTCCAGCATCGCGTTCTTCACGTACTGCTGGGTGATGGTCGAGCCGCCCTGGGTCTGGCCGCCGCGTGCCATGTTGAACATGGCGCGTCCGATGCCCATCGGGTCGACGCCGGAGTCCTCGTAGAACGAGGCGTTCTCCGCGGAGATCACCGCTTTCTGCATGGACTTCGGGATCTCGGACAGCGGCACGATCTGACGGTTCTGCTTACCGCCCGTCGCGGCCATCTGCGTCCCGTCGTCCCAGTAGAAGACGTTCGTCTGGGCCTGGGCCGCCTGCGCCTCGTTCGGCACCGACACGATCAGCAGGCCGATGCCGAACGCTCCGATCCCCAAAAGCATGAAGCCGAAGCACGTCCCTACGACCTGCTTCCACGACGGCACGAAACGGGCCAGGCCGTACTTGCCCGTGCGCGGGTAGTCGATGAACCTCTTCTTCTGGGGGCGCCCGGCGCCTCGGCCCCGGCCGCGGCCCGGACCGTTCGGCCCGCCGGGACCACCCGG
>NZ_JAAGMG010001223.1 GCF_010548525.1 Streptomyces sp. SID14478
CCGGGGGTGGGGGCGGGGCGGGGCGCCTCGACGGGGCGTTCGGCGACGCGGGTGCCGGAGCCCTGGCGGGCGGTGAGCCATCCTTCGGCGACGAGGTCGGCGTAGGCGTCGGCGACGGTGTTGCGGGCGATGCCCAGATCGCCGGCGAGGGTGCGCGAGGAGGGCAGTCGGATGCCGGGGGCGAGGCGTCCACCGCGCACGGCCTCGCGGAGCGCGTCGGTCAGGCCTTTGCGCAGGCCGGAGCCGGTCGGCTCGATGTGGAGGTCGATGCCGAGTGCCTGCCCGGAGGGCGAAGTGGCCCAGGTTTCTGCCATGGAAATGGACCATACCCCTGGGCTAATAGGTTCGTAGGGTCAAGGCATGACGAACAGCGAGAGCACCACCCCCGAAAGCACCACGCGCACCGCCCAGGAGGGCACCGCCGCACAAAGCACCACAAGCGCCGCTGACGACGACGTCGCCCGAGGGAAGGAGTACCTCCACGAGCACACGCCGCGGCTCGCCTGGGCGCAGCACGCGCCCGAGGTGTACAAGGCGATGGTCCGGCTCGACGCGGCGGCCCGTAAGGGGCTGGACCCGGTGACGTACGAGCTGGTCAAGATCCGGGCGTCGCAGATCAACCACTGCGCGTTCTGCCTGGACATGCACACCAAGGACGCGCTGGCCGCCGGGGAGAGCGTGGAGCGGATCGTTCAGCTCGGCGCGTGGGAGGAGTCGAAGCACTTCTACACCGAGAAGGAGGTCGCGGCCCTCGCGCTGACGGAGGCGATCACGGTCCTCACGGACGGATTCGTGCCGGACGCGGTGTACGAGGAGGCGGCGCGACTCTATGACGAGCAGGAGCTGAGCCAGTTGATCGCGGCGATCACGACGATCAATGCGTGGAACCGGTTCGGGGTCACCACGCGCATGGTGGCCGGGCACTACAAGGCGGGGGACTTCAAGTGAGCGCGCGGATGACCCGGTTGGACCCCGGGGTGCGGGATGCGATGGTCGCGTTCGGCGCGGCGGCGAAGAAGGGACTCGGCGATCCGGTGCTCGCCGAGCTGGTGATGATCCGGGCTTCGCAGATCAACGAGTGTGCGTTCTGCCTGGACATGCATGTGGACGTCGCCGTCGAGAAGAACGGGGAGAGCGCGAAGCGCATCGCGCTGCTCAACGCCTGGCGCGAGGCCGGGGAGCTGTTCAGCGAGCGGGAGCGGGCCGCCCTTGCCCTCACCGAGGCGATGACGGTGCTCACCGGGGGCGCCTCGCACGCTTCCGGCGCCGGGGAAGGGTTCGTCCCTGACGAGGCGTACGAGGGAGCGGCCAAGCTTTTCAGCGAGGTCGAGCTCGCCCATCTCATCGGGGCGATTACGGTGATCAATAGTTGGAACCGGCTGATGGTCAGCCGCCGGATCGAGCCGGGAGGCCCCGCATGGTGAGCCCTGTGGACATTCTTCGTGCCCTGCACCACGACCGTGCCCCCGGTGACCCGTTGGTCCTGCCGGGGCCCTGGGACGCGGCGAGTGCGCGGGTCTTCGAGGAGGCCGGCTTCCCGGCGCTGGCGACGCCGAGCGCGGGGATCGCGGCGTCGCTCGGGTACGAGGACGGGCAGACGCCGGCGGACGAGATGTTCGCCGCGGTGACCCGGATCGTGCGGTCCGTGTCGGATGCGGTGCCGGTGTCGGCGGACATCGAGGGCGGTTACGGGATCGCGCCCAAGGAGTTGGTGGAGCGGCTCCTGGAGACCGGGGCCGTGGGGTGCAACCTGGAGGACTCGGACACCAGTGGTTCGGGGCGGGCGCTCAAGGACCTCCGGCAGCAGGCCGACTGGCTGGCCGAGGTGCGGGCCGCCGCCGGTGACCGGGTCGTGCTCAACGCGCGGATCGACGCGTTCATCAGGGGCGTCGACGATCCGGTCGGCGAGACGATCGAGCGAGCGCGGGCGTACGTGGCGGCGGGCGCGGACTGTGTCTACCCGATCGGGGCGCCGGCCGAGGCGCTGCCCCGGCTGCGGGCCGGGATCGAGGGGCCGATCAACATCGGGGCGCCGCCCGGGGGGCCTTCGCTGGCGGAGTGGGGCGAGTTGGGCGCGACGCGGATCACGTTCGGACCCGGGTTGCAGCGCCGGGCGACCGCTGCGCTGCGGGAGATCGCGGCGAACCTGTCCTGACCCGACGGTCGGGCCCGGCCCAACCCGGCCCAGCCCGGCCCAAACGAGCCCGGCCCAAACGGGCCCGGCCCAAACGGGCCCGGCCCAACCGGGCCCGGCCCAGCCCGGCCTGCCCCGCACCCCGCACCCCGCACTCGCGCCACCCACACCCACGCCGCGCCGCGCACCCCGCATCCGAAAACTCACCCGAAAACACACCCGCACAACAAAACAACCGTGCCGGATACCCCCGTCAGGAAAGGCACCCGGCACGATTGCACACGTCGAACGAAAGGAAACTGCCCGCTACTTGGGCAGCCATGCCTCCCACGTGGAGCGGTGTCCGTCGATCCACTTCTTCGCCGCCTCGTCCGGCGAGAGCTTCTGGTCGGCGATCATCAAGGAGACCTCGTTCTGGTCGTCCGTCGTCCAGTGGAACTTCTTCAGCAGGGCCGCGGCCTTGCCGCCGTCCTTGGCGAAGTCGGCGTTGAGGTACTTCTGCAGCGGCGTCTGCGGATAGGCGCAGGCGACCTTCTTCGGGTCGGCGTCGCAGCCTTCCTTGTAGGCGGGCAGCTTCACCTCCGTCATCGGCACCTTCTTGAAGAGCCACTGCGGCTGGTACCAGTACGACAGGAACGGCTTCTTCTGCTTGGCGAACTGCTTCATCTGCGTGATCTGGGCAGCCTCGGAGCCGGAGAAGACGACCTGGTAGTTCAGCTTCAGGTTCTGGACGAGAGCCTTGTCGTTGGTGACGTACGACGGGGAGCCGTCGAGGAGTTGGCCCTTGCCGCCGCTCTCCGGGGTCTTGAGCTGGTCGGCGTACTTGTTGAGGTTCTTCCAGTTCGTGACGTCGGGGTGCTGCTTGGCGAAGTACGTGGGGACGAACCAGCCGATGTGGCCGGTGACGCCGAGGTCACCACCGGCCTCGATGGTCTTCTTGTCCTTCACGTAGCGCTGTTCCTGGTCGGGGTGACCCCAGTCCTCCAGGATCGCGTCGACGCGGCCCTGGCTCAGGGCGTCCCAGGCGGGGACCTCGTCGACCTGCACGGTGTCGACGCGGTAGCCGAGTTCGTGCTCCAGGAGGTACTGGGCGACGGCGACGTTGGCCTGGGCGCCGACCCAGGACTGGACGGAGAGGGTCACCGTCTTGGCGCCCTGGGCGTTGGCGTACGGGGACGCCTGCTTGGTCATGTCGGCGGCGCCGCAGCCGGTGACGGCGAGCAGGGCTCCCGCCGCCGCAACGGCCGCCAGGGACCGGCGAGTTCGAAGGGTGCGCATGTCAGGCCTCCTTGCCTTCCCGCGTGCGGCGTTCCGTCGGCTGCGTCACCCGGTCCAGCATCAGACCGAGGCAGACGATGGCGGCGCCCGCGACCAGGCCGGTGGCGAGGTCGCCCTGGGCGAGGCCGAAGACGACGTCGTAGCCGAGTGCGCCTCCGCCGACCAGGCCGCCGATGATGACGACGGCGAGGACCAGGACGACGCCCTGGTTGACGGCGAGGAGCAATGCCGGTCGGGCGAGCGGCAGCTGGACCTGCCGGAGCTGCTGCCCCGTGGTGGCGCCCATCGAGCGGGACGCCTCCATCGCGGCCGCGTCGACCTGCCGCAGCCCCTGTGTGGTGATGCGGATGACGGCGGGCAGCGCGTAGACGACCGCCGCGGCGACCGCCGGGGCGCGGCCGACGCCGAAGAGCGCGACGACCGGGATCAGGTAGACGAACTGCGGCATCGTCTGGAAGACGTCGAGGACGGGGCGCAGGAGCCGTTCGAGGCGTTCGCTGCGGGCGGCCGCGATGCCGATCGCGAAGCCGAGGACGAGGGTCACCGCGACCGCCGCCAGGACCTGCGACAGGGTGTCGAGCGACGGCTTCCACACGCCGAGCACGCCGATCGCGGCCATGGCGAGCACGGCGGTCAGGGCGGTGCGCCAGGTGCCGATCAGCCAGGCGAGCGCCGCGACGATCAGGAGGACGGCCCACCAGGGCAGCCAGGTCAGGCCCGAGCGCACCGGGTCGAGTACCCAGGTGGTGAAGTGGCCCGCCCAGTCGGCGGTGCCGCCCACGTAGGGGACGCCGGTGTAGAGGTGGTCGGTCATCCAGTCGACGGCGTCGTTGACGGGGTCGGCGATGTTCACGACCCAGGAGTCCGGCCAGTCGAGGCGGTCGGCGAAGCGGGTCGCCAGGGCGACGACGACGGTGCCTGCCGCGACGACGCCCCACTTCCAGTGGGCCGGGGCCTCGTGGGAGCCGAGCCGGGCCCCCGCCGCGCCGGTCACCCGGTCGAGGACGACGGCGAGCAGCACGATCGGGATGCCGGCGGCGAGTGCGGCGCCGACATCGACGGAGGCGAGCGCCTGGTAGACGCGGTCGCCGAGGCCGCCCGCGCCGATGACCGAGGCGATGACGGCCATGGACAGGGCCATCATGATCGTCTGGTTGAGGCCGAGCAGGAGTTCCTGGCGGGCCAGCGGGAGGCGGGCGGTGGTCAGGCGCTGGCGGGCGTTCGCGCCGAGCGAGGCGACGGCCTCCATGACGCCGCCGTCCGCGGAGCGCAGGCCGAGCGCGGTGAGGCGGGCCATGGGCGGTGCGGCGTAGACGACGGTGGCGAGCACCGCGGCGGGTACGCCGATGCCGAAGACGAGGACGACGGGCAGCAGATAGGCGTACGCGGGGAACACCTGCATGGTGTCGAGGACCGGGCGCAGGATGCGGTGCATGCGGTCGCTCAGGCCGGCGGCGAGTCCGAGGAGCGCGCCGAGCACCACCGAGGTGAACACGGCGACGACCATGAGCGCGAGCGTCTGCACGGTGGGCACCCACATGCCGAGCGCGCCGCACACGAGGAAGGCGAGCGTCGCGGAGACGCCGAGGCGCCAGCCCGCGACGCGCCAGGCGATGAGCCCGGCGGCGGCGGTGACTCCGGCCCAGCCGGCCGCGAGCAGCACGAGGTAGACGGCGCGTACGGACAGGACGACCGCGTTGCTGATGTGGCCGAAGAAGTAGAGGAACAGCGGGTGGCTGTCGCGGTTGTCGATGATCCAGTCGCTGGCCTTGCCGAGCGGTTCGGAGATGTCGACGGTCAGGGCGTGCGGCCATGTCCCGCTGGACCAGCGGGCGTTGACGAGGGGGACGATCACCGCCGCGGCCACGGCGAGCAGCAGGAGCTTGCCGAGAGCGCGGTGGCGGAGCAGGCCGCTGAGCGGGCCCGCACGGTCCTTGTCCATCGGGGCTGTCGTTACGGCGGCTGTCATCTACTCCGCCTCCTCGGCCTTCACCGGCGCCACGGGCGCGGCAGGCGCCACGGGCGCGGCAGGCGCCACAGGCTCGGCAGGCGCCACAGGCTCGGCAGGCGCATCGGGCAGGGCGGCGGTGCCGGCCACCACTTCGATGAGGCCCTCGTGGTCGACGACGCCGACGCACCGCCCCTCTTCCATCACCCGCACCGCGAACCCGCTGCGTGCCACGGCCTCGATGGCCTGCGACACGGTGGCGTCGGGGGCGATGGCCGGGCCGCGGTCGGCCTCGTCGTTGTCGGCGGGGCGCATGGCGCGCCGGACCGTCATGACCTGTTCGCGGGGTACGTCGCGGACGAAGGCGCGGACGTAGTCGTCGGCGGGGGCGCCCACGATCTCCTCGGGGGTGCCGAGCTGGACTATCTTGCCGTCGCGCATCAGGGCGATGCGGTCGCCGAGGCGCAGCGCCTCGTTGAGGTCGTGCGTGATGAAGACCATCGTGCGGCCCTCCTCGCGGTGCAGCCGGACGACCTCCTCCTGCATGTCGCGCCGGATCAGCGGGTCGAGCGCGCTGAACGGCTCGTCGAACAGGAGGACTTCGGGGTCCACGGCGAGGGCGCGGGCCAGGCCCACGCGCTGCTGCTGACCGCCGGAGAGCTGCCCGGGGCGGCGCTGTTCCAGGCCTTCCAGGCCCACCTTCGCGACGACCTCCATCGCCTTCGCCCGGCGCTCGGCGCGTGCCACGCCCTGGATCTCCAGGCCGTAGGCGACGTTGTCGAGGACGGTGCGGTGCGGCAGCAGGCCGAAGTGCTGGAAGACCATCGCGGCGCGGTGCCGGCGCAGGGCGCGCAGCCGGGTCTTGTCCATGGCGAGGACGTCCTCGCCGTCGATGTCCAGGGCCCCCGACGTCGGCTCGATGAGCCGGGTCAGGCAGCGCACCAGGGTGGACTTGCCGGATCCGGACAGGCCCATCACCACGAAGACCTCGCCGCGCTTCACGTCGAAGGAGACGTCGCGCACGGCGGCGGTGCAGCCGGTGCGGGCGCGCAGTTCGGCGGCGCTCAGGTCGGCCAATGCGGCGTCACCCGGGATGCGTTCGGCCTTCGGGCCGAAGACCTTCCACAGGTTGCGCACGGTGAAGACGGTCTCGCCGGATCCGGAACTCGCGTCCGGAGCAGGGTCCTTGACCACAGTCTGCGTACTCATCACGCATCACCACCCAGCAGCTCGGCGCACTTCTCCCCGACCATGAGCACTCCGATCATCGGGTTCACCGCGGGCATCGTCGGGAAGACGGACGCGTCGGCGATTCGGATGGATTGCAGCCCGCGGACCCTCAACTCGGGGTCGACCACGGCGAGTTCATCACTCTTGGCGCCCATGCGACAGGTTCCTGCCGGGTGGTAGACGGTGTGGGCGACCTTGCGGGCGTACTCGCTGAGCTCCTCGTCGCTCACCACGTCGGGCCCGGGGCACACCTCGCGGGTGAGCCAGCCGGCCAGCGGCTGGGTCCTGGCGATCTCGCGCGCGATCCGGATGCCGTCGACGAGGGTCTGCCCGTCGTAGTCGTCCTCGTCGGTGAAGTAGCGGAAGTCGAGGGCGGGCTTGTCCTCGGGGTCGGCGCTGGTCAGGTACAGCCGCCCGCGGCTCTTCGGCTTGGGGATGTTCGGCGTCATGGACACCCCGTGCTCGGGCTTCTCGTAGCCGAGCCGTTCCGGATTGTCCGTGAACGGGATCTGGTAGAAGTGGAACATCAGGTCGGGCCCGGCCGCCTGCGGGTCGCGCTGGATGAACAGACCGGCGTCACTGTCCATCGCGCTGTTGTCGGGGATCGGCCCGTCCGTCTCCCAGACGATCACCGACTCCGGGTGGTCGAGGAGGTTCTCGCCGACGCCCGGCAGGTCGTGCACCACCGGAATGCCGAGCTTCTCCAGGTCGGCCTTGGGGCCGATGCCGGAGTGCAGCAGCAGGCGGGGCGTGTCGACGGCGCCGGCGCACACGATGACCTCGCGGCGCGCGGAGATCAGCGTCTGCCGGCCGTCCTTGGTGCGCACGTGCACACCGCGCGCCCGCACGCCGTCGACGAAGTCGAGCTTGTACGCCCACGTCTCCAGCAGGAGCGTGAGGTTGGGGCGGTCGTCCGCTTCCATGTGGGGGTGCAGGTACGCGACCGAGGCGGAGGAGCGCTTGTTGTTCTCGGGGTGGTAGGCGAGGTCGAAGAAGCCGACGCCGTCCTTGAACGCGCCCTTGTTGAACCCTTCGACGCGCGGCACGCCGGTCGCGGCCTGTGCGGCCTCGACGAAGTCGCGGGCGATGGCGTTGCGGTCCTTCTCGTCCACGGCGACGATGTTGTTGCGCAGCTTGGCGAAGTACGGGTCCATCGCCTTGTGGTCCCAGCCCTCGGCGCCGGCCGCGGCCCACTCGTCCCAGTCGCCGGGCAGCGGCTTGAAGGAGATCAGGGTGTTGTGCGAGGAGCAGCCGCCGAGCACCTTGGCGCGGCTGTGCAGGATGTGCGAGTTGCCGCGCGGCTGCTCGGTCGTGGTGTACCCGTAGTCGAGGTCGCCGCCGAGCAGGCCGAGCCAGCGGCGCAGCGTCAGCACGTCGTCGCGGTCGATGTCGCTGGGGCCGCCCTCGATGACGGCGACGGTGACGTCCGGGTTCTCGGTGAGCCGGGAGGCGATCACCGATCCCGCGGTGCCACCGCCGACTATGACGTAGTCGTACGTGTTTTCGTGTTCAGGCATGCGTCAACTCCAAGGCTCTGCAAGGTACTTCGCGTAATGGGCCGGTACGGGGTCGGGCTCAGCCCGCGAACCAGCGCACCGGCTTCGGCGCCAGGTTCTGGTAGATGTGCTTGCTCTCGCGGTACTCGGCGAGCCCGGCCGGGCCGAGTTCGCGTCCCACGCCGCTCTTGCCGAAGCCGCCCCATTCGGCCTGCGGCAGGTAGGGGTGGAAGTCGTTGATCCAGATGGTGCCGTGGCGCAGCCGCCCGGCGACCCGGCGGGCGCGGCCCGCGTCGGTGGTCCACACGGCGCCCGCGAGACCGTACTCGGTGTCGTTGGCGAGGGCGACGGCCTCGTCCTCGGTGCGGAAGGTCTCGACGGTGAGGATCGGCCCGAAGGTCTCCTCGCGCACGACGCGCATCTCGCGGTGGCACTGGTCGAGGACGGTCGGCTCGTAGAAGTAGCCGGTGGCGGGGCGCACGTCGCTGGGCTCGGGGCGCTTGCCGCCGCAGCGCAGCACCGCACCCTCGGCGAGCGCGGAGGCGACGTACGACTCGGTCTTGTCGCGCTGCTGCTCGCTGACGAGCGGCCCGCACTCCACGCCGTCCTGCGTGCCGCGGCCGAGGCGGATCTTCTCGGCGCGGCGGGCGAGTTCGGCGACGAAGCGCTCGCGCACGGACTCCTCGATGATGAGGCGCGAGCCCGCGGAGCAGACCTGGCCGCTGTGGATGAACGCGGCGTTGAGGGCCTGGTCGACGGCCGTGTCGAAGTCCTCGTCGCTCTCGCAGGCGTCGGCGAAGACGACGTTCGGGTTCTTGCCGCCGAGTTCGAGGGCGACCTTCTTGACGTCCGCGGCGGCGGCCTGGGCCACCTTCGTACCGCTGACCAGGCCGCCGGTGAAGGAGATCAGGTCGACGTCGGGGTGGTCGGCGAGGCGTGCGCCGACCGTGGCGCCCGGCCCCGTCACGATGTTGGCGACACCCTGCGGGAGCCCGGCCTCGATCAGCAGTTCCACGAGGACGACCGTGGTCAGCGGCGTGATCTCGCTCGGCTTGATGACGAAGGTGTTGCCCGCGGCGAGCGCCGGGGCGATCTTCCAGCTGGCCTGCAGCAGGGGGTAGTTCCAGGGCGTGATCATCGAGCAGACGCCGACCGGCTCGTGCACGACGACGCTGTGGATCTCCGCGGAGCCCGCGTCGACGACGCGCCCGGCGCCTTCGCCGAGCACCAGGTCGGCGAAGTAACGGAAGGCGTCGGCGACGCAGTCGACGTCGACGCGGCCCTCCTCGACGGTCTTGCCGGCGTCCCGGCTCTCCAGGAGGCCGATCTTCTCCCGGTCACGGACGAGGAGTTCGGCGACGCGGCGCAGCAGCGCGGCACGCTCGGCGACCGGGGTCGTCGGCCAGGGCCCCTCGTCGAAGGCGCGCCGGGCGGCGGCGATCGCGGCGTCCGCGTCGTCGGCGCCGCCCTCGGCGATCACGGCGAACGGCTTGGCGTCCGCGGGGTCGAGGATCTCGCGGGTGGCCCCTGAGGCGGCACCGCGCCACTCTCCGCCGACATGGATGGTCTGTTGTGCTGACACGTCCTGCATTGCCTTCCGTTCCGGAACTGTCCCCCGAACACCGCAGATGCCTTTCGGCGGCCTCTGCCGTGATGTCGGGTGCCCCTGCCCTGGGGTGCGGAAAGCATGCGCGTTACGTGGCTGAAAGTGCGCTGCGTCACTCGGCGCGGGTGGCGCCCCAGCCGCGTTCCAGGATGTCGAAGGCGATGTCGACGGACGCGATGCCGTCGCCGACGCGGGCGGCCTGCAGCGCGAAGGCGGCGAGCGCCTCGCAGGCGGGGTCGCCCTCGGGCGCGCCGATGTCCTCGGCGATCGCGCGGGCCAGGGCGGTGCGGTGGCGCAGCCACATGCGTTCGGCGTACTCGCGCAGCGCCTTCGTACTGTCGATGAGCTCGCGGAACGGCCGCGACGCCTCGTCCGCGGCGTCGAACTCGCGGTCCCGGTGGGCGAGTTCGCGCAGTGCCCGCAGGATCGACTGCCCCGCAGGCCGGTCCCGGACCGCCGACACGAGCGCCTGTTCCTGGCCCTCGTCGAGGTCGAAGACGAGGGCTTCCTTGCCGGAGAAGTGCTTGAAGAGCGTGGTCGTCGAGACGTCCGCGGCCTCCGCGATGTCCCGGATGCCCACCTTGTCGTACCCGTGCTCCAGGAAGAGCTTCAGGGCCGCGTCCGCGAGCGCCTGGCGGGTGGCGGCCTTCTTGCGTTCGCGGCGGCCGGGCGCCGCCGGAGGTGCTGACGATTCCGAGGTCATGAGGCCACCCTACCGTCCAGGGTTGCTCCGTTTAAAAAGTTGACTCGTTGCACTTATTTAACAAATATGCTTTTCTCGATGGTATGCCTCCTCACACGCCCGATGGCACACCCGATGACACGCCCGATGGCCCTCGCGAAGACGCGCCCGATGACGCTCCCGCCGCCGCCCACGGCTCCGGCCCCGCGGCGATGAGCCCCCGCAGGATCCGCTGGTCGATGCTCGGCGTGATGCTCGCGATGCTGCTGTCGATGCTCGACAACAACATCGTCGGCACCTCGATGCCGACGATCGTCCGCGACCTCGGCGGCATGGCCCACCTGTCGTGGGTGGTGATCGCCTACACGCTCGCCACCGCCGTCTCCACCCCCGTCGGGGGCAAGCTCGGCGACCTCTACGGCCGCAAGCGGGTCTTCCTGGTCTCGATCGGCGTCTTCCTCGTCGGCTCCGCGGCGTCGGGCGCCGCACAGACCATGGGCCAGCTCATCGGGTTCCGGGTGCTGCAGGGCCTGGGCGCGGGCGGGCTCGGCGGGCTCGCGTTCGCGCTGATCGCCCAGCTGGTGCCGCCCCGGGAGCGCGGCCGCTACCAGGGCATGACCGCGTCCGTGATGGCGCTCGGCACCATCGGCGGGCCGCTCGTCGGCGGCCTCGTCACCGGGCACCTGGGCTGGCGCTGGGCGTTCTACCTCAACCTGCCGCTCGGCCTGCTCGCGCTGGCCTGGTGCCACGTGCTGCTCGCCGCCGACCGGCCGCGCCAGGGGGCGAAGGCACCGATCGACCGGGCCGGCATCGCCCTGCTGACGCTCACCATCAGTACGGTCGTCCTCGCCACCTCATGGGGCGGGGTCCAGTACGCGTGGGGCTCCTGGCAGGTCCTCGGGCTGCTCGCGGTCTCGGTGGCCGGCCTGGCCGCGTTCCTGGCGGTGCAGCGTCGGGCCGTCGAGCCGGTGCTGCCGCCCCGGGTGTTCGCGCACCGCAACTTCCGTCTCGCCTCGGTGATGATGTTCGCGCTCGGCGTGGTCATGTTCGGCGCCTCGCTCTATCTGCCGCTGTTCCAGCAGACCGTGCAGCACACCTCCGTGACGAGCTCGGGGCTGCTGCTGCTCCCGCTGATGGCGCCGGTCGTGGTCGTCTCGCAGATCGGGGGCCGCGTGATGTCCAGGACCGGCCGGTACAAGATCTTCCCGGTTCTCGGCGGAGTGTTCCTGACGGCGGGGACGCTGCTGCTGTCGACGATGGACACGGACACCTCCCGCGCCGCGGCCTCCGTCTACATGGCGCTCACCGGCATCGGCATGGGCTTCTTCACGCAGATGGTCATGACCATCGCGCAGAACAGCGTGGAGATGAGGGACCTGGGCGCGGCGTCCTCCAGCGCGAACCTGTTCCGCACCATCGGCGCCTCGATCGGCCTCGCCGTCTTCGGCTCCCTGTTCAACGCGGCGACCGCGCACGGCAGTTCGGCCCCGGCGGTCGCCTCCGCCACGCACCAGGTCTTCCTCGTGGCGGCGGGCGTCGGCGTCCTCGCCCTGCTCGCGGCGCTGGCGGTCCAGGAAGTGCCGCTGCGGGGCAAGCCCGTGCCCCACACGTCCGGGCAGGTTCAGGGCCTGTCGGTGTCCGGCAGCCAGTCGCGCGCCGGGTCGTAGTCGAGCCAGCGCCGCTCCCGCGCCAACTGCCCGCACGCGCGCAGGAGTTCGGCGATCCCCGGGTGCTCGCGCCCGGCGGGCCACACCAGTGACCAGGCGTACAGCGGGGTCGGCTCGACGAGCGGCACCGCGCGCAGCCCCGGGTCGTCCGGCAGCGGCACATCGGCGGGGAAGAGGGTGAACCGGTCCGGCTCGTCGCGCAGACGCGCCAGGAACGACTCCAGGCCCAGGTTCGGGCCGCCCTCCCGCGCCGCGATGCCGAAGCGGTCCGCGAACCGGGTCAGGAAGTCCAGGCGTACCGTCTCGGCCGGGTAGCGCAGCACGGAGTCCCGCAGGTCCGCGGGGCGCAGCGCGTCGGCCCCGGCCAGCGGATGCCGGGCACTGAGCACCACGTCGACCGGTTCGAGGCGGATCAGACGCTGTACGAGGACGTCGCCGCCCGCGTCGGGCAGCGCGTGCACCCGCCCGAACCCGGCGTCCGGGTCCCCCGGCCCGCCGCGCAGCAGGGCGTCGGCGACCGCCGGGCAGTCCCGGCCCGCGCCGGGTTCCGCGTCGAGGCCCGCAGCGGACCCGATCATGGCGGCGACGGTGCGCAGCGGCGCGTACAGATGCCCCCACACGTCGATGCGCAGCGGCCTGGGCGGC
>NZ_JAAGMG010001267.1 GCF_010548525.1 Streptomyces sp. SID14478
CCTGACCGTCGAGCACCTCGACCGGCCGCTGGGGGTGGACGCCGCGCGCCCCCGGTTCGGCTGGCGCCTCGGCTCGCAGCGGCGCGGCCTCGCCCAGGGCGCGTACCGGATCCTCGTCGCGTCCACGCCGGGACGGCTCGCGCCGGGCCGGACCGACGTGTGGGACAGCGGCCGCACCTCCTGCGCCGACTCCGTCGCCGTGCTGTACGACGGGCCTCGACTGCGGCCCTCCACACGGTACTTCTGGACGGTCGCGGCCTGGGACACCAAGGGCCGGCCGCTCGGCACCGCGGCCGCCGCGTCGTTCGAGACGGGCCTGCTGAGCACCGACGGCGTCGCCGGCTGGGACGGCGCGCAGTGGATCGGCATGAAGGGCAAGGCCCCGAACTCGGCGGGTGCGCCGCTCCTCCGCCGCGAGGCCCCGCTGGGCAAGGGCCGCGTCAGCGAGGCCCGCCTGTACGTGACGGCGCTCGGCGTCTACGAGGCGTACGTGAACGGGGAGCGGGTCACCGTCCCGCAGGACGGCGGCCGCACGCCCGAACTGCTCACGCCGGGCTGGACCAACTACGACATGACCGTGAACTACTTCACGTACGACGTCACGGACATGGTCGCGGGCGGCTCCTCGGTGACGCTCGCCGCCGTCCTCGGCAACGGCTGGTACAACGCCCGCGTCTCCGAGGGCAGCACGTACTACTCCCAGGACGGCAATCCCCTCGCGCTCAAGGCCAAGCTGCTGATCCGCTACGCCGACGGCAGCACGCGGAGCGTCGTGACGAAGCCGGGTGAAGGCTGGCGGGCCACCGACACGGGTCCCTACCGCGCCGACGACATCTACGACGGCCAGACGTACGACGCCCGCCAGGAACTCGACGGATGGAGCGCGAACGGCTTCGACACCAAGGGGTGGGCGGACGTCGAACAGGTCGGCTACGCCGCGAAGTTCCCCGACGCCAAGCTCACCGCCTACCCGGGCACCTCGGCCCGGCTGATGGCGAAGTGGGACCGGCGCCCGCAGTCGCTCACGGTCTACGACACGGTCACCGGCGCGTCGTCCAGCGCCAACGGCAAGGGCCGCATCGTGCCCGACCCGGCCCGCTCGACCGCGAAGGCACCGGGACCGGTGACCCTGCGCGCCGGCGACACGGCCGTCTTCGACCTCGGCCAGAACATGGTCGGTGTCCCCCGCTACACGTTGCGCGGCCCCGCGGGCGCCCAAGTCGTCGTGACGTTCGGCGAGATGCTCAACGACGACAGCAAGGGCGCGGACGGCCCGGTGGGCTCCCTCTACCGCGCCAACCTGCGCAGCGCCAAGGCCACGAGCACGTACGTCCTCAAGGGCGCCAAGGACGGCGAGACCCACCAGGACTCGCTCACCTTCTACGGCTTCCGCTACGTCGCGGTGGAGGTGACGACCCCGGACGCCGAGGTCACCGTCTCCGGTCTGACCGGCAAGGTCGGCACGTCCTCGATCCGCGACATCGGCGACGTCAGCACGGACGACGACAAGGTCAACCAGCTCATCAGCAACGTGCGGTGGGGACAGCGCGGCAACTACCTGTGGGTACCGACCGACTGCCCGCAGCGCGACGAGCGGCTCGGCTGGACCGGCGACACCCAGGTCTTCTCGAACACCGGCCTGTACAACACGGACGCCGTGCCGTTCCTCAGCCACTTCGCGGACATCCTGAACGAGTCGCAGAAGATCTACGGCGTGGACGGCGCCCAGTTCACCGCGGTGGCGCCCGGCAACCGGTACAACGCGGCGTCCCCGTGCAGCGGTTGGGCGGACTGCGGCGTCATCGTGCCGTGGACGGTGTGGCAGATGAGCGGCGACACCACGGTCATCGACGGCAGCTGGGAGGCGATGACCCGCTACATCGACTGGATCAAGCAGAAGGGCGGGGACACGTACGCGGGACAGGGCGCGATCTTCGCCGACTGGCTCGCGTTCCAGAACACCGGCACCCAGCTGATGAGCGACGTCTACTACGCGTACAGCGTGCGCCTGATGGGGCAGATGGCGCGGGCCACCGGCCGCACCGGAGAGGCCACGGCGTACGACGGTCTGCTCGCCAACATCCGCAAGGCCTTCCTCGCGAAGTACGTCGAGGTGGACGGCGACAAGATCACCGTGAGGTCGAGCCTCGGCGGCAAGCCGTCGATGGGCGGCGACCCCGAGGACAACAGCCAGTCCGCCCTGCTGTGGGTCCTCAAGCTCGGCTTCTACGACACGCAGGCCCAACGGCGGTCGCTGGTCGGCCTGTTGGCGGACAACATCGGCAACGACGCGGCGTACAAGGCCGCCCACCCCGACAGCGCCCGCGTCCAGTACGCCGAGAACACGCTGTCCGTCGGCTTCCTCGGCGTGAACGTCCTCGCCCCGGTCCTGACCGACGAGGGCCGCGCCGACCTCGCCTACAAGCTGCTGCACCAGAACGCCATGCCGTCGTGGCTGTATTCGGTCGACAACGGCGCGACGACGGTGTGGGAGCGCTGGAACTCGTACTCGAAGGAGGACGGGTTCGGGCCGGTGGAGATGAACTCCTTCAACCACTACTCGTACGGCGCGATCATGGAGTGGATGTACGCGTACATGGCGGGCATCGCCCGCGACCCCGACCACCCGGGGTTCCAGCGCTTCCGGCTCCAGCCGCACCTGGACCCGACCGGCGGCATCACGCACGTGACGGGCCGTCACCAGTCTCCGTACGGCGAGATCACGAGCGAGTGGTCCCTGGCCAAGGACGGGACGCTGACCTACGAGGCGGTCGTGCCCGCCAACAGCGAGGCCACGCTGAGCCTTCCGGCCGTCTCGGCGTCCGCCGTACGGGAGGGGCGCACGCCGCTCGCCTCGGTGGACGGGGTCCGCTACGTCGGCTTCTCGGACGGGCAGGCCACGTACCGGCTGGCGCCCGGGCGGTACCGGGTGACCAGTACGGTCCGCTGACGTGACGCGTGAAGGAGGGGCCGGACGGCGTCCGGCCCCTCCTTCACGGCCTTCGCGCGCGGTGTCACCCCCGCGCCCGGCTCGACCCCCGCACCACCAACTCCGGCCGCAGGACGACGTGTTGGTGGCGGTGCTCGGCCGCCCGCTCCCCCGTCTCCTGGAGCAGCAGCTGCGCCGCGATGGTGCCCAGGGTGAGGGCGGGCTGGCGGACCGAGGTGAGCGGGACGGTGGCCGCCGCGGCGAACTCGATGTCGTCGTAGCCGACGATCGACATGTCCTCGGGGACGCGCACCCCGGCCGCGTACAGGGCCTGCAGGACGCCGAGGGCGAGCAGGTCGTTGGCGCAGAAGACCGCCGTGGGGCGCTGCGACAGGCCCAGCAGGCGGGCGCCGGCGTCGCGGCCCGCCGCCACGTCGAGCCGGTCGGTGGGCAGTTCGCGCAGGAGGTCCTCGGCAAGGCCCGCCTCGGCGAGGGCCTTGCGGGCGCCCTCCCTGCGGTCCTGGACCTGTTTGAGGTGCCCCGGGCCGCTGACGAAGGCGAGGGAGCGGTGTCCGCCGGTGACGAGGTGGCGGACCGCCAGGGCGCCGCCTGCCACGTCGTCGACGGAGACCGAGCACCCCTCCTCGTCGCCGGCGACCCGGTCCACGACCACGTACGGGATGCCGTGGCGGCGGAAGTCGCGCAGGGTCGCGCCGCTCGGGTCCGCCGGGGTGATCAGGGCGCCGCGCACCCGCTGCTCGGCGAAGAGCGAGAGGTACTCGGCCTCCTCCGCGGGGCTCTGCGCACTGTTGCAGACCATGACGCCGAGCCCGGTGTCGCGCGCGGCACGCTCGGCGCCGCGCGCGACGTCCACGAAGAACGGGTTGCCCATGTCGAGGACGAGCAGCGCCATGATGCGGCTGTGCCCGGCGCGCAACTGGCGGGCGTACTCGCTGCGGACGTAGCCGAGCCGGGCGATGACCTGCTGGACGTGGCGCCGGGTCGGCTCGGAGACGCGGTGGGGCTGGTTGAGCACGTTCGAGACGGTGCCCACCGAGACCCCGGCCACGCGCGCCACGTCCTTGATGCCGACCGTCGCCCGCTCACGCAAGGTGGAAGACCTCGGTGAGCGGGACCATGGCGGCGTCCGGGCCCTGCCCGTCCAGCTCCTCGAAGAAGCCCGCCATGTCGGCCTGCCAGCGGGCGTTGACGTCGGTGGCGTCCATGGCGGCGCGCGCCGCCTCGAAGTCCTCCGTCTCCAGGTAGCCGACGAGCAGGCCGTCCTCGCGCAGGAACAGCGAGTAGTTGTGCCACCCGGCGGCGGTCAGCGCCTCCCGCATCTCCTGCCACACGTCCTCGTGGCGTACGCGGTACTCGTCGATCCGGTCGGCCCTGACTCTCAGCAGGAAACAGACGCGCTGCATCAACATCCTCCGGGTGGCTCGGGGCTCAGGATCAGAATTTGAACTGGTCGATGTTCTTCTCGTCGAAGACGGTCGGCTTGCCGAGGGTGACGACGCCGTCCTTCTCGATGGTGAACTCGCCCATGTCACCGGCCTTGAACTTCTCGCCCTCCTTGCCGGTGATCTGGCCCGACTCCAGGGCGACGGCGGTGTGCGCGGCGAGGGCGCCCAGCTGGGCCGGGTCCCACAGCTCGAACGCGTCGACGGTGCCGTTCTTGACGTAGGCCCGCATGTCGTTCGGGGTGCCGAGGCCGGTCAGCTTGACCTTGCCCTTGTACTTGGAACCCGACAGGTACTGGGCGGCGGCCTTGATGCCGACGGTGGTCGGAGAGATGATCCCCTTCAGCTTCGGGTGCTCCTGGAGGAGGCCCTGGGTCTGCTGGAACGACTTCTGGGCGTCGTCGTCGCCGTAGGCGGTCGTGACGAGCTTGATGTCCTTGTACTCGGGCTTCTTCAGCTCGTCCTTCATGTAGTCGATCCACGTGTTCTGGTTGGTGGCCGTCTGGGCCGCCGAGAGGATCGCTATCTCGCCCTTGTTGCCGATCTGCTTGGCCATCTGCTGCACCTGGGTGCGGCCGAGGTCCTCGGCGCTGGCCTGCGAGACGAAGACGTTGCGGCAGTCGGCCTTGGTGTCGGAGTCGTACGTGACGACGCTGACGCCGTTCTTCATGGCCTGCTTCAGCGCGGTGCACAGGGCGCCCGGGTCCTGCGCGGACACGGCGATGGCGTCGGCCTGCTGCTGGGTGAGGGTGTTGACGTAGGAGACCTGGCCGGAGGTGTCGGTGCCGCTGCTGGTGCCGACCTCCTTGTACGTCGAACCGAGCTCCTGGACCGCCTTCTTGCCACCGTTGTCGGAGGTGGTGAAGTACGGGTTGTTGACCTGCTTGGGCAGGAAGGCGACCGTGAGGCCCTTCTTGGTGGCCGCGTTCGGGTCGGCCTTGCCGGCGGCGTTGGACTTGGCCGCGTCCTTGTCGGCGTCGTCCTTCGTGGTGCCGCCGCACGCGGTGACGCCGAGGACGAGGGCGGTGGTGACGGCGAGGGCCGCGGAGAGTCGACGGGTTCTGGCGGTGGCGGTCCGGGACATGGCAGTTCCTTCGGTGGTGGGCTGTGCGGAATCGTGCGGGGACAGAAGGTGACTGAAGGGCGTCGCGGTTTCAGGAGGCGACGGGCGTCGGCGGTGGCGCCGCCGTCTCGGCCGTCCTGCGACGGGCCCTCGTCTGGGCGACCTGGCGGCCGACGCGCGGGGCGAGCACGGAGATCACCAGGAGGACGCCGGTGACGACGATCTGGGACTGGGCGGAGACGTTCAGCAGGCTCATCACGTTCTGCAGCGAGCCGAGCAGGAAGACGCCCGCGATCGCGCCGCCGAGCGTGCCCCGGCCGCCGTCGAAGTCGATGCCGCCGAGCAGCACCGCGGCGATGACGGACAGTTCGAGGCCGGTGGCGTTGTCGTAGCGGGCGCTGGCGTAGTGCAGGGCCCAGAACACGCCGGTGAGCGCGGAGAGCACGCCGGTCGTCACGAACATGGACAGCTTGAGCCGCTTGACGCGGACGCCGGAGAAGCGGGCGGCCTCCTCACTGGCGCCGATCGCGAACAGCGAGCGGCCGAGGCGGGTGGCGTGCAGCACGACGATCGCGAGGGCCAGGAGCACGACGAACGGCAGCGCCGCGTACGGCAGGAACGTGTCGCCGAACCGGCCCGCGCCGAAGTCCAGGTACTGCGAGGGGAAGTCGGTGACCGAGTCGGAGCCGAGCACGATCTGGGCGATGCCCCGGTAGGCGGCCATGGTGCCGATGGTGACGGCGAGGGAGGGCAGGCCGAGGCGGGTCACGAGAAGCCCGTTGACGAGGCCGCAGACGACGCCGAGCACGAGACAGATCGGGATGATCGTCTCGATGGCCGTGCCGTTGTTCCACAGGGCGCCCATGACGGCCCCGGACAGGCCGGCCGTGGAGCCGACCGACAGGTCGACCTCGCCGGAGATGACGAGCATCGTCATCGGCAGCGCGATCAGGGCGATGGGCAGGGTGTTGCCGATCAGGAACGAGATGTTGAGCGCGTTGCCGAAGTTGTCGACGAACGAGAACGAGCAGAGCAGCAGCACGATCAGCAGGGCGCCGACCGCGGTGTCCCAGCGCACGGCGCTCTTGAGGTATTCGGCCTTGAGGCGGTCAGGCATGGCGGGCGCTCCTCATCTGTGCGGCCTGCTTGCGCAGCACTGCGGCGACCCGCAGGGCCAGGATCCGGTCGACGGCGATGGCGAGCAGCAGCAGGATGCCGTTGATGGCGGTGACCCAGACGGAGCTGACGCCGATGGCGGGCAGGACGCTGTTGATGGAGGTCAGCAGCAGTGCGCCGAGGGCCGCGCCGTAGACGGTGCCGGAGCCGCCGGTGAAGGCGACGCCGCCGACCACGACGGCGCTGACGACGGTGAGTTCGTAGCCGTTGCCGGTGGCGGAGTCGACGTTGCCGAAACGGGCGAGGTAGAGGGCGCCCGCGAGTCCGGCGAGGGCGCCGCACAGCACGTAGGCGGTCATGATGCGCTTGCGTACGGACACGCCCGCGAGGGTGGCGGCCTCGGGACTGGAGCCGAGCGCGTACATGTCGCGGCCGCTGCGGTAGCTGCGCAGGTAGTAGCCGACGCAGAGCAGGACGGCGACGGCGAGGAGCGCCAGGTAGGGCACGATCCAGATGCCGTCGTGGCCGAAGTCGACGAAGCCGTCCGGCAGGTCGGCGGCGACGATCTGCTGCGAGCCGACCCAGATGGAGTCCAGGCCGCGCACCACGTACAGGGTGCCGAGCGTGACGACGAGGGCGGGGACCTTGCCGAGGCTGACGAGCGCGCCGTTCAGGACGCCGAACAGGGCGCCGATCGCGACGGCGTAGAGGACGGCGATCAGTGAACTGCCGCCGCCCTGGAGGTAGTCGCCCGCGGCGAAGGCGGAGATGCCGAGCACGGAGCCGACGGACAGGTCGACGTTGCGGGTGATGACGACGACGGCCTGGCCGGTGGCGACGAGGACCAGGATGGTGGCGTTGAGGAGGAGGTCCTTGACGCCCTGCTCGGACAGGAACTGCGAGTTGGAGACCTGCGTGGCGAGCAGCATCACGACGAGCACGCCGGCGACGGCCAGTTCGCGCGCCTTGAAGACCTTGTCGATCAGGCGCCTGCCCGCGGTCGGTTCCGGTGCGGAGTGTTCCCGCACCGGAGGAGCGGTGACGGTCATGCGGCCCTCCCCGTGGCTGCGGCCATGACGGACTCCTCGGTCGCTTCGGTTCGGGTCAGTTCGGCGGTCAGGCGGCCTTCGTGCATGACGAGCACCCGGTCGGCCATGCCGAGGATCTCGGGCAGGTCGGAGGAGATCATCAGGACGGCGACGCCCTCGGCGGCGAGCGAGGACAGCAGGCGGTGCACCTCGGCCTTGGTGCCGACGTCGATGCCGCGGGTCGGCTCGTCGACGATGAGGACCTGCGGCCCGGTGGCGAGCCACTTGGCGAGGACGACCTTTTGCTGGTTGCCGCCGGACAGGGTGCCGACGACGTCGGCGAGACGCGCGTACTTCACCTGGAGCTTGACGGACCAGTCGAGGGAGCGGCTGCGCTCGGCCTTGCGGTTCATCAGGCCGGCCCGGCTGGTGTCGGAGAAGCCGGTGAGGCCGATGTTGCGCTCGATGGACATGTCCATCACGAGGCCCTGGGCGCGCCGGTCCTCGGGGACGAGCGCGAGGCCCGCGTGCATGGCGAGGCTCGGGGCGCCGGGCTTGAGCCTGTTGCCGAGCACCTCGACCTCGCCGCCGTCGAACCGGTCGACGCCGAACACGGCGCGGGCCACCTCGCTGCGACCGGCGCCCACCAGCCCGGCGAGGCCGACGATCTCGCCGCGCCGCACCTCGAAGGAGACGTCGGTGAAGATCCCCTCCCGGGTCAACCGGCTCACCTTCAGGGCGACTTCACCGGTCTGGGTGTCCTGCTTGGGGTAGAGCTCGTCGAGGTCGCGGCCCACCATGCGGCGCACGAGGTCGTCCTCGGTCAGGCCGTCGAGGGGTTCGCTGGCCACCCAGGCACCGTCGCGCAGCGTCGTGACGCGCTGGCACAGCTCGAAGATCTCCTCCAGGCGGTGCGAGATGAACAGCACGGCGGCGCCCTGTTCGCGCAGCGTGCGCACGACGCCGAAGAGGCGGGCCACCTCGCTGCCGGTGAGGGCGGCGGTCGGCTCGTCCATGATCAGGACGCGGGCGTCGAAGGAGAGGGCCTTGGCGATCTCGACGAGCTGCTGGTCGGCGATGGACAGGCCGCGCGCCGGCTGGTCCGGGTCGAGCGCGACGCCGAGCCGGGCGAACAGATCGGCCGTGGCCTCCTTGACCGCGCGGTGGTCGACGCGGCCGAGCGAGCGGCGCGGCTGACGGCCCATGAAGATGTTCTCCGCGATCGACAGGTCGGGGAAGAGCGTGGGCTCCTGGTAGATGACGGCGACACCGGCGTCGCGGGCGTCGGCCGGTCCGTGGAAGTCCACCGGGGCGCCGTCGAGCAGGACCGTTCCGGTGTCGGGCCGGTGCACCCCGGCCAGGGCCTTGATCAGGGTCGACTTGCCGGCGCCGTTCTCCCCGGCGAGGGCGTGCGCCTCTCCGGCGTACAGGCGCAGGCTGACGCCACGCAGGGCGCGCACCGCACCGAAGGACTTGCTCACCCCCTCCAGCGCGAGCACCGGAGCGGTCTCCGGTTCAGGATGCGTCATTGCATGTCTCCGTGAGTGTGCGGGGTGGGCCGTGCCGAGCGCACGAGAGTGACTGACTGAGGGCGCCGGGTCGATCACCGGCGTGAAATGTTTCAGTGAAGTTGCCCGGAAGCTAGCTCCGCCCCTGCGGGAAGGTCAAGGGGCCGGAGTGCACCCGATCCACCGAACCGGTGCCGTACCGCCCCCTTCGCACACCCCCGCTCTCTCGTGAACTGCAGGGAAAAAGCGCAGAGAACACCGCCCGGTCCGGCAACAGCACAATTGCGTAACGCACAGGGCCCGTGCCGGACCCCTTGACGGCCGGACCGCCCGGGGTTAACTTCCCCAGCGAAGTGAATCGATTCACGCCCGGCGTTCCGTCGGCGCGTGCTCGATTCGGATTCCCTTCCCACGGACCCGCGCACCCAGAGGTGGACATGCCCGACATCGCTGCCGTGAAGGCCGCACTCACCAACCAGCGGATCGAGACGCCGTCCTGGGGCTACGGCAACTCCGGCACCCGCTTCAAGGTGTTCGCCCAGGCCGGTGTGCCGCGCACACCGCAGGAGAAGCTCGACGACGCGGCGAAGGTGCACGAGTTCACCGGCATCGCGCCCAAGGTGGCACTGCACATCCCGTGGGACACCGTCGACGACTACGCGGCCCTCGCGGCCTACGCGAAGGAGCGCGGCGTCGAGCTCGGCACCGTCAACTCCAACACCTTCCAGGACGACGACTACAAGCTCGGCAGCGTCTGCCACCCGGACCCGAAGGTGCGGCGCAAGGCCGTCGGTCACCTTCTGGAGTGCGTCGACATCATGGACGCGACCGGGTCCAAGGACCTCAAGCTGTGGCTCGCCGACGGCACCAACTACCCCGGCCAGGACGACATCGTGGCCCGCCAGGACCGTCTCGCGGAGTCGCTCGCCGCGGTCTACGAGCGCCTCGGTGACGACCAGCGCCTGCTCCTGGAGTACAAGCTGTTCGAGCCGGCCTTCTACACGACGGACGTGCCGGACTGGGGCACCTCGTACCTGCAGTGCCTGAAACTGGGTGAGCGGGCCCAGGTCGTGGTGGACACCGGGCACCACGCGCCGGGCACCAACATCGAGTTCATCGTCGCGCTGCTGCTGCGCGAGGGCAGGCTCGGCGGCTTCGACTTCAACTCCCGCTTCTACGCGGACGACGACCTGATGGTGGGCTCCGCCGACCCCTTCCAGCTCTTCCGCATCCTGCACGAGGTCGCGGGCAACAGCGGCTTCGACGCGGAGACGAACGTGGCGTTCATGCTCGACCAGTGCCACAACATCGAGGCGAAGATCCCCGCCGTCATCCGGTCGGTGATGAACGTCCAGGAGGCCACCGCCAAGGCGCTCCTGGTGGACCGCGACGCGCTGAGCGCCGCACAGCGCGACGGCGACGTCCTCACCGCCAACGCGACGCTCATGGACGCCTTCAACACCGACGTGCGCCCGCTGCTGCGCGAACTGCGCGAGGAGCAGGGCCTCGCCCCCGACCCCGTCGCCGCTTACCACGCCTCGGGCTGGCAGGAGCGGATCGTGGCCGAGCGGGTGGGCGGCGAGCAGGCCGGCTGGGGGGCGTGAGACCGCACCCCGCACCGCCGCCCCGCTCCTGGCACGCCTCTCCTTGAAGGACTGATCACCGCATGGCTACGCACCCCGAGGTCGCCGCGCTGCTCGCGCGCTCCAACCGGCTCGGCTCCGACCCCCGCAACACCAACTACGCGGGCGGCAACACGTCCGCCAAGGGCACCGCCACCGATCCCGTCACCGGCGCGGACACCGACCTGATGTGGGTGAAGGGGTCCGGCGGCGACCTCGGCACCCTCACCGAGGGCGGCCTCGCGGTGCTGCGCCTGGACCGCCTGCGGGCGCTCACCGAGGTGTACCCGGGCGTCGAGCGCGAGGACGAGATGGTCGCGGCGTTCGACTACTGCCTGCACGGCAAGGGCGGTGCCGCGCCGTCCATCGACACCGCGATGCACGGCCTGGTGGACGCCGCCCACGTCGACCACCTCCACCCCGACTCGGGGATCGCCCTGGCCTGCGCGGCCGACGGCGAGAAGCTGACCGCCGCGTGCTTCGGCGACAAGGTGGCCTGGGTGCCGTGGCGGCGGCCCGGTTTCCAGCTCGGCCTGGACATCGCCGCCCTCAAGGCCGCCCACCCCGAGGCGATCGGCTGTGTGCTCGGCGGGCACGGCATCACCGCGTGGGGCGACACGGCCGAGGAGTGCGAGGCGAACTCGCTGTTCATCATCCGCACCGCCGAGACGTTCCTCGCCGAGCACGGCAAGGCCGAGCCGTTCGGTCCGGTCATCGAGGGCTACGCGGCGCTCGGCGCCGCCGAGCGCCGGGTGCGGGCGGCCGAACTCGCCCCGGTGATCCGGGGGTTGGCGTCCACCGACCGCCCGCAGGTCGCTCACTTCGACGACTCGGGCACCGTCCTCGACTTCCTGGCGAGCGCCGAGCACCCGCGGCTCGCGGCGCTCGGCACCTCCTGCCCCGACCACTTCCTGCGCACGAAGGTGCGCCCGCTCGTCCTCGACCTGCCGCCGTCGACCCCGGTGGAAGAGGCGGTGTCCCGGCTCAAGGAGCTGCACGCCGCGTACCGCGAGGAGTACGCCGCCTACTACACGCGGCACGCGGCGCCCGACTCCCCGGCGATGCGGGGCGCGGACCCCGCGATCGTGCTCGTGCCCGGCGTCGGCATGTTCTCGTTCGGCAAGGACAAGCAGACGGCGCGCGTCGCGGGCGAGTTCTACGTCAACGCGATCAATGTGATGCGCGGCGCCGAGGCCGTCTCCACGTACGCGCCCATCGAGGAGTCCGAGAAGTTCCGCATCGAGTACTGGTCCCTCGAAGAGGCCAAGCTCCAGCGGATGCCGAAGCCCAAGCCGCTGGCCACCCGGGTGGCGCTCGTCACCGGCGCCGGGTCCGGCATCGGCAAGGCCATCGCCCACCGCCTCGCCGCGGAAGGCGCCTGCGTGGTCGTCGCCGACCTGAACGCGGACGGGGCGGCGGCGGTCGCCGAGGAGCTGGGCGGCCGGGACAAGGCCGTGGCGGTCACGGTGGACGTCACGTCGGAGGAGCAGATCACCGAGGCCTTCAAGGCCGCGGCGCTCGCGTTCGGCGGGGTCGACCTGGTCGTCAACAACGCCGGTATCTCCATCTCCAAGCCGCTGTTGGAGACGACGGCCAGGGACTGGGACCTCCAGCACGACATCATGGCCCGCGGCTCGTTCCTCGTCTCGCGGGAGGCGGCGCGGGTGATGCGCGCCCAGGCCATGGGTGGCGACATCGTCTACATCGCCTCCAAGAACGCGGTGTTCGCCGGCCCCAACAACGTCGCCTACTCCGCGACCAAGGCCGACCAGGCGCATCAAGTCCGGCTGCTGGCAGCAGAGTTGGGCGGCGACGGCATCCGTGTCAACGGCGTCAATCCGGACGGCGTCGTGCGCGGCTCCGGCATCTTCGCGGGCGGCTGGGGCGCGCAGCGCGCGGCGACGTACGGCATCGAGGAGGAGAAGCTGGGCGAGTTCTACGCGCAGCGGACCCTGCTCAAGCGCGAGGTCCTGCCGGAACACGTCGCCAACGCCGTGTTCGCCCTGACGGGCGGCGAGCTGACGCACACGACGGGCCTGCACGTACCGGTCGACGCGGGGGTCGCCGCGGCGTTCCTGCGCTGAGACTCCCAGGGGGTCGCCGGCCACCCGGCGACCCCGTGCGCAGGCGCGGGGAACTGCGCGCGCGACCCACGACCACCAGCAGCAGCCGGTCACACGGCAACCAGCAACGGCCCGAAGGCGATTCCCATGCCCACAACCCCCTACGCCGCAATAGACCTGGGCGCCTCGAGCGGCCGAGTGATCACGGCCCGGATCACCCCGGACACCCTGCGTCTCAGCGAAGCACACCGGTTCGCGAACAGGCCCGTCCGCACCGGCCCCGCCCTCCACTGGGACGTCCTCGGCCTGTACGCCGGCATCCTGGACGGCCTGCGCAAGGCGGGCGCGGTCCGCTCGGTCGGCATCGACAGCTGGGCCGTCGACTACGGCCTCCTGGACGCGGACGGCGCCCTGCTCGGCAACCCGTTCCACTACCGCGACCGGCGCACGGAGCACGTCGCCGAGAAGGTGTGGGCGGCGCTCCCCGCGGCCGAGCTGTACGCCGCAACGGGCATCCAGTACGCACCGTTCAACACCCTGTACCAACTCGCCGCCGCCCGCGAAAGCGCCCAACTCACGGCGGCCCGGCGTCTGTTGCTCATCCCGGACCTCCTCACGTACTGGCTCACGGGAGAGCAGGGCACCGAGCTGACGAACGCCTCCACCACCCAGCTGGTCGACCCGCGCACGGGCGACTGGGCGCACGACGTGGCGGCGCGCGCCGGCATCGATCTGGACCTGTTCCCCGCGCTGCGCCGCCCCGGCGACCGGGCCGGCGAGCTGCTCCCCCACGTCCTCGACGAGACGGGTCTGACCGGGCCCGTGCCGGTGACGACGGTCACCTCGCACGACACCGCGTCGGCCGTCGCCGCCGTCCCCGCGACCGAGCGGAACTTCGCGTACATCTGCACGGGCACCTGGTCCCTCGCGGGCCTCGAACTCGACGCCCCCGTCCTGACGGAGGCGAGCCGGGCCGCGAACTTCACGAACGAGCTCGGCATCGACGGCACGGTCCGCTACCTGCGCAACATCATGGGCCTGTGGCTGCTCCAGGAGTGCCAACGCGCCTGGGGCGAAACGGACTTGACCGAACTGCTCGACGCGGCCGCACGGGCCGACTCGCTGCGTTCCGTCATCGACGCGGGTGACCCCGCGTTCCTCGCGCCGGGCGGCATGCCGGACCGGATCGCCGCCGCCTGCCGCGCCACCGGCCAGCCGGAGCCGCGCACCCGCGCGCAGATCACGCGCTGCATCCTGGACTCGCTGGCCCTCGCGCACCGCC
>NZ_JAAGMG010001312.1 GCF_010548525.1 Streptomyces sp. SID14478
CCACGGGGTCCATGACCGCCGCGGCCAGCGTCAGCGCGCGCAGCCCGTCGGCGAGGGCGTGGTGGAACTTGAACAGCACCGCGAACGACGTGCCGTCCGCGGCGGGCAGGACGTGCGCCTCCCACGGGGGCCGGGCCCGGTCCAGCGGCCGTTCCATGAGCGCGCCCGCGGCGGCGTGGAAGTCGTCGGTGGGTTCGGCGAGCCGCACGTGGTCGAACGGGTCGAATCCGGAGGCGCTCACCGGCACCCTGGCCGCGCCGCCCACGGGTACGAGCACGCCCGCTATCCGCATGCGCAGCCCGGGCACCCCCGCGGCCCGTGCGGCGAGCAGCTCGTACGCGTGGCGGGCCGCGCCGGGGTCGCCCGCCGCGAAGATGCCCAACGCGCCCAGGTGCATGGGGTGTTCGGCGGTCTCGATGTTCCAGAAGGCAAGGTCGAGTGGTGCGAGCAGGTCCGGGCCTGTGGCAGTCATGGAGTGCTCTCGCGTCGACGGCGGGGGAACCCGCAGTCAATCGCCCCCGGCCGATTACGGTCAAGTACGATCTCGCCACACTCAGTTAACAACACATGAAGACCCGCCTCTCCGGGAGAGGCGGGTCTCATGGGGCTCAACTGAACTGTCGGTTACGTCACTTCACCGCGGGCGGCGCCGCGTCGGCCCCGGTCCCCCACTGTGAGGGCTCGCTGCCCACCGTGAAGCTCAGGTCCCGCAGGCCGCGCAGGTCCCCGGTGGTCAGATACGTCTTGTCGTACGCGGCACCGTTCGTGCGCGCCGACTGGATGTAGCGGGCGGAGTCCGTGGTGCCCGGTGCCTTCACCGTCAGCTTCCCCTGCGGGTAGTAGCGGCGGTCGAGCGTGAGGTCGACCCGCTCGAAGACCGGCGTCGACAGGCCCCAGGTGTCGGTGCCCGGCTGCACCGGGAAGATCCCGATGGACGACAGGACGTTCCAGGCGGACATGGTGCCCAGGTCGTCGTTGCCGGTCATACCCGTCGGGGCGTCGGTGAACAGGGTCAGCGCGGCGTGCACCACGTCGGTGGTCTTCCACGGCCGGCCGGTGGACAGGTACGTGTACGGCGCGATCAGGTCGGGCTCGTTCTGCGGGTTGTACTTGTCCGCGTTGTAGTAGTCGTACGGCCCGTTGACCCACACCTCGCGGGCGGTCTTCGCCGGGTCGGCGACCAGTTGGTCGTAGGCGAAGAACGAGTCGAGGCGCTTGTTCGCCGCGTCCTCGCCGCCGATCAGCGAGACCATGCCGGGCAGGTCCTGCGGCACCATCCACTGGTACTGCCAGGACGTGCCCTCGTGGAAGCCCTCGCTCTGCGCGGGGTCGGCGGGGCCGGTGAAGTTCCCGGCGGCGTCGCGCGCACGGAAGAAGCCGGTCGAACTGTCGAAGATCTTCCGGTAGTTCTGGGCCCGCTCGGCGTACCGCTTCGCGTCGGCCTTGTGCCCGAGCTCCTTGGCCATCTGGCCGAGCATGGCGTCGGACAGCGCGTACTCCAGCGTGGCCGAGGCCCCGTGGTCGTAGTCGGAGTCGCCGGGCTTCACATGCGCGCGGTCCTTGATGTACGGCGCGAACCCGTCGGCCAGGTACTCCTTGTTGGCCTCACGGCCCACCGGCGCGGAGTCGGCCGGCGGCACCTCGTCGGCGTTCTTCTTCAGCGCGCGGTACGCGTCCTCCTCGTGCCCCTTCAACAGCCCTTGCTGATAGGCGTTGGTGAGGAACGGCGTGACGGGGTCACCGGTCATGATGTTGGTCTCGACCGTGCCGTAGCCCCACTTGGGCAGCCAGCCGCTGTCCTTGTCGATCTGGACGACCGACAGCGCCATGTCCCGCGACTCGCGCGGCGCGAGCAGCGACAGGAGCTGCGCCTGGGTGCGGTAGGTGTCCCACAGCGACCAGTTCTGGTAGTACGTGAACCCCTTGGCGCGGTGCGTCTTCTGGTCCCAGCCCGTGTACCGGCCGTCCACGTCGCTGCCGATGTTCGGCGCGAGGAAGGACCGGTAGAGGGACGAGTAGAAGGTGCGGCGCAGCGTCTCGCTGCCGCCCTGGGCGCGCACGTCGTCGAGCCGGTCCTCCCATGCGGCCGTGGCGGCGCGGTGCACCTTGTCGAAGGAACGGCCGCCCTCCGCGCGGAGGTTGAGGTCCGCGCCCTTGGCGTCGACGTACGAGATGGCGGTGGTCGCCTCGACGGTGCGGTCCTTGCTCGTGTCGAATCGGACGTAGGCGCCGTTGCGTTCGGCGTCCGCGTCGGAGGTCTTCGAGCCGGCGGTGACCGTGTCGCCCTTCCACGTGCCGGACGTGGTGAAGGGGCGGTCGAACTTGGTGATCGTGTAGACCGTGTACGGCTTGGTGTCCTGGCAGAAGCCGCTGCCCGTGACGGCGGTGCGCACCGTGCGACTGTCGAGGATCTCGACCTTGGTGTGCAGCGACTTGTGCAGCGACTGGCCCGCGTTGAGCAGGACGTTGGCCTTGTCGGTGGCCGGGAAGGTGTACTTCTGGACGCCGGTGCGCTTGGTGGCGCTCAGCTCGGCTTCGATGCCCGTCTTCAGACCGACCTTGTAGTAGCCGGGTGACGCCTTCTCGTCGTCGTGGCTGAACTCCGCCGCGTACGTGGCGTAGTCGGTGCTGGTGATGTCGCCGGTCGTCGGCAGCACCGGCAGGTCGCCGCCCAACCCGCAGCCCACGCCCGAGAGATGGACGGTGGAGAAGCCGCGGATGTGGTCCTCGGAGTAGTCGTAGCCGGTGTTGTGGCCGGTGTCCGGCGAGAACTGCACCATCCCGAACGGGACGGCGGCACCGGGATAGGTGTTGCCCTCGTTCTCGGTACCGATGAACGGGTTGACCAGATCGGTCAGTTGAGCGGAGCCGCCCGACGCGGCCTGCGCCGCGGGCGCCGCGAGTCCCGTCCCGAGCAGGGCCGCGACGGCGAGCACGCCCAGGGCGCGGGGTCGCGAGCGGCGGGTGCGTCTAGTCATCGTGCGCCTTTCGACAACGTTGTCAGCGTGCGCGGTCATTCTTCGTGGGCCCCGGGGGCCCGTCAAGACGTCAGACGCCACAGGTGGTCCTCCGTCCCGTTGTCGGTGAACTGCACCACTTGGGCACTGTTCGCGGTGGACATCCCGTCCACCCCGAGCACCTTTCCGCTGTGCTCGTTGCGCAGCAGGAACCAGCCCTCGCCCCGGTCGACGCGGGTCCACAGCAGGTCGGCCCGGCCGCTGTCCTCGTACTGGACGATCCAGGCGCTGTCCGCCGTCGAACTCTCCTTCACCGCGAGGTACTTGCCGCTCTGTCCGTTGCGGATCCGCAGTCGGCCGGCGCCCGCGTCGAGCAGCTGCCAGGCGTGGTCGCCCGTGCCCGAGTTGTCGAACTGCACGACGCGCGCGTCATTGCTCGTGGACATCGAGTCGACGGCGAGGACCTTGCCGCTGTGCTTGTTCTCGATGCGCCGGTAGGCCGGTTCGGGTGTCCACGGCCGGCCGTCGGGGGCTGCCGTCGGGAAGGACGTGATGCGCAGCCGTGCCGCGCCCATCGGCACGAGCGGGACCGTCTCGACCGCCGCGCGGCTGCGGGCCGGGCTCGGCTGCAGCGGCGCCACGACGTGCTCGTCGTCCGCGATCCACTCGGGGATGCGGCGGACCCGGGCGGCGAGGGTGACGGGTGCGGCGTCGAGGGTGAACGGGTTGGCGGGAAGGGGCCCCGACGCGCGCCGCAGGACCGGCGAACTGCCGGGCACCAGCCCGTAGTTCCAGGGCGAGGCGGCGTGCACGTCGTACTCGGGGAAGGTGTCGCTGCCCCCGGTGCGGACGTACTTCTCCGTGACCTTCAGGGAGTAGGTGAGCGGGCCGTGGTCGACGCTGACGCTGTCGTGGTTGCGGGTCCAGGTGCGCAAAGTGGTGCGCTGGGGCAGCCGCAGCGTGACGCGGTCGCCGTCGCGCCAGGTGCGCCGGATCTCGGTGAAGGCGGGCCCCGGACCCGCCTTCACCGTACGGCCGTTGACGGCCAGGCGCGGTGTGGCGCACCAGCCGGGGACGCGCAGCCGCAGCGGGAAGTCGACCGGCTGCTCGACGTGCACGGTCAGCGTGACGGTCTCGTCGAACGGGTAGTCAGTCTCCTCCCGTACGGTCACGGGGACGCTGTCGGCGCCGACCTCGGCCGTCACTTCGCTCGCGCAGTACAGGGCGGCGGCGAGTCCGCCGTCCGGGGTGGCGAGCCAGAGCTCCTCGGTGAAGTAGGGCCAGCCCATGCCGTAGTTGTGCGGGCAGCAGCGGTACTGGTCGACGCCCGGCCGGAAGGACTGCATGGCGAAGCCGTTCTGGAACTGCCCGTCCGTCTTGCGGGAGTTGTCGAGGTCGACGCTGTTGGCGCTGGTGACGTAGTGGATGCCCTTGCCCAGCGGGTCGAGGGCCGCGGGGAGCATGTTGAAGGCCAGGTCCTCGCAGCGGTCGGCCCATACCGGGTCGCCGGTGAGGCGGGTGAGCAGTTCGTGGCTGGCCATGAACTCGACGATGCCGCAGGTCTCGAAGCCCTGGCGGGGGTCACCGAAGCCGGGCCGGCAGTTCTCGTCACCGGCGATGCCGCCGCCCGCGAACTGGCCATATTCGCGCAGGACTTGGTCGTACGTGCGATAGGTGGCCCGGACCAGGTCCTTCGCTCCGTCGGCCGTCCACTGGGCGTACTGGGCCGGTTCGCGAAAGCCCTGGGCGATGTTCACGTTGTGCGGGGTGGGCAGTGCTCCGGTCCAGTCGGCGCCGTAGTGGTGCATCTTGTCGACGAGGCTCTTCAGGAACGCGTCACCGGTGCGGTCGTACAGCCAGCGCGCGGTGTCGATGCCGTCGCCCCAGCGCACGGAGACCCAGCTGGTGTCGAAGGCGCCCTTGCCCTGGGCCTCCATGAAGGTGAGGAAGCGGGTCAGGAACGGCACGATGCGGTCGTCGTGCGTGTACTCCTCGTACGTGCGCAGTGCCATCAGCAGCGGCAGGAACGGCCAGAAGTCGGGGCCGCCGTTCAGGGAGGTGCGCAGGGCGCGCGGGCCGAAGAAGCCGTCAGGCTCCTGCGTGGCGAGGACGGCGTCGATCCAGCGCTTGCAGGTGGCGAGCGCGTCGGCGTCCCGGGTGGCGATGGCGAGGGGCACGAATCCCCTTAGCCAGTACGGGAGTTCCTCCCAGCCGTCGAGCTCCGGGTGGACCCAGCCGGTGGTGTCCGCCCGCAGGAAGTGGGAGGTCTCCTCGTACCGGCCGCAGAGTCCGGCGAGCTGGAGCCGCAGCTGCTCGGCGAGCCAGCCGCGGGCCGTGATGCTGCCGACCGGCAGGCGGGAGAAGGCGTCGGCGGCCGGACCGGGTCCGGCCGCCGCCCGGGCCGCCGTGCCCGTCACGCCGCCGAACGCGGTGGCCGCGGAGACCACCGCGGCGGCCTGCAGCACGCCGCGTCGTGTCACTGTCATGAGCTGTCTCCTCATGTGAGAGGGGCGGGCCCGACGGTGCGGGCCCGCCCCCAGGGACGTACGGATCAGGCGCAGTTCTGCACGGTCGCCTGCGAGGCGTCCTTGATCAGCGCCTGCTGGGCGTCGTGCACGCGCTTCACGTCCGGCTTGACGACCCTGCGGTCGTAGGTGAGCAGGCCGTTCAGCTCGCCCTCCACGTCCGAGATCTGCGTGTAGACGGCGCCGTTGCCGCCCTTGCAGGCGAGCTGGTGCACCTCGTCGAGCTTGGTGAGGTAGTCGTCCGTGTACGTCGCCGGGTCCACGTCGACGTAGGACTGCTGGACGGACCAGGCGTGTCCCGGTACGGCGAGGCCGAGGCCGCCGTACTCGCCTGCGACCAGGGCGCGTTTCCCGTCGGGGTTCGGGGGCAGCGCCGGGCTCGGGTAGCCGTGTTCGTCGAGGACGTCGCCGGTGCCCCCGTCGACGCCCAGGTTGATCCCGGACATCGAGTTGATCAGGCGGGTCGGGTCCCAGGACTTCGCCTGATCGGCGATGCGGGCCTCGTCGTACTGGCCCCAGCCCTCGTTGAAGGTGACCCACATGATCACCGACGGGTGGTTGGAGTGCTGGTCGATCATCGTCTTCATCTCACGCTCGTACTCGGCGCGGGCGGCGGTGGACGGGTTCGTCCCGGCCGCCATCGCCGGCATGTCCTGCCAGACGAGCAGGCCCAGCTTGTCGGCCCAGTAGAACCAGCGGTCGGGTTCGACCTTGATGTGCTTGCGGACGGAGTTGAAGCCCATCTGCTTGTGCATCTTCAGGTCGTACGCGAGCGCCTCGTCACTGGGCGCCGTGTGCAGGCCGTCCGGCCAGAAGCCCTGGTCGAGGGTGGCCATCATGAAGGTGGGCTTTCCGTTGAGGACGGTGCGCGGGGTGCCGTTCACCTTCTCGACGGCGATGGAGCGCATCCCGAAGTAGCTGCCGACGCGGTCCTTGCCGACGCTCACCTTGAGGTCGTACAGGAACGGGTCGTCCGGGGTCCACAGGTGCGGCTTGTCGAGCTTCAGGGTGAGCGGCGAGCCGGAGGTGCCGGTGGCGGTGCCCACCTTGCGCTTGCCGGCGTACGCGGTGGCCGTGACGGGCAGCCCGTCCCGAACTCCCTTGGTCTCGACCGAGAGTTGACTCTTGGGCACGTCAGGGGTCAGCTTCACGTCGCTGACGTGGTCGGCCGCGACCGGCTCCATCCACACCGTCTGCCAGATGCCGGACGACGGGGTGTACCAGATGCCGCTGGGGTCCAGGCGCTGCTTGCCCATCGGCGGGTTCTCGCCGTTCGCGGCGTCGGTCGGGTCGTAGACGCCGACGATCAGCTCCTGGGTGCGGCCGGGCTTCAGCGCGTCCGTGATGTCCGCGCTGAACTTGTCGTAGCCGCCCTTGTGGTCGGCGACCTTCTTGCCGTTGACGTAGACCTCGGACTGCCAGTCGACGGCGCCGAAGTTCAGCTGGAGGCGCTGACCGCTGCCGACCTTCCAGCCCTTGGGCACCGTGAACGTGCGGCGGTACCACATGCGGTCCTCGTGCCGTTCGATCCCGGAGAGCTGGGACTCGACCGGGTAGGGCACGAGGATCTTCTCGCCGAGCTTCTTGCCGACCGGCACGGGGTCACCGGACTTGGCGCCCGCGAACTCCCAACTGCCGTTCAGGTTCTGCCAGTCGGAGCGGGTCAGCTGCGGACGCGGGTACTCGCGGTGCGCGTTGGCGGGCGTGACGTCGTCGCCCCACTTGGTGCTCAGCTGGTACGTCGAGTGGTTGGGACCGCTGGACCAGAACTGCCCGACGGCCTTCCCGTCGCCGCCGGCCAGGCCGCCCTTGCCGTCGTACGTGACGTCGGCGAGACCGGGGGCGTCACCGTCCTTGTTGCCGACGACGGGCTCCTTCAGCGCGACCAGTAGGGCCCGGGGGTCCTTCGGGTCGGCCTTGACGCTGCTCAGCGGCCACTTGGCGCCGCCGATCACCGCCGTGAGGTGGTCGTTGACCGCGCCGGGGACCGTGCCGAGCTTCTGGGCGAAGTCCAGCTTGAGGCTGCGGCCGTCGCCCAGGACGGTGGTGCCGATCGCTCCGTCGTAGGCCCAGTCGTCGGGGATCCGGAACGCCGAGGAGGGGATCGCTTCCTTCTGCTCCCCCGGCTCGGTCCAGCGCACGTGCAGATTGGATCCGCCGAAGTGCTCGAAGTACTCGATCTTGATGTCGGTCGCCTGGCCGGCGGTCAACTCGACCGGCGCGGAGGTCTGTTCCTTGTCCCAGTCGTCGACCCAGTGGTCGATGACCAGCTTGCCGCCGACCCAGAGCCTGAAGCCGTTGTCGCCGGTGAGGGAAAACGTTGTCGCGCCGGTCTTCTCCGGCACGAGCTTGCCGGTCCAGCGCACGCTCGCGTCGTCGGCGCTGCCGGTCGCCGACTGCAGCCGGGAGTCCAGGCTGCCGAAGTCGATCTGCGGGTCGAAACCGGTGGCCTTCAGCTGGTCGAAGTCGAAGGCCCCGGGGGCGGACTGGGTGTAGTACTCCCCCTTGAGACCGTGCGGCACGACCGGCTCGTCCGCGGCCGTGGCGGACGGGGCCACGGTGAGCGCGGTGAGACCGAGTGCCGCGGTGACCAGCACGGCCAGGGGCCGGCCGTGCTGTCTGAGGGACTGGAGAGTTCTGAGGGATCTGGTGCGCACGGATCCTCCTGTGTGGGATGCGTCCACGGGAACAGGTCGAGGAAGGGTGGCGGCTCGCCGCTCTAGTCGGTACAACTCGTCTGTACAACGTTGGAAGGAACGGCAGTTGGCATGACAGCACGCCCTCCGGCGCGCTGTCCAGGGTCATGACAAACGCACCCGAACAAGCGGGTGCGCCGAGCCGAAGGAGAATCCGTGCGGGTGAGCCTCAAGGATGTCGCGGAGCGCGCGGGCGTCTCGATCAAGACCGTGTCGAATGTCGTGAACAACTACCAGCACGTCACGCCGGCCATGCGCGCCCGGGTCCAGCAGGCCATCGACGAGCTGGGCTACCGCCCGAACCTCACCGCCCGCCACCTGCGCAAAGGGCGTACGGGCATCATCGCCCTCGCGCTGCCGGAGCTCGGCAACCCGTACTTCGCGGAGCTGGCCGGCGCCGTGATCGACGCCGCCGCCGAGCACGACGTCACGGTGCTGCTGGACCACACCCGGGGCGAGCGCGAACAGGAGCTCCTGGTCAGTCAGGGCTTCAGGGCTCGGGTGATCGACGGGCTGATCCTGAGTCCGCTCGAACTGGAGGCGGAGGACCTGCGCGGACGGGACGGCGACGACGTGCCGCTGGTGCTGCTCGGCGAGCGCGAGTACGACGTGCCCTACGACCACATCGCCATCGACAACGTCGCGGCGGCCCGGGACGCCGTGCGCCACCTGCTGGGGCGCGGCCGCACGCGGATCGCCTACCTGGGCGAACGCACCGACTCGGCGAATCAGCCCGCGCATCTTCGACTGGCGGGCTGGCGGGCGGAGTTGACCGACGCCGGGCTGCCCGCGCCGGACACGCTGGTCGGTTCGACGGGGGGCTGGGACCGGGGCGACGGCGCCGAGGCGATGGCCAAGATGCTGGACTCGGGGGTCCGCCCCGACGCCGTGTTCGCGTACAACGACCTGGTCGCGATCGGTGCGATGCGGGTACTGCACGAACGGGGCCTGCGGGTCCCGTGGGACGTGGCGGTGGTCGGCTTCGACGACATCGCGGAGGGCCGGTTCGGCGCGGTCACGCTCACCACCATCTCGCCGGACAAACAGGCCATCGCCCGGCTGGCGGTACGGTCGCTGCTGGACCGGCTGGACCGCCCGGAGGAGCTGTCGGGACGCGAACTGACCGCGGAGTACCGGCTGATCGAGCGGGAGAGCACGCTCGGCCGCCGGTGACGCCGCGGACGGGCCCGCCGCGCAGGCCGCGGACACCAGTCCCTGCGCGAGGTCTTTACAGCCCTCTTCCAACGATGTAAAAACCTCCCCTGTACCGCCTTCCGACCGGTCGAACACATCCACCCCGTCAGCGCGTTCACGCGCCGGGCCGTGCCGTTTTGGGGACCATCACATGACGCAGACCGCACGTTTTCGCCGCACTTCCTCCCAGGCCCTGCTCGCCGCCGGCCTCGTCGCGAGCCTCGCGCTCGCCACCGGATGTGCCAAGTCCGAGGACGACGACTCCAGTTCGGACAAGGGCAGTTCGAGCGCGCAGGACGCCGACGCCGGCCAGAAGGTGGCCTCCCCCGGTACCGGCGAGACCTGCGACGTCTCCACGTACGGCGGCCAGAAGCTCGACCTGAAGGGCGCCACCGTCGGGTTCTCGCAGTCCGAGAAGGAGGCCAATCCGTTCCGCATCGCGGAGACGGCCTCGCTCAAGGCCGAGGCGGGCAAGCGTGGCATCAAGCTGCTCACGGCCAACGCCCAGTCGCAGTTCTCCAAGCAGATCAGCGACGTGCAGGACCTCATCGCCAAGGGCGCCGACCTGCTGGTCATCGCGCCGCTCAACTCCGACGGCTGGGAGCCCGTGCTGCGCGCGGCAGGCGCCAAGCACATCCCGATCGTCACGGTCGACCGCAAGATCAACGCGACGGCCTGCAAGGACTACGTCTCCTTCATCGGCTCGGACTTCGTCGAGCAGGGCAAGCGCGCCGCGGACCAGATGATCGAGTCGACCGGCGGCAAGGGCACGATCGCGATCCTGCTCGGCGCCGCGGGCAACAACGTGACCACCGAGCGCACCAAGGGCTTCCAGGACCGGCTCAAGGAGAAGGCGCCCGGCCTGAAGGTCGTCTTCAAGCAGACCGGCGAGTTCGCCCGGGAGAAGGGCCAGCAGGTCACCGAGCAGCTCATCCAGTCCAAGCCCGACATCACCGGCATCTACGCCGAGAACGACGAGATGGGCCTCGGCGCCGTCAACGCCCTCAAGAGCGCGGGCAAGAAGGCCGGCGACGTCAAGATCGTGACGGTGGACGGCACCCGTAACGCCGTGCAGGGCATCGTCGACGGCTGGATCTCCGGCGTCATCGAGTCCAACCCGCGCTTCGGGCCGCTCGCCTTCCAGACCCTGGACTCCTTCACCAAGGGCGACAAGGTCGGCCAGAACATCGTCATCAAGGACAGCGCCTACACCAAGGACAACGCCAAGTCGGATCTCGACAAGGCCTTCTGACATGTTGTCGGCACAGAACCTCAGCAAGTCGTTCCCCGGCGTGCGCGCCCTCGACGGTGTCGACTTCACCGCGCGCGCCGGGGAGGTGCACGCGCTCATCGGGGAGAACGGGGCCGGAAAGTCGACCCTGATCAAGGTCCTCACCGGGGTCTACCAGCCCGACGCGGAAGCGGGCGCCCTCACCTACAACGGCCAACAGGTCAGCTTCTCCACACCGCTCGAGGCGCAGCACGCGGGCATCTCCACGATCTACCAGGAGGTCAACCTCGTCCCCCTGATGAGCGTGGCCCGCAATCTGTTCCTCGGCCGTGAGCCGCGCGGCCGTCTCGGCCTGATCGACTTCCGGCGCATGCACCGGGAGGCGGACGCGGCCCTGCGCGAGCTCGGCGTCCGGGTCGACGTGCAGCGTCCGCTGCGCGAACTCGGCGTCGGTGCCCAGCAGATGGTGGCCCTGGCCCGCGCGGTGTCGGTGGACGCGAAGGTCGTCATCATGGACGAGCCGACGTCGTCGCTGGAGCCGCGCGAGGTGCAGACGCTTTTCGGCGTGATCCGGATGCTGCGCGAGCGCGGCATCGCCGTCGTCTACGTCAGCCACCGCCTCGACGAGCTGTACGAGGTGTGCGACGCGGTCACCGTGCTGCGCGACGGCAAGGTCGTGCACACCGGCGACCTCGCCGACCTGGACCGGCTGCGGCTGGTGTCGCTGATGCTGGGCCGCGATGTCGGCGACGTACGCGACGAGGGCCTCACCAAGTTCTCGGGCGAGCACGACGCCGCGTCCGAACCGGTGCTGCGGGCCGAGGAACTGACGGTCCGCCACCAGTTGCACGGGGTCTCGCTCGACATCCGGCCCGGCGAGGTGGTCGGCCTCGGCGGACTGCTCGGCTCCGGCCGTAGCGAGACGGCGAAGGCGATCGCGGGCGCGCTGCCCACGGACGGCGGCCGGGTGACGGTCGCCGGGGCCCCGGTGCGTACGGGCTCCACGCCCGCCGCGATCCGGGCCGGCATCAGTCTGCTGCCCGAGGACCGCAAGGCGGAGGGGATCGTGCCGGGCCTGTCGGTGCGGGAGAACATCGCGCTCGCGGCGCTGCCGGGGCTGTCCCGCTTCGGTCTGGTCGACGAGGCGCGCATCGACCGCATCGTCGACACCTTCGTCAAGCGCCTGCAGATCAAGACCGCGGGTCCGCACCAGAAGGTGGGCGAACTGTCGGGCGGCAACCAGCAGAAGGTGCTGCTCGCGCGCTGGCTCGCGATGAACCCGAAGGTGCTGCTGCTGGACGAGCCGACGCGCGGCATCGACGTCGGCGCGAAGGCCGAGGTGCAAAAGCTCATCGACGAGTTGGCGGACGACGGGCTCGGCGTGCTGCTGATCTCCTCGGACATGGAGGAACTGATCGAGGGCTCGGACCGGGTCGTCGTCCTCAAGGACGGCGCGGTGGTCACCGAGCTCATCGGCGACGCCGTCACGGAGGACCGACTGATGCGTGCGATCGCCGCGACTCCCGCTGGAGGAAAGTCCGTTGACTGACCTTTCCCTGGGCAGGGCCGGTCTCGACCGCGACCGGCTGCTGCGCCTGCTGCAGGACTACGGCGTCTATCTCGGCGTCGCCGTCCTCCTGGTGGCGAACATCGCCTTCACCCCGCACTTCCTGTCGGCGGAGAACTTCCGCACCCAGGCCGTGCAGGTCGCGCCCGTCCTCATCGTGGCGCTGGGCATGGCCCTTGCCATCGGTACCGAGGGCGTCGACCTGTCGGTCGGCTCGGTGATGGCGCTCGCCACCTCGCTGATCTCCCTCTACCTCGGCTACGGCGTGTGGATCGCGCTGGTCGCCGCGCTCGTCGGCGGCGCCCTGGTCGGCGTGGCGAACGGCGCGCTCATCGCGTTCATCGGCGTCCAGCCCATCGTCGCCACCCTGGCGTTGATGGTCGCGGGCCGCGGCCTCGCCCTCGTCCTGCTGCCGCAGCTCAAGGACGTACGCGACCCGGGCCTGAGGTCACTGGGCACCGGTGACGTGCTCGGCATCCCCTATCTGGTGCTGATCGCGGCCGCGCTCGCGGTCCTGGTCGCCTTCGTCATCCGGCGCACCACGTTCGGGCGGCAGCTGCTCGCCATCGGCGACAGCCGGGCCGCGGCGAAGCTCGCGGGCCTGCCGGTGCGGCGCGTCCTCATCGTCGTCTACGTCCTGTCCGGCGTACTGGCCGCCGTGGCCGGGGTGCTGGCCACCGCGCGCCTGACCGCCAGCGATCCGACGTCGCTGGGCAACCTGATGGAACTCTCCGCGATCACCGCCGTCGTGGTCGGCGGCACCCCGCTCACCGGCGGCCGGGTCCGCATCGGCGGCACGGTCGCCGGGGCGGTCCTCATCCAGTTGCTGACGGCCACGCTCATCAAGCACGACCTGCCGCCGTCGTGGACGCAGATCGCCCAGGCCGTGGTGATCGTGCTCGCGGTCTACGCGGCCCGCGAACGGGGGAAGCGATGACGATGACCGATGTCGAGGCCGTACAGCCGGCCGGGCCCGCCCAGGAGGAAGCACTCGGCGCGACGCGCGCGGAGCGGCTCAGCGCCCTCGCCCAACAGCACGGCGCCCTGGTCACGCTGGTGATCGCGGTGATCGTCGCCTCGCTCTCCTTCGACACGTTCCTCACGGGCGACAACATGGAGAACATGGCGCTGTCGTCCGCGTTCCTCGCGGTCGTGGCGCTCGGCATGACGTTCGTGATCGTGACCGGCGGCATCGATCTGTCGGTCGGCTCGCTGTTCGCGCTCGGCGGCGTCCTGGCCGCCTGGGGCTCGCAGTACGGGACGGCGGTCGCGCTGCTCCTGCCGCTCGCGGTGTGCGGCCTGATCGGTCTGGTCAACGGCCTGCTGATCGCCCGCTCCCGGCTGGCACCCTTCATCGTGACGCTGGCGGCGATGCTCGGCGCGCGCGGCATCCTCCTCGCGATCACCGACGAGGGCGCGAACACGTACCTCGTCGACAAGTCCACGTTCTTCGCGGACCTCGGCCAGAGCAAACTGCTCGGCGTCGGCGTCCCCGTGTGGATCACCCTCGCGCTGTTCGCGCTCGGCGCGCTGGTGCTGCGCCGCAGCCGCTTCGGACAGTACGTGTACGCGGTCGGCGGCAACGAGGACGCGGCAGCGCTGATGGGCGCGCCGGTGGCCCGCACGAAGATCGGCGTCTACACCCTGTCCGGGCTGTGCGCGGGCCTGGCCGGCGCGCTGAACGCGGCCTGGCTGGTGTCGGGCGTGACGATCCTCGGCTCCGGCATGGAGCTGGAGGCGATCTCGGCGGTCGTCATCGGCGGCACTCTGCTGACGGGCGGCTTCGGCTTCATCAGCGGTTCGCTGGTGGGCGTGCTGCTGCTGAAGGTCATCCAGAACGTGATCAACCAGATCGGTTCGCTGGACTCGGCGTACCAACAGGTGGTCAGCGGCGCGTTCCTGGCGGTCGTGGTGATCGCGCAGACGTGGCTGGGACGGCGGCGCCGGGTGCTGTGAGGCACCCGGCCCGCGGGCCGGGTCAGTGCACGGCCTGCCCCTTGCCCAGGGCGATCACGCCGCCCTTCGACACGGTGTAGAGCTCGGCGTCCCGGTCCGGGTTGACGCCGATCGTGGCGCCGGCCGGAACCTCCACGTTCTTGTCGAGGACGGCGCCGCGGACCACGGCTCCCCTGCCCACCGTCACGTTGTCGTGCAGCACCGAGCCCTGCACGACGGCCCCGTCGGCGATCGTGACGCCCGGCGACAGGACGGACCGGGTGACCTGGCCGCGGATGACGCAGCCGGGGCTGACGATCGACTCGTTCGCGATGCCGGCGGCGCAGAACTTGGCGGGCGGCAGCTGGCCGGAGTGCGTGTAGATGGGCCAGCGCCGGTTGTCCAGGTTGAACGTCGGCTCGTCCGAGATCAGGTCCATGTGCGCCTCGTAGTACGAGTCGAGCGTGCCGACGTCGCGCCAGTAGCCGTGGTCGCGGGCGGTCTCGCCGGGGACGTGGTTGCCGTCGAAGTCGTAGAGCTGCGCGACGCCCCGCTCGGTGAGCATCGGCAGGATCGATCCGCCCATGTCGTGCGCCGAGTCGTCGTCCTCGGCGTCCTGGGTCAGCGCGTCGACGAGCGTCTTCGTCGTGAAGAGGTAGTTGCCCATCGAGGCGAAGACCTGGTTCGGGGTGCCGGGCAGCGCCGGCGGGTCCGTCGGCTTCTCCAGGAACGCCTCGATGTGGGCGCCGTCCCTGGCGGGCGTGATGATGCCGAAGGACGGGGCCTGTGCGCGCGGCACCCGGATACCGGCGACGGTGACGCCCGCGCCGGACTCGACGTGCTGCGCCAGCATCTGCCGCGGGTCCATCCGGTACACGTGATCCGCGCCGAACACCGCGATGAAGTCCGGCTGTTCGTCGTGGACGAGGTTCAGGGACTGCAGGATCGCGTCGGCGCTGCCCGAGTACCAGCGGGGCCCGAGGCGCTGCTGTGCGGGCACGGGCGTGACGTAGTTGCCGAGCAGGCTGGACATCCGCCACGTCGTGGTGACGTGCCGGTCCAGGGAGTGCGACTTGTACTGCGTCAGGACGCAGATCCGCATGATGTCGCCGTTGACGAGGTTCGACAGGACGAAGTCCACCAGGCGGTACGTGCCGCCGAACGTCACCGCGGGCTTCGCCCGGTCCGCGGTGAGCGGCATCAGCCGCTTCCCCTCTCCTCCCGCCAGTACGATCCCGAGCACCGAAGGCCCACCGCGCATGCCAGCCCCCTTCAATTCACAGCGCCTCAGGCGCCGTTGAGGATCTCCCCGTACACCTCGACCGTGCGCCGGGCGACCGCGTCCCAGCCGAACTCCGCCGCGGCCCGTTCCCGTCCGGCGGCCCCCATGCGGCGCGCCGCACCCAGGTCGCCGACCACGTCGTTCAGGGCGCGGGCCAGGCCCGCCTCGAAAGCGGCCGGATCCCGTTCCGCGTACGGGACGAGCAGGCCGCTCTCGCCGTCCGCCACCACCTCGGGGATGCCGCCGACCCGGGAGGCGACGACCGCGGTGCCGCAGGCCATCGCCTCCAGGTTGACGATGCCGAGCGGCTCGTACACGGACGGACACACGAACACCGTGGCGTGCGTGAGGATCTGGACGACCTCGGCGCGCGGCAGCATGGAGGGGATCCAGCACACTCCGTCGCGGGTCTTCTTCAACTCCTCGACCAGTTCCCGGAATTCGCGGCCGATCTCCGGGGTGTCGGGCGCCCCGGCGCAGAGCACCAGCTGCACGCCCTTGGCGAGCTCGCGGGCGGCGCGCAGCAGATGGGGCACGCCCTTTTGGCGTGTGATGCGGCCGACGAAGACGACGTACGGGCGCTGCGGGTCGATGCCGAAGCGGTGCAGCACGTCGGTGCCGGGGTCGGCGCGGTAGAGGGAGACGTCGATGCCGTTGTGCACGACGCGGACGCGCTTGGGCTCCAGCGCCGGGTAGCAGGCGAGGATGTCGTCGCGCATCGCCCGGGAGACCGCGATGACGCCGTCGGCGGCCTCGATCGCCGTGCGTTCCGCCCAGGCCGACAGAGCGTAACCGCCACCGAGCTGCTCGGCCTTCCAGGGCCGCAGCGGCTCCAGGGAGTGCGCGGTCATCACGTGCGGGACGCCGAGGTGGAGGGCGGCGAGGTGGCCCGCGAGGTTCGTGTACCAGGTGTGGGAGTGCACGAGGTCGCGGCCTTCGAGGGCCGCGGCCATGGACAGGTCCACGGAGAGGGTGCGCAGTGCGTCGTTGGCCCCGTCGAGCGCCGGCCAGGCGCGGTGGCGGCGTACTCCGTCGGTGGCGCCCTCGCCCCAGGTGTGCACCTCCAGGTCGACGAGGGGACGCAACTCCCTTGCCAGGAACTCGACATGGACTCCAGCGCCGCCATAGACGTCCGGCGGATACTCCCGACTGAGCAGTCCCACTCGCACGCGCGCCCCCGTCGTCGGTTCGTCACCACTCGCTCGGAATCGGTCGTGCTCGCCTCGCCCCCTCATGGTCACCCATGGAAGTCCGGCGCGAAAGGGTGCGGACGGCTCGGAGGCCCTGCTCCGCCCCGCGGGCACCCGTCCTGGGGATGACTCGTTACGCGGAGTACTCCATCGGTAGTAGGACCCAATGCCTGCTCAGGTCGGACGACAAGAGCGGCCGGGCGAGAGATCGTAGAGGGTATGAAAACCGACCGCGCGCAGCTCCGCACCGCAGGGGGCACCAGATGAGTGCCCTGGCGCTGTCCGTGCTGCTCTCCCTGGTCTCGGCGGTCGCCTACGCCGGTGGGGCGATCGTCCAGGAGCGGGTGGCCCAGACGTCGCCGGAGTCGGCGTACGCGCCGCTGCGCAGGCCCGCCTGGTGGGGCGCCGGGTGTCTGAACGGTCTGGGCGCGCTGCTGCACGTCATCGCCCTGGCCTTCGGCCCGCTGAGCCTGGTGCAGCCGCTGGGCGCCCTGACGATCGTGCTGGCGCTGCCGATGGCGGCCCTGCTCGTGGGCCGTCGGGCCGGTGCCACCGCCTGGCGCGGGGCGATCATGGCGACGGTCGGTCTCGCGGGGCTGCTGGCGCTGACCGGCTCGGCCTCCGAGGACTCCCTGAACGGCACCGAGCGGCTCCTGGTCGGCCTGATCACGGCCGGTGGCGTGCTGGTGCTGATGACGTCAGCGCGGGCGGCTCACCGGCACCCGGTGGTGCGCGCGGTGCTGCTGGCGGTCGCCGCGGGCGGCGCGTTCGGCATGGCGTCGGTGTTCACGAAGTCCGTGACCGTCGACTGGTCGGGCGACCCGTGGACCCAGCTCACCAGCCTGCTGGCGATAGCCGCGCTGGCCACGGCGGGCATGCTCCTGTCGCAGGCCTCCTACCGGGGCGCCGGCCTGGCCGCGCCGCTGGCGACCGCGACGGTCGTGAACCCGGTGGTGGCGGCGGCCGTGGGCCTGACCCTGTTCGGCGAATCGTTCCGGTACGGCACGATCGGCACGGCCCTCGCCCTCGGCTGCGGCGTCGTGGCCGCGGGCGGCCTGATCCTGCTGACGACCGAGCGCATCGGCCGGGACCGCGGCGCCCGGGTGATCGCCCAGAACTCCGCACAGGACGCTCCGGAGGTGCCGGACACCCCGGCGGGCCTGGACGGCATGCCGGGACAGCCCAAGCCGCCCTCCGACGCGCCGGTCGAGAACGTCGGGTGAACCTCAGACCCTGACGCCGTGGGCCCGCAGATAGCCGAGCGGGTCGATGTCGCTGCCGAATCCGGGCCCGGTCCGCACCTCGAAGTGCAGATGCGGGCCCGTGCTGTTGCCGGTGGACCCGGACCGGGCGATGCGCTGGCCCTCCACCACGCGCTGCCCGCTCTTCACGGACAGCGCCGACAGGTGCCCGTACTGGCTGTACTTGCCGTCGGCGTGCCGGATCACCACTTCGTAGCCGTACGAGCCGCCCCAGCCGGCCTCGACGACCTGGCCCGCGGCGACGGCCTTGACCGAGGTGCCGGTGGGCACGACGAAGTCCACGCCCGTGTGATAGCCCTTCGACCAGGAGGAACCGGCCGCGTGGTACGGGGTGCCGATGGAGGCCTGGACGGGGGCCACGACGCCGCGTGAGGCGGTCTTCTTGGCCTCGGTCTTCTTGGCTTCCGTCTTCTTCGGCTGGGTCTTGTGGGGCGGGGGCTTCTTCGCCTCGGCCTTCTTCGGCGGCTCGGTCCTCTTCGGCTGGGTCCTGGCCGGTTCCGCGGCCTTCGTCCCGGCCTTCGTGGACGCGCCCGGCATCGAGAGCCGCTGGCCCGGAACGATCAGATCCGGGTCGGCGCCGACCGTCCTGCGATTGGCCGCATACAGCCCCTGCCAGCCTCCGGGGACCTTGCGCGCGTCCGCGATGCCCGACAGCGTGTCGCCGCTGATCACCGTGTACATCTCGGCGCGGCCCGCCTTCGACTGGGGCGTGACCTCGGGCTTCACATCCGTGGCCTGGGGTTTCACATCCGTGGCCTGGGGCTTCACGTCGGTAACCGGCCGCGCGGTCGTCAGTCCGGAGCGCTGCGAGCACACCGGCCAGGCACCGGGCCCCTGACCCTTGAGGACCTTCTCGGCGACGGCGATCTGCTGGTCCTTGGTGGCCAGGTCGGCACGCGGCGCGTAGGCCGTGCCGCCGTACGCGGCCCAGGTGGAGCGGGTGAACTGCAGGCCGCCGAAGTAGCCGTTGCCCGTGTTGATGCTCCAGTTCCCACCGGACTCGCACGCGGCGACCTTGTTCCAGGTGGCCGGGTCCGCGGCGTGCGCCGCGCCCGCGCCGATGAGGGGGATCGCCATGCCGGCGCCCCCGACGGTGACGGTGAGCGACGCACGATTGACCCGGCTCGGCTGATACCGGCGGTGCCGGCCCCGTAACGCCATGAAAGCCCCCTCGGAGACCCGTAGGAGCGGCAAATTAGCCGCTCCTACGCAGTCATGACAAGAGTGCGGGGAGCCACCCTGGCTGCTTTCAGCCCCTCAAGTGGCCAGGAATCCACCGCAGTTGGACCGCCTGCTGGAACGGGCCGCCGCCCTCGTGGTCGTTGAAGGCGTACACCTCGATGGAGCGCTCCGCGCCCGCCCAGTGGTTGTGCGCCGCGAAGACCGTCGACGGCGGGCAGGTCTGGTCCTCCAGGGCCACGGAGAACAGGCCGGGCGCGGTGGCGCGCGCCGCGAAGTTCATGCCGTCGAAGTACGCGAGGGTGCGGAAGGCGCGCTCGTCCTCACCGATGTGGGCCTTCAGGTAGAGCGCGATCTCGCGGTAGGGGTGACGCTCCGTGAGCGTGGCCGCGCGGCCGAAGTGGCACAGGAACGGCACGTCGGGGGCGGCCGCCTTCAGGTCCGGGACGAGGCCGGCGACGGCGAGGGTGATGCCGCCGCCCTGGCTGCCGCCCGTCACGGCGACGCGGGAGGCGTCGACGAGCGGGTGCGAGCGGGCCGCCTCCACGGCGCGGACGCCGTCGGTGTAGACCCGCCGGTAGTAGTACGCGTGCGGGTCCTGGATACCCCGCGTCATGAAACCGGAGACCGAGGGTCCGCTGCCCACCGGGTCCGGGGTGTCCCCCACGCTGCCGCCGCTGCCCTGGCCCCGGGTGTCCATGACGAAGTGCGCGAACCCGGCCGCGGCCCATCTGAGGTGGGTGTGCGGCAGGCCCCTGCCACCGCTGTAGCCGATGTACTCGACGACGGCCGGAATCGGCTCCGTGGTGCCCGCGGGCAGCACGAGCCAGCCCTTCACGGGATGCCCGTCGAAGCCCGCGTACGTAACGTCGAATACGTCGACCGCGGTGAGCGGGACGTCGACCGGCTGGAATCGCGCGTCGAGGTCGTGTTCCCTGGCCTCGGCCAGGGTCTTCTCCCAGAAGGCGTCGAAGTTGTCCGGGGCCGTCAACGCGGGCTTGTACGCACGCAGTTCGTCGAGCGGCAGATCGAAATGAGGCACGCGCGGCTCCAACATCGTAGAGAGTCCAGGAGAGGGTTCGTGGGGGCGGAGGCCAACGCTACGCCGCACCGCGCGCCAACTGAACAAAATCTTTCACATTCCGAATCCAGGAGCGACAGGCATGAGCACTACAGCCCAGATCGGTGTCACGGGGCTCGCGGTCATGGGGCGTAACCTCGCCCGCAATTTCGCCCGCAACGGCTACACCGTCGCCCTCCACAACCGCACCGCGTCGCGGACGCACGCGCTGGTGGAGGAGTTCGGCGAGGAGGGCATCTTCGTCCCGACCGAGACCGCCGAGGAGTTCGTGGCCGCCCTGGAGCGGCCGCGGCGCCTGGTGATCATGGTGAAGGCGGGCGAGCCGACGGACGCGGTGATCAAGGAGTTCGCCCCGCTCCTCGAACCCGGCGACATGATCGTCGACGGCGGCAACGCGCACTTCGCCGACACCCGGCGCCGCGAGAAGGAGCTGCGCGAGCAGGGCATCCACTTCGTCGGCACCGGTGTCTCCGGCGGCGAGGAAGGCGCGCTGCACGGGCCGAGCATCATGCCCGGCGGCAGCGTCGAGTCCTACGATTCGCTCGGCCCGATGCTGGAGAAGATCTCCGCGAAGGCCAAGGACGGCGCCCCGTGCGTGACGCACGTCGGTCCGGACGGCGCCGGTCACTTCGTGAAGATGGTGCACAACGGCATCGAGTACGCGGACATGCAACTCATCGGCGAGGCCTACCAGTTGCTGCGCGATGTCGCCGGGTACTCCCCCGCGCAGATCGCGGACATCTTCCGGACGTGGAACACCGGCCGCCTGGACTCCTACCTGATCGAGATCACGGCGGAGGTCCTTTCCCACGTGGACGAGGCCACCGGCAAGCCGTTCGTCGACGTCGTCCAGGACCAGGCCGAGCAGAAGGGCACCGGCCGCTGGACGGTGCAGATCGCGCTCGACCTGGGCGTGCCGGTCTCCGGGATCGCGGAGGCGGTGTTCGCCCGTTCGCTGTCCGGGCACGCCGAACTGCGCGCCGCGTCCAAGGAGTTGGCGGGCCCGACGGCGACCGCGCTGAGCGAGTCGGAGGCCGCGGCCTTCGCCGACAAGGTGGAACAGGCGCTGTACGCCTCGAAGATCGTGTCGTACACGCAGGGCTTCCACGAGATCGCCGCGGGCAGCGAGCAGTACGACTGGAACATCGACTCGGGCGCGGTGGCCCGCATCTGGCGCGGCGGCTGCATCATCCGGGCCGCGTTCCTGGACCGGATCACGGCGGCGTACGAGGCCGAGCCGGGCCTCGTCTCGCTGCTGTCGGACAAGAGCTTCGCCGACGAGATCGCGGCGGCGCAGGACGACTGGCGTGCCGTCCTGGTCGCCGCGACCACGCAGGGCGTGCCCACGCCGGGCTTCGCGGCGGCGCTCGCGTACTACGACGCGCTGCGCGCCGAGCGGCTGCCGGCCGCGCTCACGCAGGGCCAGCGGGACTTCTTCGGCGCGCACACCTACCGCAGGAGCGATCGCGAGGGCTCGTTCCACACCCTGTGGGGCGGGGACCGCTCCGAGGTCGACGCGTAGGGCCTACACCGGCGAGGG
>NZ_JAAGMG010001348.1 GCF_010548525.1 Streptomyces sp. SID14478
GCGGCCCGCGAGACGCTGCCCGGGGCGCGCCCGACCACGGTCCTCGACTGGTCCGGGCCCGCACTGGAGCTCGGCAGTGAACTGGCGGCCGCGGACCAGGGGTTGGCGCGGTCCGTGCGCTGGCAGCGCGGCCGCATCGGCTCCGGGGAGCGACTCCCGGCCGGCGACCTCGTCACGGTCTCGTACGTCCTCAAGGAGCTGACGGACGCCGACCGCGCGGCGGTCGTCGACGCGGCGGCCGAGGCGTCCACCGGCGCCGTCGTCGTCGTCGAACCCGGCACCCCCGACGGCTACACCCGGGTCATCGAGGCCCGCGACCGCCTGATCGGGGCCGGCTTCCACATCGCGGCCCCCTGCCCGCACAGCGCCGCCTGCCCCATCGTCCCCGGCACGGACTGGTGCCACTTCTCGGCCCGGGTCAGCCGCTCCTCGCTGCACCGCCGGGTCAAGGGCGGGACGCTGGCGTACGAGGACGAGAAGTTCGCGTACGTGGTGGCGACCCGCTTCCTGCCCGAGCCCCCGCCGGCCCGCATCGTCCGCCGCCCCCAGATCCGCAAGGGCCAGGTGCTCCTGGACCTGTGCGAGACCGAGGGCGGCCTGAACCGGGTGACGGTGACGAAGAAGCACGGGGCGCTGTACCGCGAGGCCCGAGACGCGGACTGGGGCGACGGCTGGACGCAGCCGCGCTAGCGCACGCTTCTAGTCACGGAGTTCGAGCGTGCAGCACTTCACGCTCCCGCCCCCCTTCAGCAGCTCCGACAGATCCATCCCCACGGGCTCGAACCCCCGCTCCCTGAGCGGCGCGAACAACCCGATGGCTCCTTGCGGCAGGAGCACGTGCAGCCCGTCCGACACCGCGTTCAGTCCGAAGGACATCGCGTCGGCCTCGTCCACCACGAGCGCGTCCGGGAACATCCGCCGCAGCACTTCCCGGCTCCCGGCCGAGAACGCCTGCGGGTAGTACATGACCTGGTCGGCGCGGTCGTCGAGCACGGCCAGGGCCGTGTCCAGGTGGTAGAAGCGCGGGTCCACCAGATCGAGCCCGATCACCGGCCGGCCGAAGACCTCCTGCGCCTCGCCGTGCGACAGGGGCGACGCCCGGAACCCGCGCCCGGCGAGCACGTACGACGCGGTGACGGCGAAGTCCCCCTCGCCCTCGTTGATGTGCACGGGCTCGTGCACCTCGGTGTACCCGTGCTCCCGGAACCACTCCAGGTGGGCGACCGCCTCCGCCTCCCTCTCGGGATGGGCGAACCGGGCACCCAGGACCCGTCCGTCCAGCACGGTCGCCCCGTTCGCGGCGAAGACCATGTCGGGCAGTCCGGGCCGCGGGGCGAGCACCTCCACGGTGTGGCCGAGCGCGCGATAGCGGTCGCGCAGGTCCTCCCACTGGGCGACGGCGAGGGGGACGTCGACGGGTTTCGCCGGGTCCATCCACGGATTGATCGAGTACGTGACCTTGAAGTGTGCCGGTGGGCACATCAGATAGCGCCGGGGTGTGGCGCGACGTTCGCCAAAGGACCCGGAGTAGGGACTACGCAACGAGGGCTCCTCACGACCGCAGGGCTTGTTGCGCCCATGGTGCGGTCGGAGGAGCCCTCCGGGCTGTGAACCGAACGGGTGGTTCACGCTCGTGCGCGATCACGAGGCGCTGTCGGTGCCGCGCCTCTCCTGCAACTTGCGCAGCAACTCCCGCTTCTGCGCCACCGGATCGACACCGGAGCCGCCCACCTGTCCGCCCCGGCCGCCGCCGCGCAGCGCCTTGCGGGAGAGCTTGTTCCGCGTGCCGCCGACGCCCAGCATGCCGCCTGCTCCACCTCGGGTCATGTCGTACTCCTCTCGGGTCGCTCCACCTGACGATACGTATCGTCTCGCCGCGTTGACGGACTCCACTTTGAACGAGACGTATCGTCTTGTCAACCCCTGGAGAGACGGAACGTCTCGCCTCGCTCGCTGCTACATTCGAACCATGTCAGCCACGACCGGTCACGCCCAGAAGAAGACGCCCCCGGACTCCGCGCGCCGCAGCGAACGCTCCCGCCGCGCGATCTACGACGCCGCCCTCGCGCTGGTCGGCGAGATCGGCTACCCCCGCACCACCATCGAGGGCATCGCCGCCCGCGCCGGGGTCGGCAAGCAGACGATCTACCGCTGGTGGGGCTCGAAGGCCGAGGTCCTCATGGAGGCCTTCGTCGACCTGAACGAGCAGAACACGCACGCCGCCGCCGAGAAGTACCCGGACGCCCCGATCGATGCCGCGGGCCTGCCCGACACCGGCGACCTGGAGGCCGACCTCAAGCTGGTGCTGCGCGCCACCGTCGACGAGCTCAGGGACTCCCGCTTCGAGGCCCCGGCCCGCGCGCTCGCCGCCGAGGGCCTCGCCAACCGGGAGTTCGCCGAGCAGTTCGTCGCCAAGCTCCTGATGCCCGGCCTCGACCTGTACGCCACCCGGCTGCGCACCGCGCAGGACGCGGGCGACGTCCGCGCCGACGTGGACCCCGTGATCGCCCGCGACCTGTTCTCGGGACCGCTCGCCCAGCGCTGGCTCCAGAGCACGGGCCCCCTCGACCACGCCTATGCCGATGCGCTCGTGGAGTACGCCCTCTACGGGATCAGCGCGCGGCCGAAGCCCGCACGGCAGTAGCCGCCAGCAGCCCCGGCGCGTCCGTGATGACGCCGTTGCAGCCGAGCCGCAGCACCCGGTCCCGGTCCTTCGGCGTGTTCACCGTGTGCGCCCACACCCGCGGCACCCCTGACCTGACCGCCCGGACGAGATCGGCGTCGCGCGCCTTGTAGTCCATGTCGAGGACGTCCACGTAGCCGGCCCAGCGCTCGGGCCGGTCGGTCTTCATCTGCCGTGCGGAGCGCCACAGTTGGGAGATCAGGCCGAGCCGGTGCGCGTCGGCGGCGACGGCCGGACGGTTGGAGTTGACCAGTACCGAACGGGTCAGGCCGCGGGCGCGGATCAGTCCCGCCAGGCCCTTGAGGCTCTTGGGGTCCTTGGCCTCCAGCATCAGCACGATCCGGCCGCCGAACCGGTCGAGCACCTCCGCGACCGTCGGCGGCCGCTCCGCCCGCCAGCTGCCCGGCAGCGACGCCTTCGGCCGCAGCCGCACGTCCTGCCACTGCGTCCGGTCCAGGTCGTGGACCTTGCCGCCGGCGGCGGTCGTGCGGTCCAGGGTCGCGTCGTGCATCACGACGAGGGTGCCGTCGCGCAGCATCCGCGTATCGAAGTCGAGGACCTGCGCGGTGCCCCGCTCGAAGGCGGCCGACAACCCCGCCATGCTGTTCTCCGGGACTTCGAGGGCGCCGCCGCGGTGCGCCGTGTACGTGACGCGGGGCAGGGACTCGACGGTGAGGGGGCCGCTGCCCCACTCCAGTGGGGGCGCGAATGCCACAGCGGTCAGCGAGAGGACGCCGGCGAGGCCGACGATCGGTGCGGTCCTGGTGGCGAGAGTGACCATGGCGAACACGGTAGGCCCACAAATGCCCGCAAATCAGGCAATGACACCCAGTGGCCTCTCCCGAAGCGCGATGGTGGGACCATGGTGGTCCGGGGGTTCATCCGGTACTCGGCATGACGGCGATGGTGAGGGGATAGATGGGCGCGGAGCACGGCGACAGCGGACGCTCGGGTCTGGGCAGGTTCTCCCGGTGGCTCAGAGCCGCCCGGGGCCCCAAGGAGACGCCCGTCGACGCGGACCGCGAATCCCTGCTGCTCGCCGCCGCCGGCGCCGGACTGCCGCTCGCACCGGCCGCGTACCCCTCCGACTACCGATGTTCGTGCAACCGCATCGGCTGCCCGACACCCGGCCGGCACCCCGTCTCCTTCGCCTGGCAGACCCAGTCCACGACGGACCGCGGACAGATCGAGCGCTGGGCCCGGCACCAGCCGCAGGCCAACTTCATCACCGCGACCGGCATGGTCAACGACGTCCTGGACGTACCGCTGGAGGCCGGCCGCGAGGCCCTGGAGCGCCTCCTGTCGAGCGGCATCGAGGTCGGTCCCGTCGCCGCGTCCGGCGGCGACCGCATGCTCTTCTTCACGGCGACCCGCGGTACGCCCGAGGAGGAGGACGAGTGGTGGCCCTGCGAGCTGGACTGCCACCCCGAGACGATGGACGAGCACCCCGGCCTGCGCTGGCACTGCCGCGGCAGCTACGTCCTGGTCCCCCCGGCCCGCCTCCCGGCCGACCGCTCGGTGGACTGGGTCCGCGGCCCCGAACACCCGCTGCCGGACCCGCTGACCCTGCTGGAGGCGCTCACGGACGCCTGCGCCCGCCACGCGGGAGCGGAACCGGACTTCACCTCGGCCTGGCCCTAGGAAGCGGTTCGCCGGAGGCGGGGCCGGGGCGCGGCCCCGTGAGGGTTCACGCCCCCTCGGCCGTGGTGATCCCCTCGACCCGGCTCAGCACACTGACCCCGTCCCCGGCAGCGCCGCGCGCCGGGTCCAGCGCCACCTGGCCGGCCACGTACCCGTACGTCGCCGACTGCTTCGCGTCACCCGTCATCAGCGCCTTCACGCTCGGGCTGATCCCGGGCAGATCGCTCCCGGGCGACGCGGTCTGCTTCTCGTAGCGCCGCAAGGTGAAGAAGACGAGCGCGCCGCCGTCCTTCGTGCGCAGCGCCAGCGGCGCGTAGTCGCCGGACGTCAGCGGCTCGTCGATGAACTGCGTGGACAGGCCAGGCCGCGACTCGTTCTTCTTGCGGTTCGCGCGCCACTGCGAGGTGTACGACCCGGCCGCGAACCCGGCGTCGTCGTCGGACTTGAGGTACGCGGTGTACTTCCCGGCCAGGTCCCGCGGCCGCATCGCGAGCCCCTTGGCGTCGGCGGGCACGGCCTCGCCGAAGCCGTCCGCGTCCTTCTTGAGCTCGGGGACGCCGTCCTTGCCGAACAGCGTCAGGTACGAGACCGCCCAGGGCTCGTTCTCCGCGTTGCGGGTGAAGACCATGACCCAGCGGGAGTTCGCGACCCGGTTGTTCGCGCTGTCGGTGAGGAACCAGCGCGGCCAGCCGGCCTTCTTCGGGATCGTGAAGTTCGTGTCGGTCAGTTTCAGCGGCGCGTGCTTCGGGTTGCCCTGCGGGCTGACCGTGTGCCCCGCCTTCAGCTTGGCCGCGTCGATCGCGCCGAGCGCCCCGGTGACGTACTTTGCGTCGGCGTCCCGGTCGTACGTCTTGTCCGCCTTGTTGTACGCGGTGAGAAAGACGTCCAGGGCGCGTGCGGCCGCCGCCTTCGTGGTCGTGGGCACGACCTCGAGCTCGCCGTGCACGGTGACACAGCCGCTCGCCGTGAGGGACAGCACGACCGCCGCTGCCGCCGCGGCGGCGGGCTTGCCGAGCCTGTTCCTGACCTCGCTCATGACGTTGACTTCACCTTCCCCTTCCCGGGGCCGAACCCTACCGGGAAGAGGAGGGGGCCGGTGCCGCGCCCCTGCGGGAGCGGGACAGCAGTCCCGCCGGTGCGAAGAAGAGGACGAGCGTCGGCACCAAGTAGACGAGCCAGACGACGACTTGGAGGACCGTCGGGTCCGGCTGGAAGTTGAAGACGCCCTTCAGGAGCGTGCCCAGCCAGCCGTCGGGAGCGATCGTGCCGCTGATGTCGAAGGCCAGGGTGTTCAGACCGCCGATGAAGTCGGCCTCCTGCAGGTCGTGGAAGCCGTACGCGAGGACGCCCGCGGCCACGACGACCAGCATGCCGCCGGTCCACGTGAAGAACTTCGCCAGGTTGATGCGCAGCGCGCCCCGGTAGAAGAGCCAGCCGAGCACGACGGCCGTGGCGAGGCCGAGCAGGGCGCCGACCACCGGCTCCGTGGTGCCGTTGCTGGTGGCGTGCACCGCCGTCCACACGAACAGGGACGTCTCCAGGCCCTCCCGGCCCACCGCGAGGAACGCGGTGACGACGAGCGCGGCCGTGCCCGCCTGCAGCGCGGTGTCCAGCTTGGCGCCCAGCTCCGTCTTCAGGTGCCGGGCGGTGCGCCGCATCCAGAACACCATCCACGTCACCAGGCCCACGGCGACGATCGACAGCGAGCCGCCGAGCGCCTCCTGCGCCTTGAACGTCATCTCCTGCGAGCCGAACTCCAGGCCCGCGCCGAACCCCAGCGCGACGACGACGGCCACGCCGACGCCCAGCCACACCGGCTTCAGGGCGTCCCTGCGGTCCGTCTTCACCAGGTACGCGACGAGGATGCAGACGATGAGGCTCGCTTCGAGCCCCTCCCGCAGACCGATCAGATAGTTGGCGAACATTCCTTACGCCTCCGCCTTCTCGAAGAGGCCGCGGCCCCACCAGTCGCTGTCGTCGCGCACGCCCGGCGGCACCGCGAACACCGCCGAACCCACGTGCTGGATGTACTCGTTGAGCGCGTCGCCCGCCGACAGGCTCCGCTGCACCGGGATGAACCCCGTGCGCACGTCCTTCTGGTACGCGAGGAAGAACAGCCCCGCGTCCAGGCGGCCCAGGCCGTCCGTGCCGTCGGTGAACGAGTAGCCGCGCCGCAGGATCGTCGCGCCGTGGTTGGAGTCCGGGTGCGCGAGCCGCACGTGCGCGTCGGGCTTCATCGCCTTCAGGAACGGCTCGTCGCGTTCCTTGGCCTTGCCGACGGGCGCGCCCTCGCCCTTGTCACGGCCGAACACGTCCTCCTGCTCCTGCAGCGAGGTGCGGTCCCAGGTCTCGATGTTCATCCGGATCCGCCGGGCGACGAGGTAGGAGCCGCCCTTCATCCACGAGTCGTCCCCGACCCACACGTGCGCGTCGAGCCGCCGCGTCTCCGTGCCCGCGATGTTGCGGGTGCCGTCCTTGAAGCCCATCAGGTTACGAGGGGTCTGCGCGTCCGGCGTCGTCGACGACGTCTTGCCGAAGCCGAGCTGGGACCAGCGGATGGCGACCTTGCCGAACCCGATCCGGGCCAGGTTGCGGATGGCGTGCACGGCGACCTGCGGATCGTCCGCGCAGGCCTGCACGCACAGATCGCCGCCGGAGCGCGCCTTGTCGAGGTTGTCGCCGGGGAACCTGGGCAGGTCGACCAGCGCCGCCGGCCGCTTCCCCGCGAGCCCGAACTTCTTCCCGTACGCCTCGAAGAGCGAGGGGCCGAAGCCGATCGTCAGCGTCAGCCGGGACGGTTTGAGGCCGAGCGCCTCACCGGTGTCGTCCGGCGGCGCCTCGGCGAGCCCGCCGTACGCGCCGTCGCCGACCGGGCGCCCCTCCGTCATCAGGGCGGCGGCCTTCGTCCAGTCCTTGAGGAGCTGCACGAACTCCTCGCGGTCGTCCGTCTTCACGTCGAACGCCGCGAAGTGCAGCCGGTCCTGCACCGCCGTCGCGATGCCGGCCTGGTGCGTGCCGTGGAACGGGACCGCGCCGCCCGACTCGCCGGCCGGCTGCATGTCGTCGCCGTCGGAGCGGTTCAGCGCGACGGCGCCGCCCGCGG
>NZ_JAAGMG010001386.1 GCF_010548525.1 Streptomyces sp. SID14478
GACGTGGTGGCGGCGCGGGCGGACGGCGGGCCCGGGGTGCGGGTCCTCGCGTCGGGAGCGCGGGTGGCCTCCGTGCCGGAGCAGGAGCCGTCCCCCGACGGGCCGGACGAAACCTCGGTGGCGGGTGGGTCGTTGGTGGTCCTCTCGGTGGGGCGGGCGACGGCGACGCGGCTCGCGGGCGCGGGGGCCGTCTCCCGGCTGGCGGTGACGGTGTGGTGACGCGCGTCTCGTCAAGTCCCTCGATCGAGTTACCAAATTGGACAGGTCTGGTCCGAACTGTCGTAGGTTGCGAAGTCGTTTGCTCCGCATCCTGCGCACGTAAAGAGAGGCCTTCTGGTGAGCGAGAAGAACGAGCCGAGTCTGTGGGAGGGCTTCAAAGCCTTCCTCATGCGCGGCAATGTGATCGACCTGGCGGTGGCGGTCGTCATCGGCGCCGCGTTCACGAACATCGTGAACGCGGTGGTGAAGGGGGTCATCAACCCGCTCGTCGGCGCCTTCGGCACCAAGGACCTCGAGGGCTACACGTCGTGCCTGAAGGCCCCGTGCACGGGCGACCAGGGCATCACGATCCTGTGGGGCTCGGTCCTCAGCGCCGTCCTGAGCTTCCTCATCACGGCAGCCGTCGTGTACTTCCTGATGGTGCTGCCGATGGCCAAGTACCTGGCGAAGGTGGCCGCGCGCAAGGCGGCGAAGGAAGGCGTGCAGGAGACCATGGAGCTCTCCGAGCTGGAGGTCCTCAAGGAGATCCGGGACGCGCTCGTGGCGCAGCGCGGCTCCGGCCACACCGAGCCCTAGCGGCTCTTCACAGGTGGTGGGGCGGCTTCTCGTCGAGGAAGCGAGCCAGGTCGGCGGCGCTGTTGTCGCCGGCCGAGGGCCGCTCGCCCCATCCGCGGTCCGAGTCGTCGGCGGACTGCGCCGTCAGCGGATCGTCGAAGATCAGCGCGGCCTTGGGGTCGCGCGGCTCGGGGTCGGGGGCGGTACTCATGACTCCAGGGTACGTCGCGGGGGCGTCCCCCGGATCGGAGCGCGGCTCAGACCGCGGTGAGGCCGTGCGCCTCGAAGATCGACTTGGCTGCGGCGACCTGCTCGGGAGCGGGCGAGGGCGTGTCGTGCAGCGCGAAGGGCTTGCCGAGCGCCTCCCACTTCGCCTCGCCGAGCTTGTGGAAGGGCAGCACGTCGACCCGGGAGACGTTGCCGAGGGAGCCCGCGAAGGCGGCGACGCCCTCGACGTTGGCGGGGTCGTCGGTCAGGCCGGGGACGAGCACGAAGCGCACCCAGACGTCCTTGCCGAGGTCGGCCAGGCGGTGCGCGAAGTCGAGGGTGGGCTGCAGGGGGCGGCCGGTCACCTTCTTGTAGGTGTCGCGGTCCCAGGACTTGATGTCGAGCAGGACCAGGTCCACGTCGCGCAGCAGGGCGTCGGTGGCGCGGACGCCGAGGAAGCCCGAGGTGTCCAGGGCGGTGTGCAGGCCCAGTTCGTGCTTGAAGCGGTGCAGGAGTTCACCGGCGAAGACGGGCTGGAGCAGGGGTTCACCGCCGCTGATGGTGGCGCCGCCGCCCGCCGCCTCGATGAACCGGGTGTACTTGGCGGCCTCCGCGACGATCTCGTCGGCCGAGGTGCGCTTGCCGTTGCGCATCTTCCAGGTGTCGGGATTGTGGCAGTACAGGCAGGTCAGCGGGCAGCCCGAGAGGAACGTCACGAAGCGCGTGCCCGGTCCGTCGACGCCGGTCGACAGGTCCCAGGAGTGCACCGAGCCCTCGGTGGGGCGGTGCGTCGCGGCGGCGGCCGGGGTGGCGGCGGCGTTCGCGGTGAGGTTCTGGGTGAGCAGCACGGTCATGGCGTTCCTCCTCGGACTGCCTCGGTCAGCCGGACCGGCTCACAGGGAGCCGTGGAAGGTGCGGTTGATGACGTCCAGCTGCTGCTCGCGCGTCAGGCGGACGAAGTTCACCGCGTACCCGGAGACCCGGATGGTCAGCTGCGGGTAGTTCTCCGGGTGCTCCATGGCGTCCTCCAGGGTCGCCTTGTTCAGGACGTTGACGTTCATGTGGAAGCCGTCGCTGGCCATGAAGCCGTCGAGTACGCCGGACAGGTTGCCGATCCGCTCCTCGGGGGTGCGGCCGAGCGCGTCCGGGGTGATCGTGTTGGTCAGCGAGATGCCGTCCTCGGCGTCGTCGTAGGGCAGCTTCGCGACCGACAGCGCGGAGGCGATGTAACCGTGCTCGTCGCGCCCGTTCATCGGGTTGGCGCCGGGGGCGAACGGGGCGCCGGCGCGGCGGCCGTCGGGGGTGTTGCCGGTCTTGGTGCCGTAGACGACGTTCGAGGTGATCGTCAGCACGGACTGCGTGTGGACCGCGTTCCGGTACGTCGGGTGCTTGCGGATCTTCTCCATGAAGCCGTGGACGATGGACTTGGCGATCTCGTCGGCGCGGTCGTCGTTGTTGCCGTAGGCCGGGTAGTCGCCCTCGATCTCGTAGTCGACGGCGAGGCCGGTCTCGTCGCGGACGACCTTGACCTTCGCGTACTTGATGGCCGACAGGGAGTCCGCGGCGACCGAGAGGCCGGCGATGCCGCAGGCCATGGTGCGCAGGATCTCCTTGTCGTGCAGGGCCATCTCGATGCGCTCGTAGGCGTACTTGTCGTGCATGTAGTGGATGACGTTGAGTGCGTGCACGTACGTCTTGGCGAGCCAGCCGAGCATCGCGTCGTACTGCTCGGCGACGGTGTCGTAGTCCAGGTAGTCGCCCTCGATGGGCGTGAAGCCCTCGACGACCCGCTTGCCGGACTTCTCGTCGCGGCCGCCGTTGATCGCGTAGAGGAGCGCCTTGGCGACGTTGACGCGGGCGCCGAAGAACTGCATCTGCTTGCCGACGGCCATCGCGGAGACACAGCAGGCGATGGCGGTGTCGTCGCCGTACTTGGGGCGCATCAGGTCGTCGGACTCGAACTGGATGGCCGAGGTGTCGATGGCGACCTGGGAGGCGAAGTCCTTGAAGCCCTTGGGGAGTTGACGCGCCCAGAAGACGGTGAGGTTCGGCTCGGGGGCCGGGCCGAGGTTGTAGAGGGTCTGCAGGGCACGGAACGTGGTGCGCGAGACGAGCGGGCGGCCGTCCTCACCGATGCCGGCCATCGACCAGGTGACCCAGGTGGGGTCGCCGGAGAAGCCTTCGTTGTACTCGGGGGTGCGCAGGAAGCGGACGATGCGGAGCTTGATGACGAAGTCGTCGATGAACTCCTGGGCCTCGGACTCGGTGAGGAGACCGGCCTCGATGTCGCGCTGGAGGTAGATGTCGAGGAAGTTGTCGATGCGGCCGATCGACATGGCCGCGCCGTTCTGCTCCTTCACGGCCGCGAGGTAGGCGAAGTACAGCCACTGGACGGCCTCGCGGCCGGTGGTGGCCGGGCCGGAGATGTCGTAGCCGTACGACATCGCCATGGCCTTGAGCTCGTTCAGCGCCTTGATCTGCTCGGAGATCTCCTCGCGGTCGCGGATCACGTCCTCGGTGGGCCACTCGGCGCCGGCCTTGTCCTTGTCGGCCTGCTTGGCGGCGATGAGCCGGTCGACGCCGTAGAGGGCGACGCGGCGGTAGTCGCCGATGATGCGGCCGCGGCCGTAGGCGTCGGGCAGGCCGGTGATGATGCCGGAGGAGCGGCAGGCGCGGATCTCGGGGGTGTAGGCGTCGAATACACCTTCGTTGTGGGTCTTGCGCAGGTGGGTGTAGATGTCGCGGACCTCGGGGTCGGCCTCGTAGCCGTAGGCGTTGAGGGCGCCCTCGACCATGCGCCAGCCGCCGTTGGGCATGATGGCACGCTTGAGCGCGCCGTCCGTCTGGAGGCCGACGATCAGGTCCTTGTGGTCGGCGGGCGTGCCGTCGATGTAGCCCGGCTTGAAGGCGTCGATCCGGGACGGGGTCTTCACGTCCACGTCGTAGATGCCGCGCTCGATCTCCGTCGGGAACATCTCAAGCAGCTTGTCCCACACGGCGGTGGTGCGCTCCGTCGGGCCGGCGAGGAAGGAGCCGTCGCCCTCGTAGGGGGTGTAGTTCTGCTGGACGAAGTCACGGACGTCGATGGCGTCCCGCCACAGGCCTCCCTTGAAGCCGTCCCAGGCCTCGCCGTGCGTCGTCTTTTGCGCCGTCTTCTCTGCGGGAGTGGCAGTCATCGCCGACACCTTCCCCATCTCTTCGACCGGTTCGTTGCGTTCTTTGCTACGTCTTCATTGGACTCCCGCCGGGCCGATCCGGGGGGCCGCAATGGTCCTGATCTCGGGACCATTGGGCCTTGTTCCGGCCCGACGCCGGCGGGCACTGCATCTCTGACCTGGTCTTTCCTCAAGGACTTTCGACCTAAGTTCGCTTGTGAACGCATTCACAAGAATTTCGTCGAATTTCCGTGGTACAGGTCGAGAGGGAGGGGGTTCCGGGCCTTTTCGACCCGGGGATCAGCTGGGGGACTCGGCGCCCTTGCGGGCGTAGAACCACCAGCAGACGACGATGCACGTGGCGTAGAAGCCCACGAAGCACCACAGGGCGCTGGTCACCGCGAAGTTGGCGAACATCGCCGGGATGAAGAAGAAGCCGTACGCGGCGATCGCCGAGGTGAAACCGGTGACCGCACCGGACTCCATCTCCGCCTGCTTCAGCGCCTTCGTGTGCGCGGGGGTGCCCTCGGTCAGGCCCTTCAGGTGCTGGCTGCGGAAGATCACGGGGATCTGGCGGAACGTGGAGCCGTTGCCGAGGCCGCTGAAGAGGAACGCCAGGTAGAAGCAGGCGAGGAAGCCCCAGAAGGAGCCGCCCGCACCGTTCGAGGGCATGAAGTTGATGACGCCGATGATCGACGCGGCCATGCCGACGAACGACAGGATCGTGACGCGCGCGCCGCCCAGCTTGTCGCCGAGCCAGCCGCCGCCCCAGCGGGCGAGGGCGCCGACGGCCGGGCCGATCCAGGCGTAGGTGGCGGCCGTGTACGCGGCGTCGATCGGCGTCCACGTGGTCTTGATCAGCATCGGCAGGGCGGCGGCGAAGCCGATGAAGGAGCCGAAGGTGCCGACGTAGAGCCAGGTCATCAGCCAGTTGTGCTTGCGCTTGAAGATGACCTTCTGCTGCTTGAAGGGCGTGGAGGCGACCTTCAGGTCGTTCTGGCCGAACCAGGCGATGACGGCCAGGACCACCAGGACGGGGACCCACAGGAACGCGGCGTTCTGCAGGTAGACCGGGGTGCCGTCGGCCTTGTGCTGGGCGGAGCCGAGTGCGATGACCGAGCTGGTGATGACGATCGGGGTGAGCAGCTGGACGACGGAGACGCCGAGGTTGCCGAGGCCGCCGTTGATGCCGGTCGCGTTGCCCTTCTCGCGCTTGGGGAAGAAGAAGCCGATGTTCGCCAGCGAGGAGGCGAAGTTCGCGCCGCCGAAGCCGCACAGTGCGGCGATGGCGACCATCACGGCGTACGGGGTGCCGGTGTTCTGGACGGCGAAACCGAGCCAGATCAGCGGGATCACCAGGACCAGAGTGGACAGCGCGGTGAAGCGGCGCTGGCCGATGCGCGGGCCGAGGAACGTGTAGAAGATCCGGGCGGTGCCGCCGGTGAGGCCCGGCACGGCGGTCAGCCAGAACAGCTGCGAGGTGCTGAAGCTGAAGCCGACGTCGGCGAGGTTCGTGGCGGTGACGCTCCACACCTGCCACACCACGAAGGCGACCAGGAGGGCGGGGACGGCGATCCACAGGTTGCGGGTGGCGACCCGCTTGCCCACGGACTTCCAGAACAGTTCGTTCTCGGGTTCCCAGTCGGAGATGGCCCGGCCGGGCCGGTACTGCTGGGGGTCATAGGAACGGGTGACGTCGTCGACCACGGCGGCGTCCCGGACAGCAGGACTCATGGCGTGTTCCTGGAGGTGAGAAGGGTTTTCCTTGCTCTTCCAGAATCCCGCCGGGATAAGTGGGGTGTAAGGGGCGTTGGTCGCCGTGCGGGCCTTCCAAAGGTCAAGGTCGCCGCACGACCAAGGTCCCTCGGCTCACCCCGCGTTGGGGACCTCGTGGACGGCCAGGCGCACGGCGGGGTCGTCCAGACACGCGCCGGTACGCAGATCGAACTCCTGCTTGTGCATCGGGGACGCGACGACGGGGGCGCCGGCGCGGGTGCCCATGATGCCGTTCGCGATCACGTCGGCGCCGGAGAAGGGGTCACGGTCGTCGACCGCGTAGACCGTGCCGTCGGCGTCCTTGAAGAGCGCGGCCTCGGTGCCGTCGGGCAGTACGGCGGGGCGGCCGCGGCCCGGCTCCAGGAAGCTCGGGTCCGCCGTGAAGCGCTCGAAGCGGGCGAGGGCGGCCGGGTCGTCGAGGACGGCCTGCCACTCGTCGCGGTACGCGGCGACGTGCCGGTCCATCTGGTCCTCCAGCTCGGCGCAGATGCCGAGGGAGTCCTCGATCAGGACGGACTTCAGGTGGTCGACGCCGCCGATCCGTTCGAACCAGGGGGCGGTGCGCTCCAGCCGTTCGCCGGTGCGCACGTAGTACATAAGGAACCGGTCGGTCAGGCGCAGCAGTTCGGCCGCGGACAGGTCGGTGGCGAGGAGGTCGGCGTGGCGCGGGGTGGTGCCGCCGTTGCCGCACACGTAGAGGTTCCAGCCGCCGGCGGTCGCTATGACGCCGATGTCCTTGCCGCGGGCCTCGGCGCACTCGCGCAGACAGCCGGAGACGCCGCCCTTGATCTTGTGCGGGGTGCGCAGGCCGCGGTAGCGCAGCTCCAGGTCGATGGCGAGCCGGACCGAGTCCCCCTGGCCGAAGCGGCAGAACTTGGAGCCCACGCAGGATTTCACCGTGCGCAGCGACTTGCCGTACGCCTGCCCGGACTCCAGGCCGACGTCGACCAACCGCCGCCAGATGGTGGGCAGTTGCTCCTTCTTCGCGCCGAACAGGTCGATGCGCTGACCGCCGGTGATCTTCGTGTAGAGGCCGTGGTCGCGGGCGACCTCGCCGATCGCGATGAGCTGCTCGGCGGTGATCTCGCCGCCGGGCACGCGCGGGACGACGGAGTAGGTGCCGTCCTTTTGGAGGTTGGCCAGGTAGAGGTCGTTGGAGTCCTGGAGGGCGGCTTGTTCGCCCTGGAGGATGTGGGTGAGGCCGAGTTCGGGGGCGAGGGTGCCCAGGATGTTGGCGACGACCGGCTTGCAGACGGTGCAGCCGTCGGCGGCACCCCTGTCGCCTCCGGCGCCCGCGCCGTGCCTGGCCATCAACTCGCTGAAGGAAGCAGTGCGTTCGGTGCGGATCACGTCGTAGATCTCGGCGCGGGTCAGGGTGAAGTGCTCGCACAGGCCGGGGGTCACCTCGACCCCGGCGGCGACGAGTTCGGCGTCGAGCACTGCCTGGAGCGTGCCGACGCAACCGCCGCAGCCCGTGCCCGCCTTGGTGCAGCGCTTGATGCCGCCGATATCGGTGAGGCCCTCGGCGGTGACGGCGTCGCGGACGGCGCCCTTGGTGACGTTGTGGCAACTGCAGATCACCGCGTCGTCGGGCAGGGAGTCGGCGCCGAGGACGCCCGCGCCGCCCTCGCCGGTGGCCGGGAGGATGTACGCCTCGGGGGCGGCGGGCAGGGTGCGGCCCGCATGCGGCTTGAGGGTTCCGTACGCGTCGGCGTCGCCGACCAGGATGCCGCCGATGAGGCGGCCGTCGGGGCCGAGGACGAGCTTCTTGTAGACGCCCTCGCGGGTGTCGGAGAAGACGACCGCCATCGCCTCGCCGCCCTCGCTCCCGTGGGCGAAGGGGTCACCGAAGGAGGCCACGTCCGCGCCGAGGAGTTTCAGCTTGGTGGACGTGTCGGCGCCGGTGAACGTGGTGGTGCCCGCGCCCGCGAGCGCGTCGGCGGCGGCCTCGGCCATCTGATAGCCGGGGGCGACCAGCCCGTAGACACGGCCGTCGGCACTCTGGGCGCACTCGCCGATCGCGTAGATGTACGGGTCCGTGGTCCGGCAGTGCCCGTCGACGACGACGCCGCCGCGGTCGCCGACGGCGAGGCCCGCCTCACGGGCCAGCCGGTCGCGGGGACGGACCCCGGCCGAGAAGACGACGAGGTCGGCATCGAGGGTCCGGCCGTCGGTGAGGTGCAGGGCACGCGCCGAGCCGTCGGTGTCGGTCTCGACGGCACGGGCGCCGACGCCGGTGTGCACGAAGACGCCCATCGACTCGATGGTGGCGCGCAGCGCGGCGGAGCCGCCGTCGTCGACCTGCAGCGGCATCAGACGCGGGGCGAACTCGACGACGTGCGTGGCCAGGCCGAGGGTGCGCAGGGCGCCGGCCGCCTCCAGGCCGAGGAGGCCGCCGCCGATGACGACGCCGGTGCGGTTCTCTTCGCGGGCGGCGTACGCGGTGAGGGACTCGACGTCGTACAGGGTCCGATAGGTGAAGCAGCCGGGGGCGTCGGCGCCGTCGATCGGCGGGACGAAGGGGTACGAGCCGGTGGCCAGGACGAGGGCGTCGTAGGACACGGCGGCGCCGGACGTGGTGGTGACGACGCGGGCGGCGGTGTCGATGTGCTCGGCCGGGTCGCCCAGGCGCAGGTCGATGCCGTGCCGCTCGAGGAACTCGGGGGTGCAGAGGGAGAGTTCGGCGGGGTCCGTACCGGTGAAGGCGGAGGAGAGGTGGACGCGGTCGTAGGCGGGGCGGTCCTCTTCCGCGAGGACGGTGACGTGCCAGGTGCGCAGGGCGTCGCGTTCCGCGAGGAGCTGGAGGAGGTGGTGGCCGACCATGCCGTGGCCTATGAGTACCAAGTGGTGGGGCATGGCGGGCGCTCCGGGGGTGCGGGGGGTTTCGGGGTGCTGGGCGGGCTCGGGGTGTTGAGCGGGCTCGGGGTGCCGGGCGGGCTCAGGGCGCGGGGTGCGTCCAGGGTCCCGGACGTACCCAGGGTCCCGGGCGGGCTCAGCACGCTGGACGCGTCCAGGGCCTCGGGCGTACCCAGGGTCCCGGGCGGACTCAGCACGCTGGACGCGCCCAGAGTGCTGAGTGTGCCCAGAGTCTCGGGCGTACCCAGAGTGCGGAGTGCGCCCAGAGTCCTGGGTGTGCCCAGAGTGCTGGGTGTCGACGGTGTTCTCGGAGTCGACGTTCTCGACGGTAGGCCCGGAGCAGGGGGCTGGGCCGCCGATTTGGGCCCCTCACGGCGGGACCAACGGCCCCCTGGGCCAGGGCCTTTGCCGCAGGTCCGGGGGTGTCGCATCGGCGTAGCGTCGAGTGCAGCGGGCCGCACCCGACCTCACAGCGGCCCGCACGAAGCGGCTTCCGGGTCGCGGGGTGCGCGACACCATCCCGCGGCCCGGACCCGCTCGCCCCCTGAGGAGCGTGCGTCATGTCTCTCGTTCTCGCCGTGCACGGCAGTGCGCTGCCCGCCGCCGGAGCCACCGTGGGGCGGTTGTGCGCGGCGGTCGAGGCGCGGCTGGGAGAGCGGCCGGCGGTCGGGCATCTCGATCATCAGATCCCTTCGCTCAAGCACGCGTTGCGCAGAGACCGGAAAGACGCCGCGGGCGGGCCGACCGTCGTCGTGCCGCTGTTGCTCGGGGACGGGTTCCATCGCACCGTCGACATCCCGGCGGTCGTCGCCGCGCACGGCGGCCCCGGGTGTGTGCTGACGCCGAGCCTGAGCGGCGCGGCCGAGGTCGACGTGGCGTTGGAGGCGCGGTTGACGGCGGCCGAGGCGGAGGCAGGCGGGGGTGTGGACGCGCTGGTGTTCGCGGCCGCCGGTTCGTCGCGGCCCGGCGGGAACGGCGGGGCGCTGCTCGCCGCCCGACGGCTCGCCGAGCGGCGACCGGGGACACCCGTGGTGACGGCGTACTGC
>NZ_JAAGMG010001429.1 GCF_010548525.1 Streptomyces sp. SID14478
TCGACGCGCAGTCCCGGGCGGGCGTGACACAGCGTCAGCAGCGTGCCGCCGGCGCCGATGGCGATGTCGTCGCAGTGCGCGCCGACCGCGACGATCCGGTCCAGGGGGCCGGCCCCGAGCCGGATCACGCCCGGGCTCCGGCGCGGTCCTGCTCCCACACGGCCCACGGGCGGTCGCCGCGGGCGTAGCCCGCGTCGAGCGCGGCCCGCTCCTTGACGGTGTCCGTCGGCTTCCAGAAGCCGCGGTGCTGGTGCGCCACCAGCCGTCCTTGCTTGGCCAGTTGGCCGCATCCGTCGGCGACCAGGTCCCCGTTCTCCGGGATGTGGTCGAAGACCTCCTGGCGGAGCACGAAGTAGCCGCCGTTCTCCCACAGCGGCAGTTCGCTCACCGCGGTGATGCCGCCCACCAGGCCGTCCTCCCCCAACTCCACGCAGTGGAAGGAGGATTGGGGCGGCACCACCATCATCGACGCGCCGGCGTCGCGCAGGGAGAACTTCTCGATCATCTCGGGCAGCGGCGCGTCGGTGAGGACGTCGGCGTAGTTGGCGAGGAACATCTCGTCGCCGTCCAGGTGGTGGCGCACCCGGCGCAGCCGCTCCCCGATCGGCGACTCGATGCCGGTCTGCGCGAACGTGATCGTCCAGTCGGCTATGTCGGTGGACAGCAGCTCGGTCCGCCCGCCTCTCAGCACGAAGTCGTTGGACGTCGTCTCCTCGTAGTTGAGGAAGAAGTTCTTGATGTGGTGGGCGCCGTAGCCGAGGCACAGGATGAACTCCTTGTGCCCGAAGTGCGCGTAGTAGCGCATGACGTGCCAGATCAGGGGCCGCGGACCGACCATTGCCATCGGCTTGGGCACGTCGTCGTCGGTGCCGTTGCGCATCCGCATCCCGTACCCGCCGCAGAACAGGACGACCTTCATGACTGCACCTCGACAATGCTGAGTTCCGGGATGGGGAAGACGAGGCGGCCGCCCCAGTCGTGGACGAAGGAGAGCTGCTCGACGAGCTCGTCCCGCAGGTTCCACGGCAGGACGAGGACGTAGTCCGGCCTGTCGGCGGCGATCTGTTCGGGCGCCAGGATCGGGATGCGGGTGCCCGGCGTGAACCTGCCGTGCTTGTACGGGTTGCGGTCCACCGTGTACGCGAGCAGGTCGGGCCGGATGCCGCAGTGGTTGAGCAGGGTGTTGCCCTTGCCGGGGGCGCCGTAGCCGACGACCGTCTCCCCGCGCTCGGCCGCCTCGATGAGGAACCGGAGCAGGTCCCGGCGCACCTTGGCCACGCGGGCGGAGAACTCGGTGTATCCGGACAGCTCCTGCAGCCCGGCGGCCTTCTCCCGGGCCAGGACGTCGGCCACCGCCCGCGTCGGCTCGCCGGCCGCCTCGGCCGGCCGGGCCCACAGCCGGATGGAGCCACCGTGCGTGGGCAGCAACTCGACGTCCACGAGGGCGAGTCCGCCGCTGGCGAGGGCCCGGATCGCGGAGGCGACCGTGTAGTACTGGAAGTGCTCGTGGTAGATCGTGTCGTACTGGTTCTCCTCGATGAGGGTCAGCAGGTGCTGCACCTCGATGGAGACCCAGCCGTCGTCGGCGACCAGTGCGCGCAGCCCCTGGGTGAAGCCGACCACGTCGGGGATGTGCGCGTACACGTTGTTGGCGACGACGAGGTCGGCCGGGCCGTGCTCGGCGCGGACGGCCGCGCCGGTGTCCGGGGACAGGAACTCGCTGAGCGTGGGCACGCCCGCGTCGCGGGCCGCGGCGCCGACGTTCACCGACGGCTCGATGCCCAGGCAGCGGATCCCCCGGTCCACCACGTGTTTGAGCAAGTACCCGTCGTTGCTGGCCACTTCGACGACGAAGGCGTCGGATCCGAGGCCCACCCGCTGCACGGCGCCGGAGACGAACGTCCGCGCGTGCTCGACCCAGGACGTCGAGAAGGAGGAGAAGTACGCGTACTCCTTGAACGTCTCCTCCGGCGTGATCAGCGGCGGGATCTGCGCGAGCCAGCACGCGGTGCAGACCCGCAGGTGCAGCGGGTACGCCGGTTCCGCCTCGTCCAGCCGGTCCGCGGCGAGAAAGCTCTCGCACGGCGGTGTCGCTCCCAGGTCGACGACGCTCGCCAGCGCCGTCGAACCGCAGAGTCGGCATCGTGTCATTTGCTGCCCCCCATTGTTTCGTCCCCCATTGATTGCGACCGACCCGCGAGCGCGGTGCGGTACTCCTCCTCCAGGCGCTCCAGGCCGACGGCCGGGCTGAAGCCCTGTTCGTAGCGGCGCCGGGCAGCCCGCCCCATCTCCCGGTTGCGGTCCTGCCCGGTCGCGATCCGGCGCAGGCAGGACGCGAGCGAGGCGCGGTCACCGGGCCGGTGCAGCAGTCCGCTCACCCCGTCCTCGACGAGTTCGACGAAGGCGCCGTGACCGGCGGCGACGGTCGGGACCCCGGCGGCCATCGCCTCCACGACCACGAGGCCGAACGCCTCCAGCCAGGTGGAGGGAGCCACCACGGCGACCGACCGCGCGAGCGCCTTCTGGCATTCCGCGGTGTCGTACAGGCCGACGTAGCGCACGTCGTCCCTGCCCTGCGCCCAGGCGGTCACCTCGCGCTCCAGCGGCCCCGTGCCGGCGATCACGAGCGGCACTCCCACGCCGCCGCCCGCCGCGACCTCGTCCCACGCGGCCATGAGCAGCCGCACGCCCTTGGCCTCGGCGAGCCGGCCCAGGTAGAGCAGGTGCTCGCCGTCCCCGGTCCGGCGCGTCTGCGGGTCGGGCACGAAGTTGTGCTTCACCGCGAGGCGTTCGGCGGGCATCCCGGCCCCTACGAGGACGTCGCGCTGCGCCGCGGAGATGCACAGGAACCGCTCCACGCCGGACCACCAGCGCCGCCGGTTGACGGACAGGCTGACCGCGAGCGGCACCGTCGCCAGGCGGGAGCCGCGGTAGCAGCCGTGCCGGACGGCGGGCAGCGGCGTCGACCCGACGCACTCGGTGCACGGCCGGCCGTCGCGCTGCAGCGTGCCGGGCGGGCAGACCTGGGTGTAGTTGTGCAGCGTCGCCACGGCGGGCACGCCGACGTCGGCGCACGCGGCGAGGACCGCGGGCGACAGGAGCGGGAAGACGTTGTGGACGTGCACCACGTCCGGTCGCCCGGTGCGCAGCCGGGCGGTGAGCTCCGCGCGGGCCCCCGGGTTCCACGGCACGAGCAGCGGCACCGCGGCCTTGCCCAGGAGCGAGCGGTCGGCGATGTCGTCGCTGCGCCGCTCGAAGGTCTCGACGCGGTGACCTGCCGCGCGCAGCAGCTCCACCTCCTGGTCGACGACCTTGTTCTCCCCGCTCGGCTGCGCCGAGGAGTAGCGGTTGTGCACTACGAGGATGTGCATGCGCGGTTCACCTCCGGTCCTGGGCCCAGCGCGGGACACGTCGTCGGGGGACGGGGGGTGCCGGCAGCACCGGGGCCGTGGCGGGTGTCGCCAACAGGGCGGCGGCCAGGGCCAGATGCAGCAGGTACGGCGAGGCGTCGCCGAGCCCGGCCTCCGTGTAGGACGCGATCGCGCAGTAGCTGATCAGGAAGATCGCGCAGGCCCGCTGCAGCGACGGGGGCCGCAGCAGCGCGACGCCGCCGAGGACGAGGAGGAGCGTCGCCACCAGGGTGACGCCGATCAGGCCCTGCTCCTGGTAGACGGCCAGCCAGCTGTTGTCGATGGGCAGTCCGCCGAACGACTTGTCGCCCAGGCCCATGCCGAACAGCTGCTCCGTGGTCGTCCGGGGCGCCGCGAGCAGGGCGTCCCAGACCTTGGCCCGGCCGGTGAGGTTGGAGAAGTTCTCCTGGGTCTGCCCGCGCAGGAACCATGCCTGCAGCGCTCCGCTGAACCCCACCGCGGCCACCGCGACGACCACCACCGTCCAGCTGAAGAACCGGCGGGCGGCGGCGCTGGTCAGCAGAAGGGAGCCGATCGCCAGCACCAGCCCGATGAGCATGCCGAGCGTGGCGGTACGGGTATGGGTCAGCGCCAGCAGGACCAGTGACGGCACGATCACCAGCGCCGCGCTGACCCGGTCGGTCCTGCGTCCGAGGACGAGCAGCACGGTCAGCCCGATGATCACCGCCGCGTACTGTCCGATCTGCGGTGGGGTGAGCGGCCACAGCGCGCCGACGAGGCGGCCCCCGTAGAGCCCGGGCAGGGCCGTGCCCGGGGACACGACCAGGCCGACGGCCACCGAGCCCAGCACCACGAAGTACATCCGGATGTGGTGCCGCACGAACGTGAGGCTGCCGTCCCACCAGCGGCTGAGCAGCCACAGCGTGGCGATGAACAGCGCCAGGCGGCCGCAGCGGAACAGTGCGCCGAATCCCGATTCCAGATCCACGCTGGAGATCAGGCTCGGCACCAGCAGCAGGGTGAGCAGCAGCACGAAGGCGCTGGAGCGGATGCGCAGCCGGAGGTTGACCGCGAGCGCCAGCGCGAACGCGGCGACCAGGGCGCCCATCGTGACCATCTGGATGAGGGAGCGGGGCAGCGGCACGATGGTCACCGCCCCTGCCGAGCCGAGCGTGTTGAGGATCAGCAGTCCCCAGACGGTCCCGACGAGCCGGGGCGGGCCGGCCGGGGCCGCCGTGTCCGGTGTGCGCGGGGCCACCTCGCGGCGCAGGTCCAGGGCCATCTCAATCACCGGCCCGCGGCGCGAGGGTGCTGTGCGCGTCCTGCCGGTACTCCGCGCCCTGCCACTGCCCGAAGCCGAGCACCTTGCTCTGGTCCTGGGCGACGAACTTCCACGGTCCGACGTAGACGTTGTCGTGCCAGCGGTTGTGCTGCTTCCCGGTGATCGCCTCGGCCACCCCCTCGCCCTTGTAGGGCGACCAGTCCGGGTAGGTGCCGTAGTTGGCGAGGACGGCCATGCGGTCGCATTTCGTCGTGCACTTGACGACGGACTTGTCCAGCACGAAGCGGTTGTCGTGGATGTCTACTCGCTGCGTCTTCCACCGGCAGTCGGCGAACAGGGGCGCGGTGCCGATCCCCGGCTTCTTGCAGCGGTGGGTGTCCTTCACCAGCAACGTGCAGTCACCGGACGAGGTGTTGGCGGGACTGTTGCAGAACCGGTCGGCGTTCTCCCACAGGGTGATCCCGGACCAGTTGTCCTGCAGGACGTTCCCGTAGACGTCGATCTTGTCGGTACGGGCCCGGACACGGGGCTCGCCGCCGGACTCGGACAGGTAGACGGTCGCGTACGGGAAGTCGTCGCCGGCCGCGGCCTCCCTGCGGCCCTCGACCCAGTTGTTGTGCCGGATCGTGTTCTTGCGGATGACCGCGTTGTAGCTGGTCTCGTAGATCAGCGCGGCGCCGTCGTTGTCCTCGATGACGTTGTTCTCGATGCGGAAGTCGTTGTTGTTGGTGTCGGCCCACAGCCCGGTTCCGCGGTTGTCGTGGACCCAATTGCCGCTGATGTCGGCGCCGTTGACGGCCCAGAACTTGATGCCGCCCGTGCAGCCGCAGCCCTCCTGGCGCCGCTCCCAGTCACCGGTGTTGTTGCCCACGATCTCGTTGCCCTTGACGACCAGGCCGGTGATGCCGTCCTTGGCCTTGTACGCGTTCATGCCGTACTGGCCGTTGTCGCGCAGGCAGTTGGCGCGGACCTGCTGACGGGCCCCGGCCATCAGTCCGGCGCCGGAGTTGCGCTGGATCGTCGCGTGCTCGATCACCCACCCGTCGGCGGAGTCGTGGTTGACCACGCCCTCGTCGCGCGGCGCCACGAAACCCTGCACGGTCAGGTGGCTGAGGGTGACGTTGCGGGCGTCGCCGCCGAACGCGTACTGGTTCTTCTTGCGGCCGTCGAGCACGGCGCCGGGCGCGCCGATGTAGCGGTCCCCTTCCTTGGGGATGACCTGGGCGAAGCGGTCCGGATCGAGCCGGTGCGTGCCCGGTCGCAGCCAGAACGTGGTGTGCGGGGGGCTGCTCTTGGTCTTCGCCGCGATGTCCCCGACCTTCGCGGGGTCGACCGTCACCGCGCCCGCCGGCGCCTTCGCCGGACCTGCTTCGGGCTTGTCGCACAGCCGGCCGGTGGGCGGGGCCGACGCCGCGGTCGGCCCGGGCCGCACGCTCGGCGCGCTCCTGGCGTCCGGCGCGTTGTCGGCGTCCGGCGTGCTGTCACAGCCGGTCGCCGACAGCAGGGCCAGCACCAGCGGTGCCGCCGCCCAGGTCCAGTACCGCCTTCTCGTTCTCACGCGCCCTCCTGGCCGCGGAATCCGAGCACCGTGGTGAACGTCCCCGACTGCGCGGCGCCGTCGGCGAATCCCATCCCGACCAGCGTGGTCGACGGCTCCTTGCGTCCGAAGCCCGCGGAGTACCAGCCCAGCGGCGGGTCGCTCTCCCCGCGGTGTGCCCGCCACTCCAGCTCCGCGGGCAGGTCGAGCACCGCGGCGCGCCCCTCGCCGTCCCGGATCCAGGTGAGCGAGGCCCGGTTCCCGACCAGGTCCGCGGCGATGGCCGGCCCGAGGTGGAACGTCAGCTGCACGGCCCGGCGCGGACCGCGCACCTCGTCGACCACCTTCACCTCCTGGTCGGCCGCGCTCAGTTCGACCCGGCGTCGGTGCACGGAGCCCTGGTAACCGTCGTGCTCGGCGCACCAGGTGGCCGTGCCGGTGTCGGACGGATCGGCGGCCAGGACCCGGCTGCGGGCGTGCCGGGTCCACAGGAACGGGCCCCCGGAGACGGACTGGTCGGTGCCATCCAGGCGCAGGGTGTTGTGGCCGAGGGTCGAGCGGAAGTACTGCCGCCACGCGGGCTGCCCGTGGTAGCAGTACGTCCCCGGGTCGGCGAGCACGTCGACCCCGTCGTGCCGGACCTCCACGGACAGGGCGTCCGCGTGGGCGTGCGCCGCGATGGACAGGAAGCCGTGCGGGCCGCCGTCGCAGCGGCACCAGATCTCCTGCGGCCCGCGCAGGATCGTCATGCCCGCGTCGGCGAAGTGGGCGGGCCTGCGCGCCGGGCGGGACACGGACGGTGCGGTGGGCTTGATGAGCGCGGCCAGCAACGGCGTGCGCACATCGGCGCCGGGCACCTGCGGCCACCAGGCGAGCCGCCCGAACACGGCGTCCCCGGTGGCCAGGAGCGAGGCCCAGCGGTCGGTTCCCGCGCCGTCCACGACGAGGCCGTGCCCGTCGTCCGCGTCGCCCTGGCGCGGCGGCCGCAATCGGTTGTCGACGACGGCCGCGAGCGCGTCGGTCATCCGCAGCAGCACCAGCCGGACCGACGCGGGGACCGGCACGCCGGCGGCGTCGGCCTCCGCCACCGCGGCCAGGCCGAGTTCCAGGACCAGCCCGTGGTACTCGGTGGCCAGCTCGCGGTTGAGGCCGGAGGGGAAGGTGTTGGCGCGCAGGTGCCGCTCCAGCGAGCGCAGCGCGTCGGCCCGCCAGCGCGCCGACGTGGGGTACCAGCCGAACGCACAGGCCGCGGCGAACTGCCCGGCGGCCTCGGCGATGACGTGGTTGTTCGCCGAGGACCCGCGGCTCGGGAACGCGGCCAGCCAGCGCTGGTGGTGCCAGATCTGCTGCACCGCCACCGTGTTGTCCTCGAACAGGGCGGCCGCGCCCGGCCAGCCGTCGAGCAGCCGGCGGATCCACACCCAGGACAGCAGCCGGATGCCCAGTTCGATGCCGCTGATCCAGTGCACGCCGCGCAACGGCGGGTTGGCCGCCCACCACGACCGCAGGTGCTCGGCCACCCGCTCGGCGTACCGGTCGTCGCCGGTCACCGCGTAGGCGGCGGCGAGCACGGTGAGGTACTGGTGCCGGGACAGCTCCCAGATCTGCTTGATGTCCCCGACGGCTTCCTCGTCCCGGTAGGGCACGCCGAAGGCGTAGCCGAACGGGGCCCGGCGCCCCGTCTTCGGGTCGTACCACCAGTCCGGGTCCGTCAGGTCGTCGCGGACCACGCCGAAGTACTCGACGTGCCCGTACATCAGCCGGTCCGCCTCGGCGACGAGACGTTTCGCCGCGTCCGGCGGCACGGCGGCGATCGCCCCGGCGGGCAGCACCGCCGTGAACCGGGCGTCCGTCACGGCGGGGCAGACGGGTCGTGCGGAGCGCCACCGGCGTCTGCGCACCGCGTCGCCCGCCCGGCCGCCCACCTCTCCCGGCCGCATCCGGGACAGCCGGCGCAGGTACCAGCCCGCGCTCATGGTCATCGCGACCTCGTCAGCGTCACGGGCGCGCCACCCGACAGGCTCGCCCGGACGGCGAGGGTGGCCGACGTCGTGGCGACCAGCGACTCCAGCGGCACGGGCATCGGCCCGCCGGTCCGCACGGCCCTGACGAACGCGGCCAGTTCGGCGTTCTGGCCCTTGTCCCGGGCCTTGGGCAGCCGCGAGCTGACCCACCGCTTGGTTCCGTACACGGAGGCGCGGACGAAGTCGTCGAGCCGCAGCACCTTGCCGTCCGCGACGAGGTCCAGCGTCTCCTTGGGGAACCCGGGCGCGCCGGTGGTGACGTAGCTGATGGTGGCGGTGGAGCCGTCCGGGTAGCCGAGGACGACCTGCAGGTCCTCGTTGCCTGACGTGGCGACCGCGTACACCGAGACCGGGTCGGCCCCGAGCAGCCAGCTCGCCGTGTCGAGGAAGTGCCCGCCCTCGCCCGCGAACCGCGATCCCTCGGTGGCCTGTTGGAGGTACCAACTGCCGTGCCCCAGCCGGCCCGCGTTGACCAGGTAGCGCAGGCTCGCCGGACCGGTCCGGGCCCCGAACCGCTCCTTGGCCTCCCCCAGCAGCGGCGCGAAGCGGCGGTTGAAGCCGACCTGCAGCCGGTCGTTGCCGGACTCCTCGACCGCCGCGAGCACGCCGGCGAGCTCGTCCTCGGTGAGGGCCAGCGGCTTCTCCACGAACACGGTCTTGCCGGCCAGCAGCGCCCTGCGGGTCAGTTCGGCGTGCGAGCTGTGCCGGGTGACGACGAACACCGCGTCGATGGAGGAGTCGCCGAGCACGGCGTCGAGGTCGGTGGTCGCCTCGGCGAAGCCGAACTTCCGCTGGGCGTTGGCCGCGGACAGCGCCGTGGTGGTCACGACCGTCGACAGCTCGACGCCCTCGCGCCCCGTCAGGTGCGGCAGCAGCATCGACGTCGCGTAGTTCCCCGCGCCGACGAACGCGAGGCGCACGGGCGTTCCGGCCGTCCGGACGGGGGCCCGTTGTGCCTCGACGACGGGCACCTTCATCTCGGGGGCCGCCGACTCCCTTTGTTCCTGCGCCTGTTCGGGGTACCGGAACAGCACGGCCACGGCCTTGAGGTCGCCGTCCTTCAGCCGCTGGTACGTCTCGACGGCGTCGTCGAAGTCGGCGATGTGGGAGATCAGGGGCTCCACGTCGACGCTGCCGCGGGCGAGGAGATCGAGGAAGCACGCAAGGTTGCGGCGCTCGGTCCAGCGCACGTAGCCGATCGGGTAGTCCCGCCCCTCGAGCTCGTACTCGGGGTCGTAGCGCCCGGGCCCGTACGAACGGGAGAACCGGACGTCGAGCTCCTTCTCGTAGTAGGCGTTCCACGGCAGGTCCAGACGGCACTTGCCGATGTCGACGACCCGGCCGCGGTCCCGGCAGAGCCGTGCGGCCAGCTCGACGGGCTGGTTGCTGCCGCCGCCCGCGGCCAGGAACACCTGGTCCGCGCCGTGGCCGCCGGTGAGTTCGGCGACGGCGGCCTCCACGGCCGCCGACGCGGGATCGCCGCAGGACAC
>NZ_JAAGMG010001462.1 GCF_010548525.1 Streptomyces sp. SID14478
CGCGGGCAGCGCGCACGGCGGCGTCCACGTCCTCGGCGGTGCCCGCGGGGACGTGGCCGATCACCTGCTCGTCGGCCGGATTGACGACGGCGATCGTCTCGCTGGTCGCGGCCGCCCGCCACTGTCCGCCGATGTACATCCCGTCGTGGGCCTTCATGGCTCTCCTTCGTGGTCACCGCTCGGATCTCCGTCCGCACACCAAACTAGCGGTGATAGTTTTCGGGCGCCAGGGACCGGCCGGAGACCCCCGTCACGCTGCCAGTAATTCCTCAGTAACGGCGGCTTTCTAGCGTGCGAACTCCCCGTACCGTTCCCGGAGGAGCACCCCGATGCACCTGCCCCGACCGCCCCGGCGCAGATCCGCCGCATGGGCGGCGGCCGCGTTGACCGCGACCGCCCTGGCCGCCGGCGTGATGCCGGCCGTCGCCGCCGACACCTCGTCCACCACTCCCGCCGCCACCGCCGCGGCGAAGGTCGACTCGTCGCTGAACCGCGCCGTCGCCAAGGGCGGCGACGCGACGTTCTTCGTCGTCCTGAAGGACCGCGCCGACCTGTCGGGCGCCAAGAAGCAGAAGACGCACGCCAAGCAGGCGAGGACCGCCTACAAGGAGTTGCGCGCCACCGCCGACGACAGCCAGGCCTCCCTCAGGTCCTTCCTCGACAAGAAGAAGGTCGGCCACAAGGACTTCTGGATCGCCAACACGGTCCAGGTCACCGGCGACAGGGCCCTCGTGGACGAGCTCGCCGCACGCTCGGACGTCGCCTCGGTCGTCAAGCAGCGCACGTTCGCGCTCGATGCCTCGGAGACGTCCGGCGCCGAGGTCACCAAGACGCGCGCCGCGTCCCCCGGCACCGACTCCTCCGCCGACGGGGACGACACCCCGGAGTGGGGCATCTCCGACATCAAGGCCGACGAGGTCTGGGACCAGTACCAGGACCGCGGTGAGGGCATCGTCGTCGCCAGCGTCGACTCCGGTGTCCAGTACGACCACCCGGACCTGGTGCAGCAGTACCGCGGCAACAACGGCGACGGCACCTTCACCGACGACTACAACTTCTACGACGCGACGGGCATCTGCACCTCCTCCGCCCCGTGCGACGACAACGGCCACGGCACCCACACCATGGGCACGATGGTCGGCAAGAACGGCATCGGTGTCGCACCGAACGCGAAGTGGATGGCCGCCAAGGCCTGCGGCGGATCGCAGGGCGAGTGCATCGACTCCGACCTGCTCGCGGCCGGCCAGTGGATCCTCGCGCCGACCGACCACAACGGGCAGAACCCGCGCCCGGACCTCGCCCCGAACATCGTCAACAACTCCTGGGGCGGTGACGACGGCACCTTCTACACGGACATCGTCAACTCCTGGAACGCCGCGGGCATCTTCGAGGCGTTCGCGGCCGGCAACGACGGCGACGGCACGACCTGTTCGACGACCCACCCGCCGGGCGCGCAGACCGAGACGTACGGGGTCGGCGCCTACGACGCGAACGGCACGATCGCCTCGTTCTCCGGCTTCGGCCCCTCGCCGCTCGACGGCTCGATGAAGCCGGACATCTCCGCGCCGGGCGTCGACATCGAGTCCACGTGGCCGGGCTCCTCGTACAACACCGAGCAGGGGACGTCGATGGCGACCCCGCACGTCGCGGGCGCCGTGGCCCTGTTGTGGTCGGGTGCCCCCTCACTGATCGGCGACATCGACGGGACCCGCCAGCTCCTCGACGAGGGCGCCCGTGACGTGGACGACACGCACTGCGGCGGCACCGCCGACGCCAACAACGTGTGGGGCAACGGCAAGCTCGACGTCCTCGCGTCCCTCGACAAGGCACCGCACACCACGGCCACGGTCACCGGCAAGGTCACCGACAAGGCGACCGGCAAGGCGCTGACGAACATCACCGTCGAGGCCACCGACACGGCCGGCGCGGTCCGCACGGTCACCACCGGCGCCGACGGCACCTACCGGCTGCCGCTGGCCGCGGGCACGTACGACTTCACGCTGCGCGGCTACGGTTACGCGGACGGCTCGGCGACCGGCGTCACGCTCGCCGCCCAGCAGGCCTACACCCAGGACATGACGCTGACGGCGGTCGCCGCGCACAAGGTCTCCGGCACCGTCCGTGACGTCACGGGGAAGCCGCTGCCGGGCGCCGCCGTCGAACTGAACGGCACCCCGCTGGCCCCCGTCACCACCGACGCCAAGGGCACGTACTCCTTCGCGAAGGTCGCCGAGGGATCCTACGGCCTCGTCGTCAAGCCCGCCGCCCCGGTCCTGTGCAACGGCCAGTACGACGCGGACGTCACCGTCGCCGCCGCCCTGACCGAGAACGTCCAGGTCCCCCGCCGCACCGACAACTCGGGCAACGACTGCGCCCCGGCCGCGTACTCCTGGGTCCCCGGCGCGAAGAAGGTCGCCCTGTCCGGTGACGAGGACGCGGCCACGGTCGCGCTGCCGTTCTCGGTGAAGCTGTACGGCGTCTCGTACTCCTCGGCCTCGGTCACCACCGACGGTCTGGTCAACTTCCTTTCCTCGCGCGTCGGCGACTACGGCAACACCACGCTGCCCACCAGCGGCGCCAACGGCGTGAAGGGCGTCGTCGCCCCCCTGTGGGACGACCTGACCCTCGACAAGAAGTCCTCCGTGCAGACCGCGACCACCGGCACCAAGGGCAGCCGCACCTTCGCCATCGTGTGGAACAACGCCGCGTACGGCAACGGGACGTCGGGCCGCGCGACCTTCGAGGTCCTCTTCGACGAGGCCACCGGCGCCGTGACCCTGCAGTACCGGTCCGTCGCGGACCAGGGCGCGGGAGCCACCGTCGGCATCGCGAACCAGGCGGGCACCGACGCCCTGCAGTACTCCTACAACCAGCCCGTGATCGCCGACGGCACCGCCGTCCGCTTCACGCAGGGAGCCAAGTGATGAGAGTCCACGGGAGAGTCCACCACTCGCGGCGGGCCCTGGCGCTCGCCTCCGCCCTGGTCACGGCCGGCCTGTGCCTGACCGCGGTGCCGCAGGCGCTGGCCGCCGACGGTGACGGCGGTGCGGCCATGAAGCTAACCGGCGCCGAGGCCAAGAAGCTCGCCGCCAACGTCACCCTCGACCCGTACGTCAAGGCCGAGGACACGGCCGACACGACCGACGGCACGTCAAAGACCGACGCCACGGCGAAGGGCGGTGGCACCGCGAAGGAGGACGGCTCCGCCGCCGTCGACCCGACCACCCCGGTCAGCCTCACCCCGACGTCCACGCTGGAAGGCGTGCGCGGCATGGGGGCCACCGTCCCGGTCGGCAAGAAGGGCGACTACTACTCCGTCAACAGCATGGGCTACGTGCAGCTCCACGCCGCCGACGGCAGCCAGAAGTGGGCCCGCACCAGCAGCTCGTTCTACGCGGACTGGCAGGTCAAGCCCCTCCAGCCGTGGCGGGTCGAGCCCTACCCGGCGCAGATCCTCATGGGCTACAACGCGGTCTCGCCCTTCGCGCCCCAATCGGACTCCGGGTACTCCACCGGAGACCTGACCGGCGACGGCGTCCCGGACCTGGTGTTCTCGGCACAGGTCGGCACCACGCCGTACCCGCGGCCCTTCACCAGCCCCGGCTCGGCGCTCACCACCGGCACGTTCGTGACGGTCCTCGACGGGACGACCGGCACCACGGTCTGGTCGAAGCTCTACGACCACGCCTCCATGGTGAAGATCGTCGACGGCACGCTGCTCGTCGCCGACGCGCCCCGGATGAGCGGCGACGCGAAGGTCCCGGCCGACGCGACGCTCACCCTGACGGGGACGCGCTTCTCGGCCGGAGCGGACGGCAGGCTGACCCCGGCCTCCACGTGGACGTACGACTCCAAGGAAACCCGGGACGCGAACTGGGGCGACATCCAGGACCTCGGCAAGGGCAGGTTCGTCGCCTCCTGGAACCTGAGCAAGGGCGACGGCGTCGCCGCACGCGGCCGCACGCTCGTCCTCGACGCGGCCGACGGCTCCGTCACCTGGCAGACCGACAGCATGCTCTACAACCGCCGTATGCGGCTGGACACGGGCCGCAAGCGGATCGTCGCGGTCGAGCAGTCGGACGCCGCGGACGGGGTGCGCTACGAGGTCGCGGCGTACGACCTGAAGACCGGTCACCGCGCCACCCTGCAGAGCCGCGAGAACGTGGTCCCCACCGCGCTGACGGTCGGCGACCTGGGCGGGAAGGCCGGCGACGAGTACGCGGTCGCGGAGTCCTCGTTCGACGAGGACTACTTCGTCAACGCCAGCACCGTCCGCGTCGTCAACGGTGACAGCGCGGACAAGCTCCAGTGGTCGAACACGGTCAAGCGGAACGACGGTGACGGCAACAGCGCGGCCAACACCTTCGGCCTCGCGGTCGCCGACGGCAAGCTGGTCAGCACCGGCCAGGACAACGAGCACTTCGAGGACCCGGAGAACCGCGGCGGCACCCGCTACGCGACGCTGACCGTGTTCAGCGGCAAGGGCGCCGTCGCGTGGCAGTCCAAGGGCGTCGCCGGTGCGCCGATGTACCAGGACGTCTACAGCGACGCCCGGGGCACGCACCTGCGCGTGATCGACCTGGCGCAGAACATCCGGACGTTCAAGCTCGCCAACGGCAAGGCGGAGGGCGTCACTCCGTTGCAGGGCGACATCTCCCACGCCCAGAGCGCCGACCTCGACAAGGACGGCAAGAACGACCTGATCGTGGGCGGCTCGTCGAACGGCCTGTGGGCGTACTCGGGCCCGTCGCTCGTGCACGGCTCCAAGCCCGAGAAGCTCTGGCAGGCCACGCTGCCCGGCGCCGTCCACGACATCGAGACCGGGGACGTCAACGGCGACGGCAGGCCCGAGATCGTCGTCGCGGCCGACACGGCGACGGTCGTCCTCAACGGCCGGACCGGCAAGACGCTCGCCACGATCGACGGCGGCGGCCAGTACGTCCGCACGGCGACCCTGGCCGACCTCGACGGCGACGGGGAGCAGGACATCCTCGTCCCGACCGACGCGTTGCACGCCTACTACGGCGACGGCCACGCCCTGTGGACGTACAGCGCACCCAAGGACGCGGGCGCCGTGCAGTTCGCCGACCCGTCGGTGAACGACGGCCGCGTGTACGCCTCGTACGCCAGCGCCGGCGCTGTCGGGCTGGACTCGCCCGTCACGGACGCGGTCGCACTGAACGCCAGGACGGGCAAGGCCCGCTGGTCGGCCGCGCCGAAGGCACCGCACGACGCGGTCGGCGGCATCCGCACCCTCACCCCGAACCAGGGCGTCTTCGCTTCCCAGGAGATCCCGTACGCCGACGGGCACGCGGTGGTCTACGTGTGGAACGTCGACGCTCCCCTCACTGTCAACGGCGTCACCTCGATCATTACGCAGAACGTGTTCGAGATCCGCGACGGCCGCACCGGCGAGGTGGTGCACACCTGGGTATCCGGCGGCCTGTGGACGCACAACAGCTTCTTCGCCAAGGACGGGGCACTGTACGAGGGCGGTGTCGCCTCGTTCCGGCGGATGCGCGCGAACGGCGACGACACGGAACAGGGCGTCCTGCCGATGTCGTTCGGCGGTGGCTTCCTGACCGGCCCCGGCGGACGTCAGCTGCTGGGCGCCGGCGTGGACGGGGGCCTGTACCTGTGGGACCCGAGCATCTTCGACTCCGACGACAGCTGGGCCGGGGACGTCGGCAAGATCCCCGCTCTCATGGGTGCCCGCGGCGTCTTCTCGGGCGACCTCGACGGGGACGGCGTCGACGAGGCGGTGTCCCTCAACAAGGATCTGGACGGCCGCGACCGCCTCGTCGGTCTGTTCGGCGGCGGGTACTACTCGGGGGACTACGCCATCCACCAGATGACGACCTACAAGCTGTCCTGACCTGACCATTGCGGACCGACAGCTCGACAGCACCCCCTGGGCCTCGCCCAGGGGGTGTTCGGCTTGCTCGGTTAGAGTTGCGCCCTCATGAACGAGCAGCAGGCGGACAGCACGATTCCGGCCAGTCCGCTGCTGCGCCTGCACCTTTTCGGCGGTTTCACGGCGACTCGTGACAACGGGCCCGCGCCCGCCGACCGTTGGACCCGGCCCAGCGCCCGGACTCTGGTCAAACTGCTGGCCGTCGTGCCCGAACACCGGCTCCACCGCGAGCAGGCCATGGCCATCTGCTGGCCGGACGCCGACCAGCAGTCCGCGACCGGCAGTCTGCGCGTCGCCCTGCACGCCGCGCGCCGCGCCCTCGAACCCGAACTCGCGCCGCGCGCCAGCTCCTCGTACCTGATATCCGACGGTGCGTTGCTGCGACTGGATCCGGCCACCGTACGGATCGACGCGGACGAGGCCGAGGTGGCGGCGCGGACCGCGCTCGTCACCGGGGACCGCGGTGAACTCAGCGCCGCCCTGTCGCTGTTCACCGGCGAGCTGCTGCCCGAGGACCGGTACGCGGACTGGGCGCGCTCCCGCCGCGACCGGCTCGTCGCCCTGCGCGAGGAGGTGCTGCTCGCGCTCGCCGCCGCGCACCTGGCCCAGGGCTCCCCCGCCGAGGCGATCACGGCCGCCGAGCAGGTGCTGG
>NZ_JAAGMG010000827.1 GCF_010548525.1 Streptomyces sp. SID14478
GGCGGCGCAGTCGCATGCAGAGCCTTTGGGGGTCGCGGAGCGGGGCGGCCACCTCGGTTCGGCGGCCGCCGATGGCGGTGGCCCAGGAATCTGTCACGCCCGCGCGACACGGCCCGCACGCCACGGCCCCTTACGGCCCATTGGCTGCCGAAGTCCCCCCGATCAGGTAGGTTCCGCTCATTTCCGATTGGCCGGAACGGCCGCGTCGCCGCGCCCGAAGAG
>NZ_JAAGMG010000828.1 GCF_010548525.1 Streptomyces sp. SID14478
GACGGGCGCGGACGCGAAGGCGGACACGGGTACGGGCGCGGACACGGGGACGAGCGCGGACGCGGACACGGCCGGAGCGCGCACCCGGCTCACTGACCGGATCGCTCACCGGGGTGCTGGAGGGCGGCGACCGCCGAGGCGGCCAGGTCGTCCAGGTACCCCTTCGGCAGCTCGCCGCGCACGACGACCAGGTGCCAGTACAGCGGCCCGACGA
>NZ_JAAGMG010000829.1 GCF_010548525.1 Streptomyces sp. SID14478
CCCGCTGTTCACGTACGGCGGGCAGAGCTGGGATCCCGACTGGGCGGCCCGTACGCCGGTGGTCCTGACCGTGGCCGGCGCCTCCCCCGGACAACAGGCCGCCCGCTGGCGGTACGCGCTCGAAGCCGCCGCGCAGGAGGACGCGCCGGAGGCGGACGTCGACGCGCTCGCCCGGTCGGTGGCCGCGCACCGCCTCGACTCGGGTCA
>NZ_JAAGMG010001063.1 GCF_010548525.1 Streptomyces sp. SID14478
CGCCTGGCGCTGCGCATCGAGGGCGGCATCATCACCGACGCCGTCGACCTGGAGGCCGACGGCGAGGCCGTGGTGGCCACGCAGTCCGCGTTCGCCGCGTCCTACTCCACCAAGTCCCGGGTCTCCCGCGGCACTCCCGTCATCACGGTCAAGCCGAACTCCGCCGCGGTGGAGGCCGCCCCGGCCGCCGGCACGGCCGAGGCCCTCTCGGTGTCCTTCTCGGCGCAGGCCACCGGTACGAAGGTCACCGGGCGCACCCCGCGTGAGTCGACGGGGCGCCCGGACCTGACCGAGGCGGCGATCGTGGTCTCCGGCGGCCGTGGCGTCAACGGCGCGGAGAACTTCCCGCTGATCGAGGCACTCGCCGACTCCCTGGGTGCGGCCGTGGGCGCCTCGCGTGCCGCGGTGGACGCGGGCTGGTACCCGCACTCCAACCAGGTCGGCCAGACCGGCAAGAGCGTGTCGCCGCAGCTGTACATCGCCAACGGTATCTCCGGTGCGATCCAGCACCGGGCCGGCATGCAGACCTCGAAGACCATCGTCGCGGTCAACAAGGACGCCGAGGCCCCGATCTTCGACCTCGTCGACTACGGCGTCGTCGGCGACCTCTTCGACGTCGTCCCCCAGCTCACCGAAGAGATCAACACCCGCAAGGGCTGAGGACGTTCACCACTCCTGGGCGCGGCGGCGTACGTAGTACCCGGCCGCGCCCAGCGAACCGGCGATCAGCATGCCGCCGAGGACGAGCTGCGCCGTGCTCAGGCGGCCCAGCGAGCCGCCGTCACCGGCGTGCACGCCATGCAGGTCGGAGCCGCCGCCACCGGTCACGGTGAGGGTCTGGCGCACGACGGTCCCGCTCTCACAGCTCACCGAGACCGGGTACGTGCCCGGGCGTGCGCCGGACGGTACCTGGAACTGGCCGACCACATCGCCCTGGTGGGTGCTGGTCTGCAGCGGGAAGTCCCCGGCCCCGAGGCTGTTGGCGTCGCCGGTGGCCCGCCGGTCCTTGCCGCACCCGGTGGTGTTCGCCGTGACGGTGGTGCCGGGGCGGGCGTCGGCGGGGGCGAGTTCGAGACTGCCGGACGACGAGGACGACGAGGACGAACTGGAACTGTCCGAGCCCCAGGTGTCGGACGGGGAGTCGCCCGACGTCGTGCTGTCCCACGTCACGTCGTCATCCCCCTCCGCCCAGGCGTGTGCGCACACCGGGGTGGCGAGGGCGAGGACGGCGGCGGCTACGGCGGAGGTCGACCAGGACACGGTGCGACGCATGCGGGGCCTCTCTGGGCGGGCCGACGGGGCGGCCACGGACGGCGTTCCCGGCCGAGCCAATCCCGCGGATCCGCCCGCCGCGCGTCGAGGCGTCGAGGTGGGTGAGGAAGGGGGCACGTGCGAGTGACCCCGGGCGCATACGGGCGCCTTCCCCGGACGTCCAGAAGCGCCGGTGCATCCGGTGGGTCTCGACGGACGTCAGTAGTGCCTGTGCATCCGGTGGGCCTCGACGAGTTTCGTGCGCGCCGCCTCCAGGCGGTGGGCCATCACCTCCGCGACGCCGTGCAGCAGGGCCACCCCCAGGGCGGGCTCCAGATCGCACAGCCCCCGCACCGAACCGGCGTCGAACTCGTAGGCGCGCACCGGGCTGAACGCCTCGGCGCCGAAGTCCCACGCGTACGGCGGGAAGAGCCAGGACCAGCCGAGGAGGTCGCCCGGTCCGAGCGGGTCCAGGGGCAGTCGTGCGCGATCGGTGACCCGCACGTCGAGCGTGACCGTGCCCGTCCTGATGATCCAGAACCGGTCGGCCCGCTCCCCTTCCTCGAAGATCCGGGCGTCCTGAGGGAAGGAGACTTCCTCGGCCAGGGGCATCAGGCGGTCGCGATAGGCGCGCGGGAGCCGGTTCAGCAGGCGAGTCTGGGCTGTCATGGCGGAACACCTCCACCGTCGTGTCGCCCGAAAAGGGTAGTTCGATCCCCGTCCCTGCGCACCTCGACCACATGGCGTAAGCGGAGCGCGGGAGAACGATCATGCCCCTACGTTTCCGGCATGGCGCAATTCATGGGCTTTTACCCCCGTATCACCAAGGCGGTCGTGACGTCAGGGCTGTGCGCGGCGCTTGCCGTGGGAGCTGTCGCGGCGCCCGCCCGGGCCGCCGGTCCGGCTCCGGCCCCGCCCGCCGTGCCGTCGCTGTCGGCGCTGTCCTGGGAGGTCATGGACGCGGCCACCGGGCAGGTACTGGCCGCGAAGGCGCCGCACCGCAGGCTGCCGCCCGCGAGCACCCTCAAGACGTTGTTCGCCCTGACGCTGCTGCCGCATCTGCGCCAGGACCTCGTCCACCGGGCGACGTCCGCCGATCTGGCCGACGTCGCCGAGGGCAGCAGCCTGGTGGGGGTCGACGAGGGCGCCCGCTACACCGTCGCCGACCTGTGGCGCGGGGTGTTCCTCAGCTCCGGCAACGACGCCGTGCACACCCTCGCCCAGATGAACGGCGGGCTGCCGCGCACCCTCGCCCAGATGCAGGCCACCGCCCGCCGGATCGGCGCCCGCGACACCCAGGTGCGCTCGCCCGACGGCTTCGACACCCCCGGCCAGTTCTCCTCGGCGCACGACCTGGCCCTCATCGCCAGGGAGGGTTTCAAGAACCCCGACTTCCGGCGCTACATGGGCACGAAGTGGGCCCGCTTCCCGGCCACCGGCGGCCCGGACGCGTACGAGATCCAGAACACCAACCGGCTCCTGGTGGGCTCGCACGGCGTGGAGCCCTACCCCGGTCTCATCGGCGTCAAGAACGGCTACACCTCCCAGGCGGGCACCACCTTGGTGACCGCCGCCACCCACAAGGGCCGCACGATCCTGGTGACGGTCATGAACCCCCAGGACGAATCCTTCAACGCGGTCTACGAGGAGAGCCGGGCCCTGCTCGACTGGGGTTTCGTCGCCGCCCCGCTGCGGCTCGTGCACGGCGCCGGCCCGCAGCGTCTCTCGGCGG
>NZ_JAAGMG010000830.1 GCF_010548525.1 Streptomyces sp. SID14478
CCGGCCGAGGAGGTACCCCGGCGCGGCCCCGCCCCCCGCGCCATACGGAAGGCGCCCGACGACGCCGATGACCTCTCGGCCGACCCGCGCACCCGCGCCGATCAGGCGGCCCCCGACGACCCCGGTGGCCTCATCTCCGATCCCCGGCCCCGCGCCGAGCAGACGCCCCCCGACCACGCCGATGACCTCGCCCCCGACCCCCACGCCCTGGCCCGCCTCCGGGCCGAGC
>NZ_JAAGMG010001064.1 GCF_010548525.1 Streptomyces sp. SID14478
TCTCGCGGGCCGGGGCCGGGCGCTCGCCTCCCTGGGCCGCAGCTCGGAGGCGCTGCGCGCCTACCAGCGGGCGCTCGCCAAGCGTCCCGCGCCCGAATACGCCCTGGAACTGGGCGAGTTGTACGAGTCCCTGGGGCTCGGCGGGGCGGCCCGCGCGCAGTACGACGTGCTGCGGGACCGGGCTGCGGCGCAGGGTGCGCACGGGGTGGACGACGCGCTCGTGCTCGGCAGGTTCGAGGCCGATCACGGGAATCCGGACGCGGCGGTGGAGCGGCTGCGCGCCGAGTGGAAGAGGGCCCCGGGCGTGGCGGTCGCGGACGCGCTGGGCTGGGCGCTGCACCGGGCCGGGGACGACGACGAGGCGATCGGCCTGCTGCGCCGGGCCACGGACCGGCAGAAGGGCGGTTCGCTGCGCAGCGCCCTGATCATGTATCACCGGGGCGTGGTAGAGCGGGAGTTGGACCTGTACGGGGCCGCCCGCCGGCACCTCGGGGAGGCGCTGCGCATCAATCCGGCATTCTCCCCGCTGCTCGCCCCGCAGGCGAAGGAGGCGCTGGACGCGCTCGGCGAACCGCCGGAGGGCGGCCCCGAGCAGATGTGGCCGCCGCAGCCGAAGGTGTACTCCGCCCCGGCCCGCAAGACCTCGGGCGGTACGGGGGCGCGGAAGCCGGCGACCGCGCCCGGGCGGAGCTAGGGCCTGTCCGGCGGATCTTGCCGCGGACGCGGGGTCTGGCACGCCGACCTGCGGCGTTGTCGTCGGTTGCCAACTCCCCCAGCCTCGAACCAGGCTCCGCCAGGCTCGGCCGGGAGGTGCCCCCATCGCGTTGACGCCCTCCTCCGCCTTGCATCTCGACGCACCAGACCCCCCTCACCAGCACAGAACGGCACGGGCCACCTCGGCCGCGACCTGATCCGCCGGACAGGCCCTGAGGCCCTGTCCTCGAACGCCCGGTCCGGTCCTGCCGTGCGGCCGGACCGGACCGGGCCGGGGTGCTACAGGTTGCCGCGCTTGTCCTGCTCCCGCTCGATCGCCTCGAACAGGGCCTTGAAGTTGCCCTTGCCGAAGCCCATGGAGCCGTGTCGCTCGATCATCTCGAAGAAGACGGTCGGCTTGTCCTGGACCGGCTTGGTGAAGATCTGCAGCAGGTATCCGTCCTCGTCGCGGTCGACGAGGATCTTCTGCTCGCGCAGGGTCTCGACGGGGACGCGGGTCTCACCGGCCCATTCGCCGAGGGTGTCGTAGTACGAGTCGGGGGTGTCCAGGAACTGGACGCCGGCGGCGCGCATGGCCCGTACGGACGCGACGATGTCGTTCGTGGCGAGCGCGATGTGCTGGACGCCGGCGCCGCCGTAGAACTCCAGGTACTCGTCGATCTGCGACTTCTTCTTGGCGACGGCGGGCTCGTTGATCGGGAACTTGACCTTGAGCGTCCCGTCGGCGACGACCTTCGACATCAGCGCGCTGTACTCGGTCGCGATGTCGTCGCCCACGAACTCCTTCATGTTCGTGAAGCCCATGACCTTGTTGTAGAACGCCACCCACTCGTTCATCCGGCCGAGCTCGACGTTGCCGACGCAGTGGTCGATGGCCTGGAAGGTGCGCTTGGCGGGCGGCTCGACGATCGGGGCGGCGGACTCGAACCCGGGCAGGTAGGGGCCGTCGTAGCCGCCGCGCTCGACGAGGGTGTGGCGCGTCTTGCCGTACGTGGCGATGGCCGCGCGCACGACGGTGCCGTGCCCGTCCTTCGTCTCGTACGGCTCGGTCAGACCGCGGGCGCCGTGCTCGACGGCGTACGCGTACGCGGCGCGCGCGTCCGGCACCTCGATGGCGAGGTCGACGACACCGTCCCCGTGGGCGGCGACGTGCTCCTCCAGGAAGTGGCCCCACTCGGTGGACGCCTTGATGACGGACGTGAACACGAACCGGGCGGAGCCGTTGGTGAGGACGTACGAGGCCGTCTCGCGGCTGCCGTTCTCCGGGCCGGAGTAGGCGACGAGCTTCATGCCGAAGGCGGTCGAGTAGTAGTGCGCGGCCTGCTTGGCGTTGCCCACGGCGAAGACGACCGCGTCCATTCCCTTCACCGGGAAGGGGTCGGCCTGCCGGGCGGTGTCGGGGGCGTTCTCAGCGGACGAGTGTGTGGTCTGCGTCATGTCTGGAGGCTCCCGCCGTTCCGCAAGGTGCGCAATAGTTTGCGTATTCACTGGGCAATCTGCCCAGTGACCCATCCGTTTCTGCGGGCGCCTTGTACAGGATGACCACCTGTCGGGGCCGGAGGAGAGAGCCATGGCGATCGATCAGCTGGACGGCCGGCTCATCGTGCTGCTCGCGCGGGAGCCGCGGATCGGCGTCCTGGAGATGTCCCGGCGGCTCGGGGTCGCGCGCGGCACCGTGCAGGCCCGCCTGGACCGGCTTACCTCGAACGGAGTCATCCGCGGATTCGGTCCGCAGGTCGACCCGGCGGCGCTCGGCTACCCGGTCACCGCGTTCGCCACGCTGCAGATCCGGCAGGGGCAAGGCCCCGACGTCAGGGCACATTTGACCCAGGTACCCGAGGTCCTGGAACTGCACACGACGACCGGCAGCGGGGACATGCTGTGCCGCCTCGTGGCTCGCTCCAACGCGGATCTCCAGCGTGTGATCGACCTGGTTGTCGGTTTTGATGGCATCGTCCGGGCTTCCACGGCGATCGTCATGGAAAATCCCGTTCCGCTGCGGATCATCCCGCTGGTGGAACAGGCGTCGGGAGATTCCTGACGGCCAGTTGCCCGCCCGGGTGCGAGGTGCGATGAACTTCTGGGACTACCTGGTCAACCGGCATCAGCAACTGCTCGTCGACGCCTATCAGCACGCCAGCGCGGTCTTCCAGTGCACGGTCCTCGCCACGGCCATCGGGATCGTCATCGGCGTCGCCACGTACCGCACCGAGTGGGCGGGGAACCTGGCGACGAGCGTCACCACCAGCATCCTGACCATCCCCTCGCTCGCCATGATCGGTCTGCTGATCCCCATCGTGGGGCTCGGCGTCCCGCCGACCGTCATCTCGCTGACCCTGTACGGGCTGCTGCCCGTCGTGCGCAACACGATCGTGGGCCTTCGAGGCGTCGACCCGTCACTGATCGACGCCTCGAAGGGCATCGGGATGTCGCGCGCGGCCCGGCTGGTCAAGGTGGAGCTGCCGCTGGCCTGGCCGCCGATCCTCACCGGGATCCGGGTCGCCACCCAGATGCTGTTCGGCATCGCCGCCATCGCCGCGTACGCCTCGGGCCCCGGCCTCGGCAACGAGATCTTCCGCGGCATCGCCTCCCTGGGCAGCGCCAACGCGCTCAACCAGGTGCTCGCCGGCACGCTCGGCATCATCATCCTCGCCCTGCTCTTCGACGCCGCGTACGTCCTCATCGGACGCCTGACCATCCCGAGGGGGATCCGTGTCTGACACCGCATCCGAGACGCAGGCGTCCGGGGCCAGCATCGAGCTGGAGAACCTCACCAAGCGCTACCCCGGCTCGTCCGACCCGGCCGTGGACAACGTCAACATGGAGATCAAGGCGGGCGAGCTGATCATCTTCGTCGGTCCCTCCGGCTGCGGGAAGTCGACGACCCTGAAGATGATCAACCGCCTCATCGAGCCGACGAGCGGCCGCATCCGCATCAACGGCGAGGACGTCACCGACATGGACCCGGTGAAGCTGCGCCGCAAGGTCGGCTACGCGATCCAGTCCTCCGGCCTCTTCCCGCACATGACCGTCGCCCAGAACATCGCGCTCGTGCCGAAGATGGTCGGCTGGTCGAAATCCAGGATCAAGTCGCGGGTCGAGGAGATGCTCGACCTGGTCGGGCTCGACCCGGGCGAGTTCCACGGCCGCTACCCGCGCCAGCTCTCCGGCGGCCAGCAGCAACGCGTCGGCGTGGCGCGGGCGTTGGCGGCGGACCCGCCCGTCCTGCTGATGGACGAGCCCTTCGGCGCCGTCGACCCGATCACCCGTGACCACCTCCAGGACGAGCTGATCCGCCTCCAGCACGAGCTGCACAAGACGATCGTCTTCGTCACGCACGACTTCGACGAGGCGATCAAGCTCGGCGACCGCATCGCCGTCCTGCGGGAGCGCTCGCACATCGCGCAGTTCGACACCCCCGAGGCGATCCTCACCAACCCGGCCGACGACTTCGTGTCCGGCTTCGTCGGCGCGGGCGCCGCCCTCAAGCGCCTCAACCTCACCCGCGTACGCGACGTCGAGGTCACCGACTACCCGACGGTGGGCGTCGACGACCCGCTGCAGGACATCTTCAACAAGCTGCGCGCCGCCGGTACCAACGAACTGCTGCTGCTCGACAAGCGCGGCCGGCCCTACAAGTGGCTGCGCCGCGGCGACCTGATGCGCGCCAAGGGCTCGCTGGCCCGCGCGGGCACCATGGTCCACGACACCGTCACCTGGGACGCGACCCTGCGCGACGCGCTGGAGGCGGTCCTCACCGACAACGCGGGCCGGGTCGCGGTGACCGGCCGGCGCGGCGAGTACGAGGGCGTCGTCGACATGGAGACGCTGATGAACTCCGTGCACGAACTCCTGGAGGCCGACCGGCTCGAAGCGGTCGAGCACCAGCACGAGTTGGCCGAGCAGCGCGCCCACCAGACGGAGCTGGAGCAGGAGGGCGCCCAGGCCCCGGGCGGGGAGGCGGACGCGTGAGCAGCCCCGTGAAGAAGGGCGGCGAACGCCCCGAGGGAGAGCACGAGGTCAAGGGCCTCGCGTTCCGCGACGAGGGCGAGGGCGAGCAGGAGGCGCCGCCGCCGTCCGCACCGAAGGCGGCCCGCCGCCTCACCTGGCAGAAGCTGACGTTCCTGCCGGCGGTGCTCGTGGTGGTCCTGCTGATCACCTGGCTGTGGTTCCGCAGCGCCGACCTCGACTCGATCTCCGAGAACGCGATCTCCGGCGGGCAGGTGTGGAAGGCGCTGCGCCAGCACATCAGCCTCACGGTGATCTCGACGTTCTTCGTGCTGATCATCGCGATCCCGCTGGGGATCCTGCTGACCCGCAAGGCGTTCCGCAAGGCGACCCCGTTCGCCATGGCGCTGGCCAACATGGGGCAGGCGACCCCGGCGATCGGCCTGCTGGCGCTGCTCGTCATCTGGCTGGGCATCGGCCAGCGCACGGCCCTGATCGGCATCATCATCTACGCGATCCTGCCGGTGCTCTCCAACACCATCGCGGGGCTGAAGGCCAACGACCCGACGCTCCTGGAGGCGGCCCGCGGCATCGGGATGTCGCAGCTCGGCGTCCTTGCCAAGGTCGAACTCCCCCTCGCCGTCCCGCTGATCCTCGCCGGTGTGCGCACCGCGCTCGTCCTCAACGTCGGCACGGCCACCCTCGCCACGTTCGGCGGTGGCGGCGGGCTCGGCGTGCTGATCACCACCGGGATCACCAACCAGCGCATGCCGGTCCTGATGCTCGGCTCGATCCTGACCATCGCGCTCGCCCTGCTCGTCGACTGGCTGGCCTCGCTGGCCGAACTCGTGCTGCGGCCGCGCGGGTTGGAGGTCCGCTCATGAAGCACCGGATGCGTGTGGCAGCGGCGGCGGCCAGTGGCCTGGCCCTGCTCGCCGGCTGCGGTCTCACCAGCGGCAGCCCGCTGGTCGACGACGTCCAGCCCGGCTCGATCGGGCGGGGCGACCCGCTCAAGGGCGCGAACATCACCGTCACGTCCAAGGAGTTCACCGAGCAGCTGGTCCTCGGCGCGATCATGGGCATCGCGTTCAAGGCGGCCGGCGCGGAGGTCCTGGACCGGACCGGCATCCAGGGCTCCATCGGCGCCCGCGAGGCCATCAAGTCCGGTGACGCGGACGCCATGTACGAGTACACGGGCACCGCCTGGATCACGTACCTCGGCAACTCCGAACCGATCACCGACCCGCACAAGCAGTGGCAGGCGGTGCACGACGCCGACCTGAAGAACGGCATCACCTGGCTGCCGCCGTCCGCGCTCAACAACACGTACGCGCTCGCCATGAACGAGGCCAACTTCAAGAAGTACGGCACCAAGACGCTCTCCGACGTCGCCGCGCTCGCCACGTCGGACCCGAAGGCCGTCACGCTGTGCGTGGAGAGCGAGTTCGCCAACCGGGCCGACGGGCTGCACGGCATGGAGAAGGCGTACGGCATGAGCATCCCGAACGGCAACGTCACGCAGATGGACAGCGGCATCATCTACACCCAGGCCGCGAAGGGCAGTTGCACCTTCGGCGAGGTGTACACCACCGACGGCCGCATCAAGGCGATGAACCTCCACGTGATGGAGGACGACAAGCACTTCTTCCCGAACTACAACGCGGCGCCCGAGATCAACACCAAGGCGCTGCGCAAGTACCCGAAGATGGCCGAGGTCCTCGCACCCATCACGAAGAAGCTCGACAACTCCGTCGCCCAGACGCTCAACGCGAAGGTGGACGTCGACGGGCAGGACCCGCACGACGTGGCGAAGGACTGGCTGGTGCAGGAGGGCTTCGTCAAGGAGTGACGCGTCAGCACTTCGGCACGGAGCCGGCGCCCTTCTCCAGGTTCGTCAGGTCGGTGACCGCGCCCTTGAGCGTGGTCACCGGGATCAGCCGCATCGCCTTCGGCGCCGACGCCTTGGCGTCCGCGCACTCCGCCTTCGGTACGAGGAAGACCGTGGCGCCGTCACGGTCGGCGGCCTGCACCTTGAGCGAGACCCCGCCGACCGCGCCGACCTTGCCGTCGTCGTCGATGGTGCCGGTGCCCGCGACGGACTTCCCGCCGGTGAGGTCGCCGCCGCTGCCGTTGCCGTCGAGCATGTCGACGATGCCGAGCGAGAAGAGCAGCCCGGCGCTCGGCCCGCCGACGTCGCCGAGCTGGAGGGTCACCTTCACCTTGCCGGAGTCGTCGCCGAGGTACGCGAGCGCCGCCTCGGTCGCCGCGTCCTGGGAGCCCTTCATCTCCTTCTGGTTGTGCTGCTCGATCTCCTTCGTGGAGCCGCCGGCCGGATAGACGGAGTCCCGCGGCATGACCGCCCGGTCGTCCGCGAACCAGCCGTCGAGCACGTCACCGAGGTGCACGGAGGCGTCGGGCCCGGTCGCCACGATGGTCACCGCGCGCAGCGCGCCGCTGGTGTCCCGGGTGGGAGCCCCGCTGATGTCGATCACCGGTTTGCCGGCCGAGTCCCCCAGCACGTTCGTGGTGGGCCCCGGCTGCGCCACGGAGAACGGCAGCGGGGCGAACCCGGCGACCGCGAGCAGGGCGATCACCGGGAGCGCGCAGAGGGCGAGGGCGGCGGGGCGGCTGAGGCGATTGAGCACGGGGCCGACTCTAGCTGGCCGGGGTTCGCGGGGTGCGGGGCGCTGCGCTCGGCCGGGGGTGCGGGTTGTTTCGGCGGGTGCGGGTGGGTGGGGGCTGGTCGCGCAGTTCCCCGCGCCCCTGAGATGCACGCCCTGCGGGCGGCATCTCCCCGATGAAGGCCGGAGGCCTTCCAGGGGCGCGGGGAACTGCGCGACCAGCCAC
>NZ_JAAGMG010000831.1 GCF_010548525.1 Streptomyces sp. SID14478
CGGCGCGGGCGCCGTCGGATGGTGCGCGTCGGTCGACTGCCCGGCGCCGGCGAGCAGCGCGTAGCCGCGCCGGCCCCGGGCCCGGGCGTCCGCCGTGCGCTCCAGGACGCAGATCCCGGTGGCCTCCGAGATGACGAAGCCGTCCCGGTCGGCCGCGAACGGCCGGGACGCGGCGGCGGGATCGCCGGTGCGCGCGGACAGCGCCCCCATCCGCTGGAACCCGGTGGTGACCACCGGGGTGACGGCCGCCTCCGAACCGCCCGCGACGGCGATGTCGCAGGCCCCGCTCAGCAGCAGGTCGCGG
>NZ_JAAGMG010000209.1 GCF_010548525.1 Streptomyces sp. SID14478
GCGTGCTCGCCGCGCCGCGCCTGCGGGCCCGCAGCGCGAGCACGCTGCCCAGCCACTCCGGCAGGGAGCGCCCCCGGCGCCGTACGAGAGCGAGCAGCAGCAGAACGGCGGCGACCGCGCCCGTGGCGGTCATCGCGACCATGTTGTCGGCGACCCAGCCGCACACCACGAGGGCGGCGGCGAGCTCGATCAGCACGAGCCGCTGCGCACGGAACGAGCCGCCACGGCCGGAGCGCGACTTCAAATGAGGTGAGGCGCTGGACGGCTGTGCCTGCTGCCCCGGATGTCCTTGACCAGGAGGCATGTGCGGCATCTGTGAAGAGGAAGGAGATCCCTGCCCAGAACGGTCACCCGATCGTGACCCCGATTGCGACCGCGATCGAGCCCGCGTTGCGGAAGCCATCACTCCAAACCCCCCGAACTCTCCCGAAATCCCATGCCCAAAGGTCCCTCACAAGGCTCCACAGTCCTGCCCGGAAGGCCTCAGCACCCTACCCGTGCCACACGCACAACGTCGTAACAGGCATAGTAGGGGCCGGGTCTGACAGCCACGGCGTCGCCGGCGACCACCGCCGCACTTCACAGCCGGGCGTCAGCCGATCGAAGACGGGGGAATACGCCCCCACGGCTCCGCACGGGGAGAGAGCGGACACAGATGGCATCACGGCGGGACGAACTCAACGCCTACACCTTCGCGAAGCGCCGCACTTTGGCGTCCTTCCTCCAGCCCTCTCCGTCGGGCTCCGAGGAGGGCGCGCCGCGGCCGCTGCGGGCGGTACTGCCCGGCACGATCGTCGGTGTGGTGGTCCTCGCGGTCTTCGGCGGCATCGGGATGTTCAGCCCCGCGGCCCCGAAGGGCTGGAAGGAGCCGTACAAGAACGTCATCGTGGCGAGCAAGTCCACGACCCGCTACGTGATCATGCGGACGGGCAAGAAGGACCAGGCCCAGCTCCACCCGGTCCTCAACATGGCCTCCGCCAAGCTCCTCCTCGACGACGGCCGCCAGGACAGCGTGATGACCGTCCAGGAGTCGGTGCTCGACAGCGGCAAGATCCCGCACGGCGCCACCGTCGGCATCCCGTACGCCCCCGACCGTCTGCCCTCCTCCGACGAGGCCTCCGCGCAGAAGCGCTGGATGGTGTGCGAGCGGCCCACCAGCGGCGGCGAGGTTCAGCAGGCGACGTTCGTGCTCGGCAAGAACGACCGCGCGAAGACGGACAGCACCGACCGGCTGACCGGCGGCGAGCTGATGTACGTCGTCTCCGACGACAAGGCCAAGACCGAGTACATCGTCGACGCCAAGGGCACCAAGTACACGCTGTCGGCCACCGACAGCCTCCAGAAGCAGCAACTGCTGCGCGCCCTCGACGCGTTCGGCCACACGCCGCAGAAGGTCTCCGACGAGTGGCTGGCCACGCTGCACGACGGCACGCCCGTCGCCTTCCCGACGGTCGACGGCACCGCGAACACCCCCTCGCACAACACCGGTTCGCTGGACGCGGCGAACAACAAGGTCGGCAAGGTGCTCGTCACCAAGAACGCCACGAACGGGGTGCAGTACTACGTGGTCCTGCCGGACCGCATCGCGACGGTCACGCCGTTCACCGCGCAGCTCCTGCTCGCCAGCAAGGACCTGTCCGGGGCGAACCCGAACAGCGAGGCCCAGCAGGTGGCGCTCGGCCAGATCGTCACCGACGGCACCTTCGCCGGCGACAAGAACTGGCCCGAGCAGCAGGCAAAGACCGTCAACGACGCGGCCGCGACCGGCAACGGCCGCAACGTCATCTGCAACACCCTGCGCGGCGTCGGCGCGAACAACCGCACCACGCTGAGCACATGGGCGGGCGACGACTTCCCGGTCGCGCTGGCCACCGGCTCCTCCAGCACGTACGTCACTCCCGGCTCCGGCCAGCTGTTCAAGCAGGTCCAGAACACGGGCACCTCGGGCGGCCTGTTCCTGGTGACGGACACGGGCCTGCGCTACGCACTCCAGTCGAACAGCGACGGCGACGCGAACGGCACGGCGGTCGACCAGTCCAAGAAGCGCGACAAGCAGCTCCTCCAGGAGACCCAGATCGCCCGTACCCGCCTCGGGTACGAGAAGGCGAAGACAACCGACATCCCGGTCGAGTGGTCGAAGTTCCTGCCGACGGGCCCGGCCCTGTCGTCGGGCGCGGCGCGCCAGCCGCAGGGTTCGTAGGGCGCACGGGGGACCAACTGATGCGACACGTAAGCCACTTGAGTCACTTCGGCCACTTGAGCCGCAGGACGCTGCTGGTGATGGCGGCGACGGCCCTGACCGCGACGGCGACGACCACCTTCCTGCTGCCGGCGGCCCCGGCGGCCGCGGACGACCAGTGCGAGTTCGGCAAGACCACGTACAAGGGCCGCCCCTGGGCACTGCAGCGCGTCAACCTCGACGAGCTGTGGCAGGAGGCGACCGGCAAGAACGTACGGGTCGCGGTCATCGACACGGGCGTCGACATCAAGAACCCGCAGCTCACGTCCGCCGTGGACGCCAAGAGCGGCAAGAACTACCTCAAGAAGAAGATCAAGGGCGAGACGAACCAGGAGTGGGGCAACGCGTCCGGCACCACGGACACCGTCGGCCATGGCACGCGCGTGGCCGGCATCATCGCCGCCCGCAAGGGCAAGGGCACCGGCTTCGTGGGCCTGGCACCCGCCGCGAAGATCATCCCGATCAAGCAGAACGACGCGGAGGGCACCGGCACCGCCGAGACCCTCGCCCTGGCGATCAACCACGCCGTCACCCAGGGCGCCGACGTCATCAACATCTCCCAGGACACGGCAAACGCCGCCGAACCCGCGCCCGAGCTCCAGCAGGCGGTCGACGCGGCTCTGAACAAGAAGATCGTCGTCGTGGCCTCGGCCGGGAACGACGGCCTGGGCGGCAAGGCGGGCCGCACCTACCCGGCGTCCTACCCCGGCGTCCTCGCCGTCGCCGCCTCCGACCGCAACAACGAACGCGCCTCCTTCTCGCAGGCGGGCGAGTGGCTCGGCGTCGCCGCCCCCGGCGTCGACATGATCTCCACGGTCCCGCAGGGCGGCCAGTGCTCCGACAACGGCACGAGCTTCTCGGCCCCGTACGTGGCCGGCGTGGCAGCCCTCCTCAAGGAGAAGCACGCCGACTGGTCCGCGGCCCAGATCGTCGCCCAGATCGAACAGACCGCGGAACGCTCGATCCCCGGCGCCGACGAGTACGTCGGCTGGGGCGTGATCGACCCGGTGGCGGCCCTCACGGACGACGACCACCCGGTCGAGTCCCCCTCCCCCCAGGCGGCAGGCCCCCAGGCCGAGCCCCCCAAGGTCCCGCCCCTCCACTTCGGCGAAACAGCCGACGAACGCAACTCCCGCCTCGCGAGCTACGTCCTGGTCGGCGGCCTGGTAGCGGTCGCGGGCCTCGGCGGCGCGGCGGTGGCGGTACGGGATGCGCGGCGTCGGCGGGCGGGGGTTGGACGGGGGGTGTGACACGGCGTCTCCCCGCGGGGGCCGCGTCGCGCGCCTACTGCCGACGGAACCGAACGTAACCGTCCAGCAGGGCCAGCAGGACCAGGCCGCTCACAAACACGACCCCGGCCATCCTGACGTTCCCGCGCCGATCGAGCCCAAGGCCCACCAGGCTCAGCGCACAACCGGCGGCGGCCAACGCGGAGTCGAACCAGACCCCGAACCAGGCCTGCTGCACCGCTCGACCCAGCATGGCGGCGGCGAACAGGGCGCCGAGAAGCATGTGGGCGCGGCGCTCGTCCTGGCGCCTTGCGAGGCGGTGTTCGAGCAGTTCGCTTTGCATGGTGCGTTCCTTTACAGGCCTCTGTCGGAGGTACTGATATCTGGCGCCAGAGCCAGATACCAGGTACATGGCACCAGTCACCTGTACCGGCTGTTCGTCGAGTAGGACGTTCACTGCGAGGAATGCACCACTAACGAGCCACTCCTGTGCGGGACCCCGAAATTCACCCTTGCGGTTGCCTTCTGACAGCCCCCGAGCACGGGCGTGCAGAAGGCTTTCTCCTCTTTCGGATGGCTACCACGGCGGTGTCGCGCCGGGGTGGTGTGCGGGCATCGAGGGGTGCGTTCCCGGTGGTAGCTTCCCTGCCGACGGCGCCATTAGGCCTGCGTACAGGCAAAGTTGACAGAGGGAGAGCCTCCTTGGCCGGTGAACTCGGAGTGGGGCCAGGAGTCCTGAGGCAGGGCGCCAAGGACATGGTCGAAATCCTGAAGCCGGTCAAGAAAGTGGACCTGGGCGACGCGGGCGACCTGGCCACCAAGATCGGGAACGACGATTCGGCCGCGGCGCTGGTGACGTTCTGCGCGACGTGGGAGTCGGGGGCCGAATTCCTGGCCGACTGCGCGGCGAGCCTGGCCGACGGACTCGCCCAGGCCAATGGGGACTTCGAGGACACGGACGAGGCGATCCGTGACGCGGTGAGGTCCGTCAAGAAGGCGTTGGCCTGACGGAACTGATCCGGGCTCAGATACAGGAACCAGAACGGGGATTGCGCACTCATGGGAGCCACGCTCGGGTCGACCGACGACCCGAAGGACCTCATCCCGGGTGAAGCGGGCAAGCTCGGCGACATCGAGACCGAGCTCAACAAGTGGGCGGACAAGTTCGAGAAGATCGGCGACGGCCTCCGTGCCCTGCGCATCAAGGGCTGGGTCGGCCAGGCCAGCGACGCCTTCTGGCCCACGTTGGGCAAGGAGAAGACCAACTGGTACTACGCCGGCGACGCGATGTCCGGCGCGGCCAAGGCGGTCTACGCGTACGCCACCACGTTGACCTGGGCGCAGGGCCAGGCCACCACTGCGATCGCGAACTGGAAGAAGGGCGACCACGAAGGCGCCGAACATCTGCTGAGCGGCGCGCGCAAGCAGCTCAAGGAAGAGGCCGAGAAGCTCACCAAGAAGCTTCACGGCCTCGCCGGCGACGCCAAGGACGCCCCGAGTTGGCTGGTGGGCATCCGGAGCGGGGTCGACACCAAGAAATGGGCGGAGGACCACGGGGTCGGCAAGAGCGCCATCGCGCCCGAGGCATGGGCCAAGGAGAAGAAGTCCTGGTTCGGCACCGATGACAACCCGCGCCACAGGGAACAGGAATGGGGCAAGGGCGAGGACGGCTCTTGGTACCTGAGGGACAAATCCGCGGCCGGAACCGACGAGGAACCTGGACCCGGTGGCAGGAAGGGCGAGTGGAGCATCAAGCTCGCCGAATGGTCCGGCAAGGCCAGCGTGTGGTCGGACGGCATCGACGGCGATGGCAAGTGGGGCGACACCAAGTACAAGTACGCGGCCGGCGTCCAGACGCTGGGTGTGGACGGTTCGATCGGTGCCAGTGTCACCAACGGGCAGTTCCAGGCCGGCGTTTCAGGCTCCGCGTACCTCGCCCAGGCGTCGGCCGAGGGGGGTCTGGAGTACGGCTACGTCGGGGCGCAGGGCGAGGCGAAGGCCTTTGTGGGAGCGGACGCGGGCGCGAAACTCTCGGCCGGCAAAGACGGTGTGCACGCCGGTGCGGAGGCGTTTGCCGGAGCCAAGGCGACCGGTTCGGCCTCCGCCGACGTCGCCGGAGTCGGCGCCGGTGTCAACGGCGAGGCCTGGGCCGGTGTGGGCGCCGAGGCCCACGCCGACATGGGCATGAAGGACGGCAAGTTCACCATCGGCGGAGACGTCGGAGCCGGGTTGGGCGTCGGCGGCAAGGTCGGATTCAATGTCACCGTCGACCCCGGCAAACTGGCCGATGCGCTCGGCGACGGTGCCGATGCCGCGGGCGACGCCTGGGACAGTACCGTCGGCAGCTGGCTCTAGCGTCTGTCCCGGCCCGAGCCGGCGTTCACCGTAAGGATGGGATCCACCATGGCAGCCTCGTTGCCGGTCAAGATTTCCTTTGCCCTGCCGGACGGTTGGCAGGCGGCTCCACCCGACGAGGTGGGGGCGCCGAACGTGGCGTTCGTCGCCCTGCATCCCGCATCCATCGACGACGGGTTCACGGCGAACATCACCCTCTCCGGCGAGATGCGCAACGACGGCGCCACCATCGCGCAGATCGCGGCCGAGTCGGTGCCACGCCTGGAGCAGGGCGGGTCGGTGCGCGTCCTCAAGAAGACCGAGATCGGAACACCGGACCTTCCCGGGCTCACGGATTCCCCTGGAATCGTACAGGACTTGGTCCTCTCGACCACGTTGCGGGGGGAGCCCGTCGAGCTGTGCCAGAGCCAGGTGTATCTCGGCCTCGAGGACGTATGGAACCCCGCTCAGCGCGCTGTGATCGAGATCGTCCTTACCGCGAAACAGAACCAGATCGGTGAAGTCATCGATGACTACAAGCAATTCCTGCGCACGGTGGGCCCGGGTGAGGATTCCGCGCCGCAGGCCGGTTAGCCACCGGCCGCCGCCGGACGAGCTTTCTCAGGCAGATGCCCAGACCTGTGTGGGAATCCGGTCGAGCACGTCGCAGAGATAGTCGAGCCGCTCCTCCAGGGTCTGCGGCGAAAGGGTCCCGGTGTACCAGGTGAACAGCTCGTCGTCACGGACGCGAAGGGGATTGTTCCGAGCCCGCTGATCGGACAGAAGAAAGGCCCGGAAGTCGTCGCTCAGCACGCGCCTGGCGAAATCCTCGTCATGCGTGTCGAATCGGAACTTGTCGTCGAATTCCGGAACACCGAGCAGTTTCCTGGGCCCTCGGCCCATCACCCTGTCGAACTTTCCGGGCCGCCTCAGATTCAGGTACGGTGCCGAGCCGGGAGCCGAGACGAGGATCATCGACTCGATCGTGAGCTTCTTGCTCTCTCCGGCCTGGCCGCTGCCGGAGGCCGGGTTCGAGTACCGGTACTCGAAGCACTTGAACGAACGGCCACGGAACTCCCCGGTGATGTAGTGCCAGGCCGTCAGGTTGGAGCCGCTGCCCGGCATGGGGCCCACACCGCAGTACTCGGTGGCCCGTCCGGCCGCACGCCGTTCGTGCGCCCAGCCGCGCTCCGCGGCGACCTGTTCGAGCTCCGCCCACTCTCTCCGGGTTCTCTTGTCCGCCTGGTTGCTGCGTACGAATGCCCTGATGACCAAGGTGAACATTCCTGCAACGAACACGAACAAGAGGACCTTCACCAAGATCCCAACCAGCTGCTCCATGGCTCGAGATTATTGCGGATGCCGTGTGCTCCTGTGAACTGAGCCCGACTTCGGCATCGTGCCGGCGATCGCACTTGGTGAAGATCCTTCGTTGATGTCGCGCAGAGCCCATGAAGTAAAAGGATGTGCCTGGTTTTGAGCGAAGCGCCGCCCCGTGCGCCTCCTGAGTGCGCCCTGCGCTGAGCGTTCCGCCAAGCCTCTAGTACGCCTCGGGCTCCTGCCCGCCCCCCTGATCACCTGGAATGGAACGCACCATGACCAATTCTCGTCCGTCCGCGCCAACGGGCCGTCTCGGCCGTAGCCGCAGGCACGCTGCTCGTCGGCTGCTCGGCTTCGGTCAGCGTAGGCAATTCCGATCCGAAGATGTCGAAGGAAAAGCTCGCCGACACGGTCGCGGAGAAGCTCGCTTCTCAGGCGGGACAGCCGAAGCCGGACATGTCCTGCCCCGAGGACCTCGAGGGCAAGGTCGGCACCACGACGCGCTGCACGCTGACGGCCTCCGACGGCAGCACCTTGGGTGTGAACATCAAGGTCACCTCGGTGAAGGGCGACCGGATCAACTTCGACGCCGAGGCCGACAAGACGGGTTCCCCGGCGAAGAGCTGACGCGTCGGGCCGCGGGCCCGCTGGAACGCCGACCCGCTCGGCCTCAGCAGAGCCGCGGGCCACCGGCTGCCGGAACCAGGCGACTCGGTGGGGTCGAGCCTGGTCAACACCGACCGCCTCTCCCGGTGTTGACCAGCCTGATCTCCACTGCCTCAGCGCATCGGAAGCGCGCTGAGACAGGCGTGAACGTTTGATGGAGAGGGAACGGGGCGATTCCCGCTCTACGGACATTCTGTGCGAGTTACCCATGGGGCATGTGGGCAAAATCGGTCCAAGGTGGGCAACTTGGTGACCGGTGGATGCGGGTTCGTGACTGAGTTAATGCATAGCTCAGTTGGAGCGGATGTGCCGGATGACTACAGTGGTAAGAGCGCCGTAAGGCGCGACTGTTTTGCGGTCACGCGGCGGGTCGGTCAGGCCGCGGGCCGAGTGGGACTACGGGGAAAACGGGGAGGACGCGTCGTGATTCCGGCGGACGGCGGCGGTGTGTCGACGGCAGCGGCAGCTGACCTGAAGGTCGGCGCGGGGGTTCTGAAGACCTTCAAGCAGCGCGTCGACAAGATCCTTCAGGACTTCGAGGGGTCGGACGGAAGCTCGTCCAAGGTCGGGCATCAGACGTTCACGCAGGACGCGGTCACGAGTGCGACGTCGTTCCACGAAGCGGTGAGCCTGCACAAGGAGTACGAGACGGTCCACGGCAGGATCACCGAGCTCTCCAAGATGTTGTCCCTCCAGATCGAAGCCATGGGGATCGCCGCGCATGGCGCGGAGATCGGCTTCGACAATCTGGAAGACGAACAGCGGCGCCGCTTCTGGGAGATCCAGACGAAGGTCGACCGTGAGGCCGAAGCCGTTGCCGCCCGCAAGAAGCAGAGCGACCATCCTGCTCAGCCGCGCGGCGAGGAGAAGGACGTCGACATCAAGGGGAACCTCTGATGAGTGGTGACAAGCAGCATCCGGGCACCGGCGGGTCGCAGGATCCACAGACGCTGCCCACCGTCGAGGACCTCGGTTCGCCGCAAGAGCTGACCAGCGGCCAAGTAGCCGTGACGAACGTGGCGCAGGCCATGAACAACGTCATGCACGGCATGTTCGGCGGCAAGCCGGGTCGTGCCTATCAGTACGGTGCCAAGGCATCGGACTACGAGGACCAGGACCTCAACACCATGCTCGACCTCCTCGAAGGCACGAAGCCGAGTCATCTCGAGGAAGCCGGACACGCTCTGTGGAGGGCCAGCAAGGCGATCAACGACGCGGCCGAGGAGCTGCGCCAGAACATCACGCACGCGAGCGAGGACTGGAAGGGCCAGTCCGGCACGTCGTTCGAGACGTGGGGCAAGGGCCTGGCGGGCACGACGGAGCAGTTGGCCTCGTACGCCGAACTCGCCGGCGTCCAGGTCTCGGCCGCCGCGGGCGGCCTCGCCTCGGTCAAGAGTTCCATGCCGAAGGAGCGGGACACGCGCTCGCCCTTCGAGCGGAAGAAGCCCGAAGCCTTCGCGATGCCGGCGCAGACGGATTCCAACCCCAAGTACACCGAGGCCAAGAGGGTGGAGAAGGACCGCCAGGAGGCCATCAACCAGATCAACCGGTTGGCGTCCTTCTACTCGGTGTCGGCGCAGGGGCTCAACCAGCTTCAGCAGAGCGAGCCGACGTTTGAGGCCATGCCCAATGTGGGGGTGCCCCAGCCTTCACGGCAGAGGGTCGGCGGCGCCACCGGAGACGGCACCGGCTCGGAAGTGTCACCGGCGGGTCACGCGAGTGCGATCTCGGCGCAGCCGCACTCGCCCGTTGTCGATCACGTGTCGCACCACGCCTCGACGCCGGAGGCGAAGGACGTCCCCGCTTCGATCACGTACCCCGATCGATCGGTCGGGACGGAGATCGACAGTGTGGGGACGCTCCCTCCGCCGACGTCCGAGACCCCGGTCAGTTCACCTCCCTTGGCGACCGGCCCCAGCAACGGGCCGACCAACACGCCGGCGCCGTTCGCGACGGGTTACACCAACCCCATGACGTCGCGCGCGATGCCCACGGCCTACGGAACCGGTGGCGGCAAGACGTCCACCCCGGCTCAGATGCGGACACCCACTTCGGGTGGTACTTCGTCTACGAGTCGTGGCACGACCAACAGCCCCATGGGGCGCGCGACTTCGTCGGGTCAGGCGAGCGGCCGACCTGGGGGCGCGCCGGGCCGTGGCATCACAGGGGGCACGGCGCGACCGACTTCTTCCGCAGCGGGGCGCGGCAGTGGTTCGGGAGCGGGCGCGAACCGCAATGGTGTGGTCGGTGGCAAGCCGAGCACGACGACCGGCAACGTCGGGAAGAACGGATCGCGAGTACCGCGCGGCACTGTCGTGGGTGGCGAGCCGTCGGCGAACGCACGCTCCGGAGCCGGTCGCATCGGCCAGCGGGGTGTGCTGGGCGCGCCCAACGCGGAAACCACGGGCGCGAAGTCGTCGGCCGGAGGCCGACGGGTCCAAGGGGCTTCGGAAGCGGTGACCGGAAGGCCCGCGGCCAGGAACGCAGCCGGGCGTGCAGGGCGCGGTGGATTCTCGGCGGGGGGCTCGGGTCTGGTTCGCGGACCACAAGGCCAGCAGAACCGTTCGGAGGACGACGAGGCGGAGGCCTCGCAACGCCCGGACTATCTGGTCGAGGACCCGGAGACCCACCTGCCCGGCAACCAGCGGCGCGATGTGCCGCCAGTGATCAACTGAGCCCCCAGCGAGGACGTACATCAGCATGAAGTCAGGAATCGGCCATCGTGGAACGATGACAGTGTGCGCTGCGGGACGCACCGCAAGACGCTTCACTGTTGTCGGTGCTGTGCTGGCGGCCATGACCGGTCTGTCTGCCGGCCTGGCTCCGGTGGCCATTGCCGACAGCGGCCGGGCCCAGCAGTGGTACCTGGACGACATGCGTGCCGAGCAGATGTGGAAGGTGAGTACCGGCGCGGGCGTCAAGGTCGCTGTCATCGACAGCGGTGTCAACGCTGAAACGCCTGCCCTCAAAGGGCAGGTTCTCGCCGACGAGGTGAAGGGCGACGTCGGCTATCACGCGACGCAGGACTATGACGGCCACGGCACTTCAGTGGCGGAGACGATCGCGGGTACGGGCAAGGGCGGAGGTCTGCAGGGCGTCGCTCCCGGCGCCAAGATCCTTCCGTATCGCATCCTTCTGGGGGACCTGAAGGACAAAGCGGAGCGGAAGCGTACGCCGGAATCGGCGGAGGCAATCCGTGCGGCGGCGGACAGCGACGCGAAGATCATCAACATGTCGTTCACCAGCGACTACACGACCCCTGACGAGAAGGCGGCCATCAAGTACGCCTATGCGAAGGGCAAGTTGCTTTTTGCGGGTGTCGGTAATGACGCGAAGACCAAGAACTTCGTGGGCTATCCGGCCGCCTACCCCGGCGTGGTCGGTGTCTCGTCGCTGGACGAGTCCGGTCACGTCGGAGACTTCTCCGAGCACGGTGACTACGTCGACCTTGCCGCTCCGGGGCTCGATGTTCCGTACTACTGCGATACCTCGTTCACCTCGTTCTGCAAGGGGCAGGGAACGAGTTTCTCCTCGGCCTACGCCTCGGCCTCCGCCGCCCTGATCTGGTCGGCTCACCCCGACTGGACCGCGAACCAGGTACTCCGCGTTCTGATCGACACGGCCGCCCGCGACTGGCCGAAGAACAAGCCGAGCAACTACTTGGGCTACGGCGTGGTCCGGGCGTCGCAGAACGTGCTTGACGGCAAGGGGAATCCTGGCGCCGCCGACGTCGACCCGATCACCAATGAGAAGACGACGACGGCCAGTTCGCAGTCGGACGCGGCTCCTTCCGCTTCTGCATCAGGCTCGTCACAAGCCTCTACGTCCTCTTCTGGTGGAGCGACTTCAGCGGCAGGATCGGAAGCGAAGTCCTCAAGTGACAGCAACACGTTGTGGATTGCGCTTGGTGCTGTTGCGGCGGTGATCGTGATCGGGGGCGGCGGGTTCGCGGTGTTGCGGGCGCGACGTAACCAATGAGACTTTCAACCGTGGGGTCCCTGCGCTACTTGGGCGGGCCACGGGGGAGCGGTTCGGCCTCAAGCGGGTTGAACCAAAGCAGTTGGATCTCAGACAACCCAAGGAAGGGCAGGGCACACAATGGCTGGCTCTCAGAAGCTTGAAGATGCCGCGGTAGTCGCGCTCCAGAGGCAGATGTCGGAGAAGTACGAAGCCATCGGCAAGCGTGCTCACCGACTGCAGGGTCTGATCGACAGCCTCGAGGGGCAGTGGCAGGGCATCGGTCGATCTGCCTTCGACAAGAAGCAGGTCGAGATCAACGAGTCCCTTAAGGCGATCGGCAACATCCTGGCCGGTGTCATCGAGGCCATGACGCAGACGCGCAACCTCAAGGACGCCAAGGAAGACGACGTGCGTGCGTCCATGAACCGCATCAGCCTGCACGACGGTGACACCACGGGCGACAAGTACACGGCGGACAAGTCTTCCGCGTTCTACAACATGTAGGTCTGCCGGTCTCAAGAACACCCGGCATATTCGGACTGGCCGACACATTGAGTGAGACGAGGTAAGAGTTATGGGCACCAACAACGCGGATGGCTTGGCAGTCAAGTACGACGCGCTGGACATGGCAGCCACCACGATCGGCAACGAGGCCAAGGCGCTCGAGCAGGATCTGGCGGAGCTCCGGCAGCTGGTGGTGCGGAGCCAGGAGTACTGGGAGGGTGACGCCCAGGCCGGTTTCCACGGGAAGCTCCAGAAGTGGGACAAGGAAGCCGGTGAGATTCACACGGCACTGACGGGCATCGGCCACGTCGTGCACACCTCTGGTGGTGACTACATGGCCGGCGACAAGAAGGCGGCCAGCTACTTCCAGTAGGAAGAGGCAGTCGAGGTCGACAGGGTGGGCGTGCAAAGCGCCCACCCTTCGCTTGTGTCCAGAAGGAATGGCACACCAGACCCGGGATTCAGAGAGGGTACAAAAGCCATGGCATTCGGGCCGCCGCCTTCCCCGTTCACTCAATCGCAGCAGGTTGCGGAAGTACATCGGCGCCGCCGAAGCCGCAGGCGACTCGGCGCGCTTCTCGTGCTGGTGATCGTGCTTGCGGGTGGGGCCTGGTTTGCATGGTCGGACCCTGGAGCGCACAAGCCGTCCGACGCCATCGGACAGCGAGCCGCTGCGCAATCCCCCGATGACATCAGGGAGACGGTCGAGAAGCTGCCTGGAGGCTCCCCAGCCGCTGGGCACATGTTGGCAGACATGTCGACCAACACCGTGTTGCCCGGGAAGACCGAGCAGACTCCCGGCCTGTGGGTGACGAAGAAGGCCTTGATCAAGGGGAAGGGGAGCGATCTCTTCGCGGTCGAGGCGAAGGACTCCGTGAAGACCGCCTCGGTGCTGTGGAAGCTTTCCTTGACTGGCACTGTCTGCTGGACCACGGACGATGTCACCGTGGACGGGCGAACTGCCATGATCCTCAAGGACAAGAAGAATGGGAATCGCTGCGACCAGCTTGCGATGATCGACCTCGACTCGGGTAAGAAGCTGTGGCAGACCACGGTTCCGAGGCAGAAGTTTGATGAACTGATCCCGACCGCATTGACCATGGCCAAGGGGGTGGTGGCCACTTCCTGGGGCGACGGCGCCGTTGGCTATGACATGCGGAACGGGCAGAAGTTGTGGCGCCTCGACCCGATGAAGAACTGCAAAATCGCTGGATTCACCGGCGGTAGAACCCTCTTGGTGTTGCATAACTGTTACGGCGTGGCCCCTGGTGGCGAGCTTAGTTTTCAGGTTCAGGCGTTGGATCTGCGCACCGGAAAAACTACGTGGACTTACCGCCTCGCAAGGGGAGTCGACCTCGCCAACATTGTTTCGAGCAGCCCGGTTGTGCTCGCCGTAGGTGCTGGTGACGACATGAAGATGACGGACCTGATCTCGCTTGATTCTCGCGGGAAGTACCAGGCCACTATCCGGCTGGAGGGTGATCGCTATCAAGTCAAATGCAGCGATGACGTCGTGGGTGAATGCTGGGGAGTGGTGATCGGCGGAGGGCAGGCGTTTGTCACGAGTGGTGTGAACCTTGAGGATGTCGATGATGCGGCGAACTGGGTAGTCTCCTTCGACTTGAAAACAGGTAAGGCCGGCCTGAAATTCGACGCGGGGCACGACCAGAGGATGTATCCGCTACGAATGAGTGGCAATCGCGTCCTGGCCACAAGATTCGGATCGGATGATGCGGCTCCTGCCTCAGTCGTCAGCCTCGACCCGAAAACCGGGAAGCAGTCGACATATTTCTACTTCGGCCTTCCTGAAGGATGGGCCGTGGATATGGACGGGGAGGCTGCCCCGGAAATGCAGTTCGAGGACGGCGGCGTATTCTTCGGTAAGCCGTCCATCTACAGCGAAAAGACGGACAGCGGCGTGCCGGCTGAGCAGCGCATGGCCTTCGGCGTCGGACCTGCCGATCAGGGCCAGTGAACCCGTAAGGGCCCCTGGTGCGTCCGGCCGCACGCCGTGCTCACCGGTCTGGACGGTCACTCCGACCACGGACTGAACAGCCCAACGCCCCCGGAGCGTCGACTGGAGTCCGCCCCATCGTGAGCGGCCTCGTCTACGCCAACAGAGGCTTCCTCGTCCGAGGCCCGTATCTGGCATTGGGCGAGCCACAGTTTTCGCCGCCGAAGCGGACTCGGACAGCTCCGGCGCCTCCTCGGGAGCACGCCAAGTGCTCCTCGTGCACGGGCAAGGGGCATTCAGCAAGCTCACCCTGCGAGTCGTGTGGATCCTCGGCCGTGTGGATCCTCGACGGTACAGGCGGCAGAGAGCGCACCGTCGACCAGCTTCGCCCATTCCGGCTGGCTGCCGAGGAGTATTGCGCCCTTCTGAGGCGTGCTTGACCTGACCCGTGCTTGACGGAGGGGTCTCTGCAGCGCTTGACGGAGGGGTCTCTGCAGCGCTTGACGGAGGGGTCTCTGCAGCGGGTGCGTACCGGACCTATGGGGGGCGGGCGAGAAGCGGAAGTTCAGGCCTCGGACACACTCCGAACACCCTCAGCCGTCCACGTGCACCGTGCATTACGCGTCGGATGTCTGGATGCGGACGCTGTCCGGAGCCGCCGTTTTCCGTACCGCGTACGCCAGTTGTCCGAAAAGCGTGGAGTGCGGTGCGGCGACTGCTTCATGTCGGATCTCCGCTGTGGTCCGGCGTGCGGCGTGACAAGAGTCGCATCGAGGGGTGCCGTCGGGGGCGCCCGCCTCCTCGTCGTACGGCGCAACTCGCCTGACGCCTGCGTGACTTACCGGCCAGTCGGGGTCGCGGCGGCAGGTTCGCCGGTGCCCGCCTACCCGCTGACCTGCGTGTTAGCGTCCCGGTTCCGACCGGGGGGTCACCGAACGCGTACCGCGAGAGGAAATCCGTGGGTCACATGCACCACATGTCCGGCGGCTGGATCACACCGGTCCTGTCGTACGTCATGGCCGTCGTCGGCGCTGCCCTCGGGCTGCGTTGCACCGTGCGCGCCCTGGCCGCCCAGGGGCGGTCGAGACGCAGCTGGCTGATCACCGCGTCCGCCGCGATCGGCTCCGGGATCTGGACGATGCACTTCATCGCCATGCTCGGCTACGACGTGGACGGCACCGCCATCCGCTACGACGTGCCGCTGACGCTGCTCAGCCTGCTCGTGGCGATCGTCGTCGTGGGCGCGGGCGTGTTCGTCGCCGGTTACGGGCGTTCGCGCGTGCGGTCCATCGCCTTCGGCGGGCTCGGCACCGGGCTCGGTGTCGCCGCCATGCACTACATCGGAATGGCCGCAGTACGCCTCAACGGTGACACCTCGTACGACCCCGGCCTCGTCGCCCTGTCGGTCGTCATCGCCGTTGTCGCCGCGTCGGCCGCGCTGTGGGCCGCGCTGAGCGTCCAGGGGCCGCTGGCCGCCGCCGTCGCCTCGCTCGTCATGGGGCTTGCCGTCAGCAGCATGCACTACACCGGGATGGCCGCCGTCGGCGTACAGGTGCGCACCGGTACCGCGGCGCTGGGCGGGGCGAGCGCGACGTCCTTCATCCTCCCCCTCGCCGTCGTACTCGGCTCGTTCCTCTTCCTCACCTGCGCCTTCGTCGCCCTCTCGCCCACCGCACGCGAGCGCGCCGAGAGCGAGGCCGCCGCCCGGCCGCTGCACGAGGTGGAACTGCCCGTGGGGTGAGGGCCTTCCCCTGGCCAAGTACACGGCTCCTTGCAAGGTCCATGGCTCTTCGCATGGTCCGCAGTTCCTCGCCGGGTTCGCGGCGCCGTTGCACATCACGGCCTCGTGAGGAACACGGCCCGCTGCACGCCCCGCGACCTCCGCAAGATCCACGGCCGCCGCACGCAACGCCGACGACCTCTGCAAGGTCCACGGCCCTCCACGAGACCGGTGACCATCCACCGGAAGACCGGCGACCATCCACCTGGCCGGCCGACCTCCCCAACGGCCACCACCTTCACAAGGTCCGTCCCCGCCGCAAGCCCCGCCTCCTTCAGAAGCCTCCTTCAGAAGCCCCCGCAGAAGCCCCGCATAAGGACCGCAGAAGCACCCGCCCCTTCCCAGGGCCCCGGCCCGCCCGCACCCCGTCTCCCTCCCCAACTCCCGTCCCCGCGAGGAGATCCGCCATGCCCGCACGCCCTCCGCTGCTCGAACGACTGCGGCCCAAATCCATCAGAGCCAAGGTCGTGACGCTGCTCGCCGTCCCGGTCGTCTGCCTGATGGCGCTGTGGGGGCACGAGGCGGTCACGGTCGCCTCCGGGGTCTCGGCCTCCGAACAGCTCAAGGAGCTCGACTCCACCCTGACCGGACCCGCCACCCGGCTCACCACCGCCGTGCAGGACGAGCGCGCCGCGGCGGTCGGCTACCGCGCGCACCCCGGCACCGCCCGCCGGCACACCTTCGACTCGGCCGTCTCGCGCACCACGCGGGCCGCCGTCGCGTTGCGTACGGGCGTCGCCTCCAACAGCACCGACCTGTCCGCCGTCGACCCCGCGCTGCCCACCCGGGTGGATCGACTGCTCGCCGCCACCCACTCCCTCGCCGCGCCCCGCAAGGCGGCGAGCGACGGCAGCGCGGGCCAGTCCGCCCTCCTCGCCCGCTACGACGGCGTTGCCGACAAGGCCCTCTCTGTACGCGCGTCGCTCGCGGGAGCCTCCGGCGACAGTGCCGGGGGCAGCGCCGGGGACGGCACTGGGCGCGACGCGGCTGCCTCCGACGGGCGTACCGTCCTCGAACTCGCCCGCGCCCGCGAGGCGTTGAGCCGCCAGGACGCGGTCCTCGGTGGTGTGCTCGCCTCCGGCAGCGCCATGACCGTGGGCCAGTACCAGACGTTCGCGGGCGACGTGGCGGTGCAGCGCACGCTCACCGACAGCGCCGTACCCGATCTGTCCGGTGCGGACCGGGCCGCGTACCGAGAGGTACTCGACTCGACCCGGGCCACCGAACTCGGTGCCGCCCAGAACGCGGTGCTCGCAGCAGGTCGTACGGACATGAAGACCGTCACCGGCGCCGTGTCCGCCGACTCCTGGCACGCCGCCGCCGGCGCCACCCTGCACGGGCTCGCCGGCGCGGAGTCCGCCGCCACTACCCGTGGCGGCGACGATGCGCAGCCGTACTCCCTTGCCGCGTTGGGCAGTTCGGGCCTCGCCGTGCTCCTCGGCCTGCTCGGCGTGCTGCTCGCCCTGCTGCTGTCCGTACGCATCGGACGCGGCCTCGTCGCCGACCTCACCGGCCTGCGCAACGCCGCCCTGTACCTGGCCTCCACCCGGCTCCCCGCAGCGGTGCGCCGCATCCACCAGGGCGAGGAGATCGACCTCGACTCCGAGGCGCCGCTCACCCGCACCGGAGCCAAGGACGAGATCGGGCAGGTCGGAGCCGCCCTGACGACCGTGCAGCGGGCCGCCCTGCGCGCCGTCGCCGACCGCGCCGCCGTCCTCACCGGCGTCTCGGGCGTGTACGTCTCTCTCGCGCGGCGCAGCCAGGTACTGCTCCACCGCCAGCTGGAACTCCTCGACACCATGGAGCGCCGCACCGAGAACCCGACCGACCTGGAAGACCTGTTCCGCCTCGACCACCTCACCACCCGCATGCGCCGGCACGCCGAGTCGCTGCTCATCCTCTCCGGCTCCGCGCCGGGGCGGGCCTGGCGCCGGCCGGTGCCGCTGCTCGACGCGCTGCGCGCCGGGATCGCCGAGACCGCCGACATCGAACGCGTCCGCATCGAGGAGACGCCCGAACTGCTCCTGTCGGGCGAGGCGGTGGCCGACCTCGTCCACCTGATCGCCGAACTCACCGAGAACGCCACCTCGTTCTCGCCGCCGCACACTCCCGTCGTCGTACGAGGAGAGGAGGTCGGCGCGGGCGCGGTACTGGAGATCGAGGACCGCGGGCTCGGCATGGGTGACGAGGCGCTGGCCGCCGCGAACGAGCGCATCCGCGCCGCCGACGTCGACCTGCTCGACTCCCGCAAGCTCGGCCTCTTCGTCGTCAACCGCCTCGCGGCGCGGCAACGGCTCGACGTCACGCTGCGTCGGTCGGTGTACGGGGGGATCACGGCGGTGGTGTTCCTGCCGGAGCGGCTGCTGGAGGCCCCGCACCCGGGGTTGCGGTCAGTACCGGAGGCTTCGTACGCCGATCCCGGCCCCGGCCCCGGTCCCGGCCCCAACCCCAACCCCAACCCCAACCCCAGCCCCTATCCCGAGCCCAGCATCGAGCCCGGCCCCGCCGCCGTTTTCGGCCCTGACTCCGCAGCCGCAGCCGCAGCCGCAGCCGCACCCACTCCTGATCACATGTCTGCTTCCGCGTCGGCCCCCACTCCCGTGCCGACTGTCGTCGCTCCGGCACCGGACGCGTCTGCTGATCTGACCACCGACAACCTCCCGCGCCGCGTCCGTCAGGCCCACCTCGCTCCCGAACTCCGTGCGGAATCAGCGCAGTCAGGCCAGCTCAGCGGGGCTGAAGGTCCACGTGGGGCACACCGGGCCAGTAGCCCCAATGGCTCCAATAGCCCCAATGGGCTCAATGGGGCCGACGGGACCGTTGAGTCTCGCCCGCGTTCCCCCGAAGCGGCGCGCGCCACCATGGCCTCGCTCAGCTCCGGCCGACGCCGGGCCCGCGGCGGCGGCCACGGCCACGGCCACGGCCACGGCCACGGCCACGGTCACGGTCACGAGGATCCGCACCGCACCAGCAACACCACGACCAACACCACGACCAACACCACGACCAACACCCCGAGCCACGCCCCGAACAACGAAGAAGGCCCTCGATGACACCGACCTACACGATCACCCAGGTGGGCGGCGACGGCGTCGACTGGCTGCTCGACGACTTGGTCGGCCGGGTCGCCGAGGTCCGGCACGCGGTCATGCTCTCCGCCGACGGGCTGTGCGTCGGCGCCTCCACCGGCATGGGTCGCGACGACGCGGAACGGTTCTCCGCGATCGCCTCCGGATTCCACTCCCTGGCCAAGGGCGCGGGCCGGCACTTCGAGGCGGGCGGCGTCGTCCAGACGATGGTCGAGCTGCAGGGCGGCTTCCTCTTCGTCGTCGCCGCGGGCGACGGCTCCTGTCTGGCCGTGTTCACCGCGGGCCACGCCGACATCGGTCTCGTCGCGTACGAGATGGCACTGCTCGTGGACCGCGTCCAGGAACACCTCGGCGTACCCGGCAGGTCGTCCGTGAGCGGAGAGGGCGGCGCGCCGTGACCGACCCGGATCCGCGTCGCCCCCACTCCGAGTGGAGCGACCGGTACGACGACGAGGCCGGGCCGCTCGTCCGTCTGTACGCCATGACGGCGGGCCGCGCCCGCACCGACAACGGCGCCGAGCGCGTCGACCTGATGGCGATCGTGCACCCCACCGGGACGCAACCCGATCCCCATCTCCCGCCCGAGCAGCGGCAGTTGACGCAACTCTGCGCCCGTGGGCCCCGCCCGGTGGCCGATCTGGCATCGGACTCGGGGCTGCCCCTGGGCGTCGTCCGCGTACTCCTCGGCGACCTCGTCGCGCACGGCCTCGTGCGCATCACACCGCCCGCCGCCACCACGGGACACCAGTCGCGTCCCGCTGCCGACCTCCTGCGAGAAGTGATCCATGGCCTCCGTGCACTCTGAGCCGCTGACCGACCGCCGACCCGGCGCTGGTGCCCCCTCCGGATTCACGGCTCTCAAGCTGCTCGTCGCCGGTGGCTTCGGGGTCGGCAAGACCACCCTCGTCGAGTCGGTCAGCGAGATCCGGCCGCTGCGTACGGAGGAGCCCCTCACCGAGGCGTCCCGTCCCGTCGACCGGCTCGACGGCGTGGAGACCAAGACGACCACCACGGTCGCCATGGACTTCGGCCGCATCTCGCTCCGCGACGACCTGGCCCTGTACCTGTTCGGCACGCCCGGCCAGGACCGGTTCTGGTTCGTCTGGGACGAGTTGGCCACGGGCGCGCTCGGCGCCGTGGTCCTCGCCGACACCCGCAGGCTCGCGGACTGCTTCGCCGCCGTCGACTACTTCGAGAGCCGCGGCATCCCCTTCGTCGTCGCCGTGAACTGCTTCGACGGGGTGCGCTCGCACACGCCCGAGGCGGTGTCCCGCGCTCTCGACCTCGCCCCGGGAACCCCCGTCGTCCTGTGCGACGCGCGCAGCCGGGAATCAGGGAAGGACGTGCTGATCACCCTGGTGGAACACGTGGCGCGCCGCCCGGTCTAAACGCCTCAGCCCCTCAGCCCGTCGGGCCCCTCAGCCGCTCAGAACTCAGGCGTTCACCGCACCGATCGCACCGATCGCACCGATCGCACCGACCCGGGCTGAGGCGGGAGTGCTACTGCTCCGCCGCGGTCCCGCCGTTGTGCGGCGCCGGCTCCAGGTCGAACTCGCCGTCCCGGGCGCCGAGGACGAACGCCGTCCACTCCGCCTCCGTGTACCGCAGCACGGTCTCCGGGTCCAGGGACGAGCGCATCGCCACCGCGCCGTCGGGCAGGTACGCGATCTCCACGCGCTCCTCGTGCTGCTCCGTGCCCGGCGCGCTGTGCCACTCCACGTCGGAGATGTCGAGCGCGTAGAGCTCGTTCTTCTCGCGCTCCTTGCGGGCCTTGGTCTCCTCCGGCGTCTCGGCCGTCTGCTTCCCGGCGTGCTGCTCCTGCGCATCGGCCATGCTGGACGGCCCCTTCCCGACGTACCCATTCCTGACATGCCAACGAACTGCGTGGTCAGCCTACTTGGCGGGGAGAGACGGGTGGGACGGATTGCGACGGTACGGTCACGGGGCATCGACGAGTCGGTGCCGCGGGCCCTTCGGCGCACCGTCCGGCCACTACTGTCGTGGCCATGACTTTCCAGGCTCTCCACGACGCGCATGTGCAGGTCGTCGCCGGACGCGGCTACCACCACTACACCTCGAACCACAGCAGTGGCGGCGGCGGAGGCACCGATCAGTGGTGGTTCTGGCCCCTCATGATCGCGCTCGTCGTCCTCATCGTCTGCATCGTCGTATGGGACCGCCGGCGGCAGAACCGCGGCTGACCGGAAGGGGGCGCGCGTGCACGGCGCACATGGCGCGTATGGCGAAGGGCCGGAGGATTTCTCAACCCTCCGGCCCTTCGCCGTACGCGCCGTACGCGCCCCGTTCGGTCAGCCGCGCGGATGTCGCGCGTCAGCCGCGCATCAGTCCTGGTCCATCAAGCCGATCTGGACCAACGGCTTCCCGCGCTTGCGCGACACGAACACACCCCGGCCGGGCGGCATCGGCCGCGGCCGCACGCCGCCCAGCAGGTCGCCCTCGGTCGGGTCGCCGGCCAACACCACGCCCTGCGCGCCGAGTTCCTTGATGCGCTGCATGAAGCCCTCGTACCCGGCGCGGCCCGAACCGGCCGTGGAGCGGGCGATGATGAAGCGCACGCCGACGTCCCGTGCGAACGGCAGCAGTTCGGTGAGCCCGGAGAGCGGGTTGCCGCTCGACGTCGACACCAGGTCGTAGTCGTCGATGATCACGTAGACCGTCGGGCCGCGCCACCAGCTGCGGTCGCGCAGCTGCTGTGCCGTCACGTCCGCGGTCGGCGTGCGGCGCTGCATCAGGTCGGCCAGCGCGTCCATGTGGTGCTGCATCTGGTTCGACATCGGGATGTACTCGGCGAGGTGCGTCGACGGCGTCACGTCGAGCAGCGAACGCCGGTTGTCGACCACGAACATCTTGCAGCTGTCGCCGTCGTAGCGTGCCGTGAGCTGCTTGATGAGCAGCCTCAGCATGTTCGACTTGCCGGACTCGCTCTCGCCGAAGACGAGGAAGAACGGGTCCTGGTCGAAGTCGACGAACACGGGCTCGAGGTTGTCCTCGTCGAGGGCGAACGCGACACCGCGCTGCGGGAACCGGTCGCCCGGCGGCAGCTGGCGCGCGGCGAACTCCCGCGGCAGGAGACGGACTTCGGGAGCACCGGGAGCCGTCCAGTGCCGGGAGACCTCGGTCGCCAGCGCACTCGTGGCCTCGGCGAGGTCGGTGTCCGACGACAGGCCGTCGATGCGCGGGACCGCCCCCATGAAGTGCTGCTTCTGCGGCGTCTGGCCACGACCGGGCACCCCCGTCGGCACGTTGGCCGCGACCTTGCGGTCGAACTCGGAGTCCATGGTGTCGCCGAGCCGAAGCTCCAGGCGGTTCATGAGGTGGTCCTTCATGTTGGCCCGGACCTCCATGGACCGCGACGCCGTGAGGATCACGTGGATGCCGTAGCCGAGACCGCGCGCCGCGATGTCCAGGACGAGCGGCTCCAACGCCTCGTAGTCGCTGCGGAAGTTGCCCCATCCGTCGATGACCAGGAACACGTCACCCCAGGGCTGGTCGGTCATCGAGATGTCGCCCCGCGCGCGGCGGTTGCGGAAGTCGGCGATCGAGGCGATGCCCGCCGTACGGAAGTACTCCTCGCGACGCGTCAGGACGCCGTAGACCTCGGCCGCGGTACGACGCACCTTCTCGGGGTCGAGGCGCGAGGCCACGCCACCGACGTGCGGCAGACCGGCCACGGCCGCCATGCCGCCACCACCGAAGTCGAGTCCGTAGAACTGGACTTCCTGCGGCGTGTGCGTCAGCGCGAACGACGCGATGAGCGAGCGCACCAGCGTCGACTTGCCGGACTGCGGACCGCCCAGGATCTGCATGTGGCCGGCCGCACCGCCGAAGTCGATCCACAGCGGGTCGCGCCGCTGCTCGTACGGCTTGTCGACGAGACCGACGGGGACGACCAGACGCCCCGCGCCCTCGTAGCCGGGCTGCGTGAGACCGCGCCCCTGTACGGGGGCGAGGCCGGGCAGCAGCGAGTCGAGCGACGGCGGGCTGTCCAGCGGCGGCAGCCACACCTGGTGCGCCGCGGGACCCTGCGCCTCCAGACGCCGCACGATCACGTCGAGCACGGTGTCGGCGAGCGCGTCGTCCTTCTCGTCGCGCGCCGACGCGTTCCCCTCTTCGTCGGACCGCTGCTGCGGCACGGGCGCGTACTGCACCGGAACCTCGGTCGCCGTGAACAGCGCGGGGCGCCGGTCCAGCGGAAGCGGCCCGCCGGCCGTCGCGACCTGCGCCGAGCCGGTGCGGTACACCCCGGACACGTACGCCGCCTTGAAGCGCACCATCTCGTCGGTGCCGAACTTCAGGAAGCCGGAACCCGGCACGTTCGGCAGCTCGTACGCGTCCGGGACACCCAGCGCGGCACGCGACTCGGCGGCGGAGAAGGTCCGCAGGCCGACCCGGTACGACAGGTACGTCTCCAGCCCGCGCAGACGCCCCTCTTCCAGGCGCTGCGAGGCGAGCAGCAGGTGCACGCCCAGCGAACGGCCGATGCGGCCGATCTGCACGAACATCTCGATGAAGTCCGGCTTCGCCGTCAACAGCTCACTGAACTCGTCGATCACCAGGACGAGTGAGGGGATCGGCTGCAGCGGCGCACCGGCCGCGCGCGCCTTCTCGTAGTCGTGGATGTTCGCGTAGTTGCCCGCGTCACGGAGCATCTCCTGGCGGCGGTTGAGCTCGCCACGGATCGAGTCGCCCATGCGGTCGACGAGCGTGAGGTCGTCCGCGAGGTTCGTGATCACGGCCGCGACGTGCGGCATCTGGGACATGCCGGCGAACGTGGCACCGCCCTTGAAGTCCGCGAGGACGAAGTTCAGCGTCTCCGAGGAGTGCGTGACGGCCAGACCGAGCACGAGCGTGCGCAGCAGCTCGGACTTTCCGGAACCGGTGGCGCCGACGCACAGACCGTGCGGGCCCATGCCCTCCTGGGCGGCTTCCTTCAGGTCGAGCATCACGGGCCGGCCGTCGTCGCCGACACCGATCGGCACGCGCAGGCGCTCGGCCTGCGAACGCGGCCGCCAGGTGCGCTTGGTGTCGACGGTGGCCGCGTCGCCCAGGTTCATCAGGTCGGTGAAGTCGAGGTTGGCGAGCAGCGGTTCGTCGTCGCTGTCGCCGCCCGTCGCCATGCGCAGCGGCGCGAGCTGGCGGGCGAGCGCCTCGGCGGCGGCGTACGAGAGCACGTCCGGGGTGCCTTCGTAGACCATGCCGTGCGCCGATTCGAGACGCAGCGCCTTGGGGTGCACGACCACGGAGAGGTCCCCGCGACCGGCCGTGAGGTCGCCGGGGACGACCTCCAGGACGGTCACGCCCTGCAGCCCCTCGGGGCTGGCGAGGATCGACGTGGGAGGCAGGGAGACCCCGTCGAGGACGACCACCAGGTGCGGCTGCTCGGGGACGGGACCGCCACCGGGGTGGAAGCGCGGCCGGCCGTCGAGGCGGCTGCCGAGCAGGTCCTCCAGCTCGACCGGGTTCGTCGTGATCAGACGGCGGCTGCCCGCGCCGTCGGTGAGGCCGGGCACCTGGTTGTGGGGGAGCCACTTCGCCCACTCCCACTCGGGGGCGGTCTGCCGTCCGGCGGCGACCGCGACGACCAGGTCCTCGGGGGAGTGCATGGAGGCGAGGGAGGCCACGATCGCGCGCGCGGAGCCGCGCACGGTCGTCGGCTCACCGCTCACGGACACGTGGTAGAAGGCGCGCAGCGACACCGCCATCGGCAGGTCCTCGAGCGTGCTGTGCGTGGCGAGGAAGCGCTGCATGGCGCCGGCGGTCAGGGGCTCCAGCTCGTCGACCGGGGCGGTCTGCGGCGGTACCAGGGGAGTGGCCAGCCCCTGGGGGCCGAGGCCCACCCGCACCTGCCCGAAGTCCTCGTCACCGGTGCGGCGCTCCCACACGCGGCTGCCCTCGGCGACCAGCGCCCACAGTTGCTCGGGCGAAGGGTGCAGGTAGTACTGCGCGTCGCGCTGCTTGCGCGCGGTACCCAGGGCGTCCCGCCGCGTCTGCGACAGATAGCGCAGGTAGTCGCGGCGCATGTCCGCCATCTGCCCCTGGTTGCCCTTGCGGTAGCGGACCAGCATCGAGATGCCCATGGCGATGGTGGACGCCACCATGACCATGCCCATGATCTTCATGAAGGGCTGGGCCTGGGGATTGAAGAAGAACACGACGGAGCCGCCCATGCCGAGCATGGGCAGGATCTGCATCAGCGCGCCCTCTTGCTGCCCGCGCGGAAGCTCCGGCGGCGGCTGCAGCACCACCTCTTCCGTGGGCACCTCGGACGGCAGTGCCCGAGGTGGGCGCTTGACGACGATGTGGCTCACTTAGCACCAATTCCCTTGCCGGACCGAGCTTTTCCGTCCGCCGCCCCGTGTCAGGCGGACGTCGATCGCGGTTCGCGATCCTACTGACAACCACTGACAACGGTGGGCGGTAGGGTGCCGGTGGTACGCGTGAGCAGTTGCGAATCCGCCCGGGAAAAACGGGCAATCCGCACGGTTCGGAACGTGCGCCTCCCCGGGACCACCGGCGGGACGGCGCGTGTGACCGGCTTCGCGGGGCGCACGGCGCAACGTACACAGGATCCTTACAGCACGCCGCTGCGCATCGCACCGCAGTGCATCGAAAACAAGGGGGAACAGCAGGTGAGCATGACGGCCTCCGCGCCGGCCGGCCGCGCCGGCGGAACGGGCACCGGAGCCCCCGCCGCAGCAGGTACGGGCCTCGGCTTCTGCCGCGTCACCATCGTGGCGCCCGACAGCCGCATCGACGTGGCGCTGCCCGACGACGTACCGGTCGCCGACCTGTACCCCGAGATCCTGCGGCTCTCCCAGCAGAGCCCTGCCGAGGGCGCCCCCGTCGGCTACCACCTCGTACGCCGCGACGGCACGGTGCTCGACAGCGCGCGCTCGTTCGCGGCCCAGCGCATCCTGGACGGCGAGCTGCTCTCGCTGCGCCCGTTCTCCGAGTCGCTGCCGCCCGCGGTCTTCGACGACGTCTCCGATGCCGTGGCCTCCGCCGTCACGAAGGACCGCACCCTGTGGAGCGGCGACCTCACGCGCGCGGCGGGCCTCGTGGCCGGCGGCATCCTGCCCGCCCTCATCGCCTTCGTGGCCTGGAACTCCCAGTTCACCAGCCCCCAGATCCGCCACGACATGTACAGCCTGCAGGGCATCCTCGCCGGTGTCGCGGGCATCCTGCTGATCACCCTGGCGTGCGTGCGCGCGCGGGTCTACGACGACCGCGGCTCGGCGGTCGCCCTGGGCCTGGGCGCCCTGCCGAACGTGGCGGTGGCCGGCTCCGGTCTGCTCCCGCTCTCCGAGGGGCAGGGCATCGGCCGCCTGCAGTTCCTGCTCGCCTGTGCGGCAGTTCTGGTCGCCTCCGTAGTGCTCACATTGGTGTCACCCGGCGGCGACGGCCCCTTCGTGGCGTTCGTCTTCGCCTCGCTGATCGGCCTGATCGCCACCTTCATCGCGATCCTCACGGACCTGAAGCCCATCGAGACGGCCGCCATCTGCGCCCCGCTCTCCGTGAGCGCGCTGGCGTTCCTGCCGGGCCTGTCCATGCGCTTCGCGCGGCTGCCCATCGGCTTCGAACCGCCCAACCCCGCGCGCGCGGGGTACGACACCTCGGTCGACCACGCCGACCCGCACGAGGCCGTGGACGCCGACCGCGTCGCCGCCCAGGCCCGCCGCGGCCACGAACTGCTCGTCGGCCTCGTCGGGGGCTGCGCCCTCGTCTCCGTAGGCGCGTCGATCGTCCTCGGCTTCTCCAGCAACGTATGGGGACAGCTGCTCGCCCTGGCCACCGGCATCGCGATGCTGATGCGCGCCCACCTGTTCCGCTACACCGCACAAGTAGGCGCCACTCTTGCCGCGGGCCTCGCCGCGCTCGTCTTCCTGGGCCTCGGCCTCGCGCTGCACCCGCCGCTCGACTACGTGACCGACGCCCTCCAGCGGGACACCACGGCGCTCGACATCCGTACGGTGTGGATCGCCGCGGCCATCGGCGCGGCCACCGCCCTGGTCACCGCGATCGGCCTGATCACTCCGCGTCGCGGCGTCACGCCGTTCTGGGGCCGCTTCCTGGAGATCGCCGAGACGTTCGTCCTGCTCACCCTGATCCCGCTGGCCCTCGCCGTCTTCGACGTGTACGCGTCGGCGCGGGCCATGACCAGCTGAGAACAGGTGACCAAGGACCCGGTCGGGGGCGCACCCGACGGCTGGTACGCTGTGTGACGGCCGTTCGTGTACGCGCCCCCGGACACCCTGGGGACAGCGCCCAACGGATCCCCGCCTCCCGAGTTACGGAAGCTCCCCTGAGATTGAGACCAGGGGCACTCGGCGGCAATGAAACTCTACGAGGAGTACGCGTGTCTCTCGACGCCGCTACGAAGAAGCAGATCATGAGCGAGTTCGGCACCAAGGAGGGCGACACCGGCTCCCCCGAGGTCCAGGTCGCCATGCTCTCCCGCCGTATCTCGGACCTGACCGAGCACCTCAAGACCCACAAGCACGACCACCACTCGCGTCGTGGTCTGCTGATCCTGGTCGGCCAGCGTCGCCGCCTGCTGCAGTACCTGGCCAAGAAGGACATCGCGCGCTTCCGTGTCCTGGTCGAGCGCCTCGGCATCCGCCGCGGTGCGGCCGGCGCCCGCTAAGACGCCGTGAAGGGAGCGGTTCCCGTTTGAGGGGGCCGCTCCCTTTGCTGTACGTGCGCACTGTCACTGCCGCTTTGTAGTCTGGTGACGCACGACCACGATGAATGATGAATGAGGAGAGGCGCAGCCTCGCCGCCGCCGGTCCTCGGTAGTGGCCCCCGGAGACGCAAGAGGATCCCCGGGTGCTTCGATCGAAGACCGGCCCGCACCCACGGCGCGCTTCTCCACTCGTCTCCCTGCCACACGGGCAGAGCGGGACAAAAGACGTAACAGACGAAAGTAATGGAGAAAACGCTAGTGGAGAACGAGACCCACTACGCCGAGGCCGTCATTGACAACGGTTCCTTCGGCACCCGCACCATCCGCTTCGAGACGGGCCGTCTGGCCCGCCAGGCCGCCGGCTCCGCCGTCGCCTACCTGGACGACGACACCATGGTGCTGTCGGCCACCTCGGCCTCGAAGAACCCCAAGGACAACCTCGACTTCTTCCCCCTCACGGTGGACGTCGAGGAGCGGCAGTACGCCGCAGGCAAGATCCCCGGCAGCTTCTTCCGCCGCGAGGGCCGCCCCTCCGAGGACGCCATCCTCACCTGCCGCCTGATCGACCGCCCGCTGCGCCCGTCCTTCAAGAAGGGCCTGCGCAACGAGATCCAGGTCGTCGCCACGATCATGGCGCTCAACCCCGACCACCTGTACGACGTCGTCGCGATCAACGCCGCGTCCGCGTCCACCCAGCTGGCCGGTCTGCCCTTCTCCGGCCCGGTCGGCGGCGTCCGCGTCGCGCTGATCAACGGCCAGTGGGTCGCGTTCCCGACGCACACCGAGCTCGAGGACGCCGTCTTCGACATGGTCGTCGCCGGTCGCGTCCTGGAGGACGGCGACGTCGCGATCATGATGGTCGAGGCCGAGGCCACCGACAAGACCATCAAGCTGGTCGAGGGTGGCGCCGAGGCGCCGACCGAGGAGGTCGTCGCCGCCGGTCTGGACGCCGCGAAGCCCTTCATCAAGGTCCTCTGCAAGGCCCAGTCGGACCTCGCCGCGAAGGCCGCCAAGCCGACCGCCGAGTTCCCGATCTTCCTGGACTACCAGGACGACGTGCTCGAGGCCCTGACGGCCGCCGTCAAGTCCGAGCTCTCCGCCGCCCTCACCATCCCGGGCAAGCAGGACCGCGAGGCCGAGCTGGACCGCGTCAAGGGTCTGGCCGCCGAGAAGCTGCTCCCGCAGTTCGAGGGCCGCGAGAAGGAGATCTCCGCCGCGTACCGCTCGCTGACCAAGTCCCTGGTCCGTGAGCGCGTCATCAAGGAGAAGAAGCGCATCGACGGCCGCGGTGTCACCGACATCCGCACCCTGGCCGCCGAGGTCGAGGCCATCCCGCGCGTGCACGGCTCCGCCCTGTTCGAGCGTGGCGAGACCCAGATCCTGGGCGTCACCACGCTGAACATGCTGCGCATGGAGCAGCAGCTGGACACCCTCTCCCCGGTGACCCGCAAGCGCTACATGCACAACTACAACTTCCCGCCGTACTCGGTCGGCGAGACCGGCCGCGTCGGCTCCCCGAAGCGCCGCGAGATCGGCCACGGCGCGCTCGCCGAGCGCGCGATCGTGCCGGTCCTGCCGACGCGCGAGGAGTTCCCCTACGCGATCCGTCAGGTCTCCGAGGCCCTCGGGTCCAACGGCTCGACGTCCATGGGCTCCGTCTGCGCCTCCACCATGTCGCTGCTGAACGCCGGTGTGCCGCTGAAGGCTCCCGTCGCCGGTATCGCCATGGGCCTGATCTCCCAGGAGATCAAGGGCGAGACGCACTACGTCGCCCTCACCGACATCCTCGGTGCCGAGGACGCGTTCGGTGACATGGACTTCAAGGTCGCCGGCACCAAGGAGTTCGTGACGGCCCTCCAGCTCGACACGAAGCTCGACGGCATCCCGGCCTCCGTCCTGGCCGCCGCCCTCAAGCAGGCCCGCGACGCCCGCCTCCACATCCTCGACGTGATGATGGAAGCGATCGACGTCCCGGACGAGATGTCCCCGAACGCCCCGCGGATCATCACGGTCAAGATCCCCGTGGACAAGATCGGTGAGGTCATCGGCCCGAAGGGCAAGATGATCAACCAGATCCAGGAGGACACCGGCGCCGACATCACGATCGAGGACGACGGCACCATCTACATCGGTGCCGCCCAGGGTTCGCAGGCCGAAGCCGCCCGCGCCACGATCAACGGCATCGCCAACCCGACCATGCCGGAGGTCGGCGAGCGCTACCTGGGCACCGTCGTGAAGACGACGACCTTCGGTGCGTTCGTCTCGCTGCTCCCGGGCAAGGACGGCCTGCTGCACATCTCGCAGATCCGCAAGCTCGCCGGCGGCAAGCGCGTGGAGAACGTCGAGGACGTGCTGGGCGTGGGCGCCAAGGTCCAGGTCGAGATCGCCGAGATCGACTCCCGCGGCAAGCTCTCCCTCATCCCCGTCATCGAGGGTGAAGAGGGCGACGACGCGAAGGACGACACCGACAAGTGACGTCCCGTAGCACCAAGGCGACGGCCCGCACCTCCTCGGAGGCGCGGGCCGTCGCCCGTACCCAAACCCTGATCCAGGGGCAGAACGGCATCGGCACGGTACGCAGGACCACGCTCCCCAACGGTCTGCGCATCGTCACCGAGACCCTGCCCGCCGTCCGCTCGGCGACCTTCGGTATCTGGGCACATGTAGGTTCGCGCGACGAGACACCGACGCTCAACGGCGCGACGCACTACCTGGAGCACCTCCTCTTCAAGGGCACCCGCAAGCGCAGCGCCCTGGACATCTCCGCCGCGATCGACGCGGTCGGCGGCGAGATGAACGCCTTCACGGCGAAGGAGTACACGTGCTACTACGCGCGCGTGCTCGACACCGATCTGCCGCTGGCCATAGACGTCGTCTGCGACATGCTGACCGACTCCCTCATCGCGGAGGAGGACGTCGACGCGGAGCGCGGCGTGATCCTCGAAGAGATCGCGATGACGGAGGACGACCCGGGCGACTGCGTCCACGACCTGTTCCAGCACACGATGCTCGGTGACACCCCGCTGGGCCGCCCCGTCCTCGGCACGATCGACACGATCAACGCCCTCGACCGCGGCCGGATCAGCCGCTTCTACAAGAAGCACTACGACCCGACGCACCTCGTCGTCGCGGCCGCCGGCAACGTCGACCACCACAAGGTCGTACGCCAGGTCCGCGCCGCCTTCGAGAAGGCGGGCGCGTTCGCGGGGCCACCGGCGACGCCCATCGGGCCGCGCACCGGCCGCAGGACGCTGCGCGCGGCCGGCCGCATGGAACTCCTCGGCCGCAAGACCGAGCAGGCCCACGTCATCCTCGGCATGCCGGGCCTGGCCCGCACCGACGACCGCCGCTGGGCCATGGGCGTACTCAACACCGCGCTCGGCGGGGGCATGTCCTCCCGCCTCTTCCAGGAAGTCCGGGAGAAGCGCGGACTGGCGTACAGCGTGTACTCGTACAGCTCGGCCTTCGCCGACTGCGGGCTGTTCGGCGTGTACGCGGGCTGTCGCCCCAGCCAGGTGCAGGACGTGCTGCAGATCTGCCGCGACGAGCTCGACGAGGTCGCGCAGCACGGCCTCAGCGACGACGAGATCGGCCGCGCCATCGGCCAGCTCGCCGGCTCCACGGTCCTCGGCCTCGAGGACACCGGAGCGCTGATGAACCGCATCGGCAAGAGCGAGCTGTGCTGGGGCGAGCAGATGTCGGTCGACGACATGCTGGAGCGCATCGCGGCGGTGACCCCGGACGAGGTGCGCGAGGTCGCACGCGACATCCTGGGACAGCGCCCGTCCCTGTCGGTCATCGGCCCGCTCAAGGACAAGCAGGCGGCGCGCCTGCACGAAGCGGTCGCGTAACCCCACGCGTCCGCACCGAAGGAACTGGGAGAACATGAGCAAGCTGCGCGTGGCGGTACTCGGAGCCAAGGGCCGCATCGGTTCCGAGGCCGTACGAGCCGTCGAGGCCGCCGAGGACATGGAGCTGGTCGCGGCCCTCGGCCGCGGCGACAAGCTGGACGCCCTCGTCGAGACGGGCGCCCAGGTCGCGGTCGAACTGACGACGCCGGACTCGGTGATGGAGAACCTGGAGTTCTGCACGGGCCACGGCATCCACGCGGTCGTCGGCACGACGGGCTGGACGCAGGACCGCCTCGCGCAGCTGGACCAGTGGCTCGCGGCCTCCCCGCGGACCGGTGTGCTCATCGCGCCGAACTTCTCCATCGGTGCCGTCCTGACCATGAAGTTCGCCGAGGTCGCGGCCCCGTACTTCGAGTCCGTCGAGGTCATCGAGCTGCACCACCCGAAGAAGGTAGACGCCCCTTCGGGCACCGCCGCGCGCACGGCCCAGCTCATCGCCGCGGCCCGCGCGAAGGCGGGCAGCGCTCCCCAGCCCGACGCGACGACGACGGCGCTCGACGGAGCGCGCGGCGCGGACGTCGACGGCATCCCGGTCCACTCGGTCCGTCTGCGCGGCCTCCTGGCCCACCAGGAGGTCCTCCTGGGCGCGGAGGGCGAGACGCTGACCGTCCGTCACGACTCGCTGCACCACAGCAGCTTCATGCCGGGCATCCTGCTGGGCGCCCGCAAGGTCGTCACGACCCCCGGCCTCACCTTCGGCCTGGAACACTTCCTCGACCTGAACGGCTGACGGCGGTCATGCGCGCGAAAATCACGTACGCGGTCACGGCCGCGGTCCTGGTCGTCTACTTCGTCCTGGCCGGCGACCGCGGCGTCATGCTGATCCGGCAGGGCACCCTGCTGACCGTCACCTTCGGCATCGCCGTCCTGATCCTGCCGGTGATCGGCGTGTGGTTCCTGTGGGCGAACACCCAGTTCGTCCGCAAGGCCAACCGCCTCGCCGAACTCCTGGAGTCGGAGGGCGGACTGCCCGTCGACGAGCTGCGCCGCGACAGCTACGGCCGCATCGACCGCGACTCCGCCGACGAGGTCTTCGCCCGCCGCAAGACCGAGACCGAGGACACCCCGGGGGACTGGCGCTGCTGGTTCCGCCTCGCGGTCGCCTACAAGGACGCTCGGGACACGCCTCGCGCGCGCAAGGCCATGCAGCGCGCGATCGCACTCCAGGAAGGCCGCTCCGTCGGCATCTGACACACGGTCCGACGTACGACGACGGGGCCCGCCGAGACGTTCTCGGCGGGCCCCGTCGTCGTACGCGACTCAGGCGGTGCGGGGGCGATACTCCTCGGCCCACACCTCGACCGTGTCCGCGGCCCGGTCGAACGCCGTGCCCCGTCCGAGGAAGTCCCCGTTGTGACTGGTGAGCAGCGTCGTCTGCTCGCCCTGCCGATCACGTCGTACGAGCACGAGCGCCTGCCCCTGGACGGTGCGGGGCAGACCGAGCCAGCGCACCGGCTGCTGCACGGTACGCGCCGTCACGACGGTGTTCCACGGAGCGGTCTGCGTGGTGAAGAAGCCGACGTGACGCAGGCCGCGCGCGCTCACCCAGGCGCCCATCCGCAGCATCCGCAGGGCCGCCGCGATGATCAGCACCGCGAGGACGCCGCAGACGGTGGCCGCGGCCGTGTCCCCGGCCACGGCGATGATCACGGAGGCGAACAGCACGTAGGACGCCAGGAGAAGCAGCAGCGCGGCCGCGCCCACCCGGTACGGGCCCGGGCGGTAGGGACGGCGCCACTGGTCGCGGTCGTCGAAGGGCAACGCGCTGTCCGCGGCCTCGTCAAAAGCTCGGTCGGCCGTCAGGAAAGGCAGGGGCACGACGGGTCCTCACTCGTCCACACTGGATGGGGGCTGTGCCCGGTGAGGCTACCCAGGCCCGCTCCGGCCTTCCACCCCAGGGGGTCCGGACGAGTCAGGGAGCGGTCAGCGCCCGTCCGACGCCTCGGACTGCTGGGTGTGCCGTGCGGACTGATCGGCGGACAGGGCCGGCATCCCGAACAGCAGGGAGCCCACAAGTCCGGCGACGACGGTCAACCCCACCAGCGTGCGGCCGGCGATCTGACCTGCGGAAGGACGCTCGCGCTCAGGCGGCGTGACGTTACTGCGGAACTTGTCGGCTTCGGCGATGAAGGCGAACGGTACGGGCTCGCGCCGACGAAACATGGGGTGCGCTTCTCCTCAAGGGGTTCGAACGAAGTGTGTTCATCTACACAGACGCTCGAGTGCCCCAAAAGGTGCCACGTTTCACCCAAAAACACAGAAGTTTTTCGCGTTCGCCTGGGATCGGTCCGAGAAGCGAGCGAATGCCCTGTTGTCAGTGGCGGCCCGTAGAGTGGGCGCCGCCCGAGCGAAGTGATGGGAAGGACCCTCCAAACCGTGACCGAAACCCCTGCTGAAGACCTCAAGCCGACGTTCCGAGGCGACGTCACCGTCGAGCTGGTCAAGCACACCGCGAGCGACTCGGACGTGCTGTTCGCGGCCCGTGTCTCCACGGTGGGCGAGCAGTCCCTGGACGAGCTCTCCAAGGACCCTGCCCGCTCCAAGGGGCTGATCAACTACCTGATGCGGGACCGCCACGGCAGCCCCTTCGAGCACAACTCGATGACCTTCCTCATCAGCGCCCCGATCTTCGTCTTCCGGGAGTTCATGCGGCACCGCGTGGGCTGGTCGTACAACGAGGAGTCGGGCCGGTACAGGGAGCTCCAGCCGGTCTTCTACGTCCCGGACGCCGAGCGCAAGCTGGTCCAGGAGGGGCGCCCCGGCAAGTACGAGTTCGTCGAGGGCACGCAGGCGCAGCAGGAGCTGACGGGCCGTGCAATGGAGGATTCGTACCGTCAGGCGTACGAGGCGTACCAGGAGATGCTGGCCGCGGGCGTGGCCCGCGAGGTCGCGCGCGCGGTGCTGCCGGTCGGCCTGTTCTCGTCGATGTACGCGACGTGCAACGCCCGCTCGCTGATGCACTTCCTCGGCCTGCGCACCCAGCACGAGCTCGCCAAGGTGCCGTCCTTCCCGCAGCGGGAGATCGAGATGGTCGGCGAGAAGATGGAAGCGGAGTGGGCCGCGCTCATGCCGCTGACGTACGCCGCGTTCAATGCCAACGGACGCGTCGCGCCGTAGCCCCGGACCCGGGCATCCTTGATCACGCGCCGCGGGCAGCGGCACACATGTACGGATGAGCTGACTGAAGTGTCCGTATTGCGGCATTTCATAAAGTTCATCTAGCCTGATCAAACGGACCCGGCACTGCTTGAACCCCCGAGCAGGCAGTGCCGGGCTCCACCTTTGTGATGACTTGTCGTATCCCCCGAGGGGGGACCCGGTGCTGAGCAGCGAGTAGCGTGTTACCCATGGCTCCGACCTCGAATCCGCAGACCCCCTTCGGGAGGGTCCTCACCGCCATGGTCACGCCCCTGACGGCGGACGGCGCACTTGACCTCGACGGCGCGCAGCGACTCGCTGCCCACTTGGTGGACGCAGGCAACGACGGCCTGATCGTCAACGGCACCACGGGCGAGTCCCCGACCACCAGCGACGCGGAGAAATCGGATCTCGTACGAGCCATCGCGGAGGCGGTAGGGGACCGCGCCCATGTCGTCGCGGGAGTCGGCACGAACGACACCCGCCACAGCATCGAGCTCGCCCGCGCCGCCCAGCAGGCCGGCGCCCACGCGCTGCTCACGGTCACGCCGTACTACAACAAGCCTCCGCAGGAGGGCCTGCTCCGCCACTTCACGGCGATCGCGGACGCGACCGAACTCCCCGTGATGCTCTACGACATCCCCGGCCGCAGCGGCGTACCGATCAACACCGACACGATCGTCCGCCTGGCCGAGCACCCCCGGATCGTCGCCAACAAGGACGCCAAGGGCGACCTCGGCCGCGCCAGCTGGGCCATCGCCCGCTCCGGCCTCGCCTGGTACTCCGGCGACGACATGCTCAACCTGCCGCTGCTCTCGGTCGGCGCCTGCGGCTTCGTCTCGGTCGTAGGCCATGTGGTCGCCCCGGAACTGCGCGCCATGCTCGACGCGTACCTCGCCGGGGACGTGCACAAGGCGACGGAGATCCACCAGAAGCTGCTCCCGGTCTTCACCGGCATGTTCCGTACCCAGGGCGTCATCACGACGAAGGCCGCGCTCGCCCTCCAGGGCCTGCCGGCCGGACCGCTGCGCCTGCCCCTCGTCGAGCTCACGCCCGACGAAACGGCACAGCTCAAGATCGATCTTGCCGCCGGCGGGGTACAGCTCTGAACACAGACTTGGCAAAGCTCCACAACTGAATCAACAGAACACAGAGCCACACCTCAGAACATCAACAACTGCTACTGCACGAACGTCACGCGCGCCACGTGCCCACAGGTACGTGGCGCGCGTGCTTAAAGGAGAGTCTTTTGAGCCATCCGCATCCTGAACTCGGCGCCCCGCCGAAGCTCCCGAAGGGCGGCCTGCGCGTCACCCCGCTCGGCGGCCTCGGTGAGATCGGGCGCAACATGACCGTCTTCGAGTACGACGGCCGTCTGCTGATCGTCGACTGCGGAGTGCTCTTCCCCGAGGAGGAGCAGCCCGGAATCGACCTGATCCTGCCGGACTTCACGTCCATCAGGGACCGCCTCGACGACGTCGAGGGCATCGTCCTGACGCACGGCCACGAGGACCACATCGGCGCCGTCCCCTACCTCCTGCGGGAGAAGCCGGACATCCCGCTGATCGGCTCCAAGCTGACCCTCGCCCTCATCGAGGCCAAGCTCCAGGAGCACCGCATCCGCCCGTACACCCTCGAGGTGTCCGAGGGCGACCGCGAGCGTCTGGGCCCGTTCGACTGCGAGTTCATCGCCGTCAACCACTCCATCCCGGACGCGCTGGCCGTCGCCATCCGCACCCCGGCCGGCATGGCGGTCCACACCGGCGACTTCAAGATGGACCAGCTTCCGCTGGACCGTCGCCTCACGGACCTGCCGGCCTTCGCCCGTCTCGGCGAGGAGGGCATCGACCTCCTTCTGACCGACTCGACCAACGCCGAGGTGCCGGGATTCGTCCCGCCCGAGCGCGACATCTCGAACGTGATCCGGGGCGTCTTCGCCGGTGCCCAGAAGCGCATCATCGTCGCTTCCTTCGCGAGCCACGTGCACCGCATCCAGCAGGTCCTGGACGCCGCGCACGAGTACGGCCGCAGAGTCGCCTTCGTCGGCCGCTCGATGGTCCGCAACATGGGCATCGCCAGGGACCTCGGCTACCTCAAGGTTCCCGCCGGCCTGGTCGTGGACGTCAAGACCCTCGACGATCTCCCCGACAGCGAGGTCGTCCTCGTCTGCACGGGCTCCCAGGGCGAACCGATGGCAGCGCTCTCGCGCATGGCCAACCGGGACCACCAGATCCGCATCGTCTCGGGCGACACGGTGATCCTGGCGTCGTCGCTGATCCCGGGCAACGAGAACGCGGTCTACCGCGTCATCAACGGCCTGACCCGCTGGGGCGCCCACGTCGTCCACAAGGGCAACGCCAAGGTGCACGTCTCGGGCCACGCTTCCGCGGGCGAGCTCCTGTACTTCTACAACATCTGCAAGCCGCGGAACCTGATGCCGGTCCACGGCGAATGGCGTCATCTGCGCGCCAACGCCGAGCTCGGCGCCCTCACCGGCGTCCCGCACGACCGCATCGTGATCGCGGAGGACGGCGTCGTCGTCGACCTCGTCGGCGGCAAGGCGAAGATCGTCGGCAAGGTCCAGGCCGGATACGTCTACGTGGACGGCCTCTCCGTGGGCGCCATCGGCGAGCCCGTGCTGAAGGACCGCAAGATCCTCGGGGACGAGGGCATCATCTCGGTCTTCGTGGTCGTCGACTCCAGCACCGGCAAGATCACCAGCGGCCCGAACATCCAGGCGCGCGGGTCCGGTATCGAGGACTCGGCGTTCAGCGCCGTCATGCCGAGGATCCAGGACGTCCTGGAGAAGTCGGCCCAGGACGGCGTGGTCGAGCCCCACCAGCTGCAGCAGCTCATCCGCCGCACGCTGGGCAAGTGGGTCTCGGACACCTACCGCCGACGCCCGATGATCCTTCCGGTCGTCGTGGAGGTCTGAGCCTCCGTCGGCAGCATCCCTGGAGCGGGGCGCCTCGATTTGCATCGAGGCGCCCCGCTCCAGTAGGTTTACGGCTCCGCCTGAGGGGAACCCGCCGCACTTACGTGCACGGGACGAGCCCGGAGGGGCCGGGAAAATCCGACTCAGAATCTCTGATAAAGTCGGACTCGCCGAAAAGGAAGCCGCGAAAGCGAATTCCTGAAAGGCGAAGCAGAATCCCGAGGAAATCGGATCGGAAAGATCTGATAGAGTCGGAAACGCAAGACCGAAGGGAAGCGCCCGGAGGAAAGCCCGAGAGGGTGAGTACAAAGGAAGCGTCCGTTCCTTGAGAACTCAACAGCGTGCCAAAAGTCAACGCCAGATTGACAACCCTGTCCCGGCCTTCTCGGTCGGAACACGGTTCCTTTGAAAAAGTCCTTCCACTTGACTGTGGGAGGCGCACAGCGAGGACGCTGTGAACCGGGGGGATTATTCCTCTTCCTGGTTCCGCTCTCGTGGTGTCACCCCCGATCACGGGGAAACATTCACGGAGAGTTTGATCCTGGCTCAGGACGAACGCTGGCGGCGTGCTTAACACATGCAAGTCGAACGATGAAGCCCTTCGGGGTGGATTAGTGGCGAACGGGTGAGTAACACGTGGGCAATCTGCCCTTCACTCTGGGACAAGCCCTGGAAACGGGGTCTAATACCGGATAACACTCCCGCACTCCTGTGCGGGGGTTAAAAGCTCCGGCGGTGAAGGATGAGCCCGCGGCCTATCAGCTTGTTGGTGAGGTAATGGCTCACCAAGGCGACGACGGGTAGCCGGCCTGAGAGGGCGACCGGCCACACTGGGACTGAGACACGGCCCAGAC
>NZ_JAAGMG010000007.1 GCF_010548525.1 Streptomyces sp. SID14478
GGCAGGTGCGCACCGAGGTCCGTGCCGCGCTGCACGACAGCATCGGCCCCCAGGCGGCGATCTGCGACGCGCTGCGCGACGCGCTCCCCCGCGACGCGGTCGTCGCCCGGGACGTCACCATCGCCTCCAGCAGCTGGGGCAACCGGCTCCTGGAGATGTACGACCCGCGGGCCAACGTCTTCCCGCGCGGCGGCGGCATCGGACAGGGCCTCGGCATGGGCATCGGCGCCGCGCTGGCCGCGCCCGGGCGGCCCACCGTGGTCATCGCCGGCGACGGCGGTCTCGCCGTGCACCTGGGCGAGCTGCTCACGGTGGCGCAGGAGCGGCCCCGGCTGACCGTGCTGGTCTTCAACGATGGCGGCTACGGCGTGCTGCGCAACATGCAGGACCGCTACAGCGAGCGCCGCTCCGGCGTCGACCTCACCACGCCCGACTTCGAACTGCTCGCCCGCGCCTGCCGGTTGCCCTATCTGCGCATCGCCGACGCCGAGCACGCCCGGCCCGTGATCGAGGAGGCCGTCGCCGCCGACGGCCCCGTGCTCGTCGAGGTGGACCTGGCGGCGCTCGGCCCGATGAAGAACCCGTTCACCCCGCCCGTGACGATCCCCGCCCCGTAGGGAGGCCACTGCCATGACGACCCCGCAAGAGCGTCACCTGTCCCTGCTGGTGCGGCGGATGACCTGGGAGGCCGACGGTGTCCTCTCCGTCGAGCTGACCCACCCCGACGGCAAGCCGCTGCCCGGCTGGGCCCCCGGCGCCCACGTCGACGTGCACGTCGGCGGGCAGATCCGGCAGTACAGCCTGTGCGGCGACCCCGCGGCGACGGGCACGTACCGCATCGGCGTCCTCAACGAGCCGTCCTCACGCGGGGGTTCGCGGCACGTGCACACCGCGCTGCGGCCCGGTCAGAGCGTCACCGTCTCCGAGCCCCGCAACCACTTCGCGCTGGAGGAGGCCGCCGCGTACGTGTTCGTCGCGGGCGGCATCGGGGTCACCCCCCTTCTCGCGATGGCCCGGGAGGCGGCCCGGCGGGGCGTCGACTGGCGCATGACGTACGGCGGCCGCGGCCGCGCCTCCATGGCGTTCACCGACGAACTCGCCGCGCTGGGCGGCGAGGTGACGCTCGTGCCGCAGGACGAGCTCGGCCACATCGACCTGGCCGCCACCCTCGCGGAGCTGCCCGAGGGCGCCCTCGTCTACTGCTGCGGGCCCGAGCCGCTGCTCGCCGCCGTCGAGGCGGTGTGCCCGGCCGAGCGGCTGCGCGTCGAGCGGTTCGCGGCGCCGGTCGTCGAACGCGCCGCGGACGACGGGGAGTTCGAGGTCGAGTGCCGCGCCTCCGGGCTCCGCCTCACCGTCGGACCCGACAGCTCGATCCTGGAGGCCGCCGAGCGGGCCGGACTGGACGTGGCCCACTCCTGCCGCGACGGCATCTGCGGGTCCTGCGAGACCCGGGTGCTCGACGGCGCCCCCGACCACCGCGACTTCCTGCTCTCCGACGCCGAGCGCGCCGCCGGCACCTCGATGATGATCTGCGTCTCGCGCTGCGCGGCCGGATCCCGTCTCGTCCTCGACCTGTGACCCGTACTTGGAGATCCCTATGAACACCGACTGGCCGTACCTGGAGATCCACCAGTCCCGTGACCACGAGCCGTCGCCGTACGAGTACAAGCTGGCGGCCACCCTCGAAGAGGTCTTCACCAAGGAGGGCCACGAACTCGCCGACGTGGTCCGCGGGTTGAACGCCCGCCAGGTCCCCGCGCCCGACGGCGCGCCGTGGACCGAGGAGTCCTTCACCGCCGAGATGCACCGCCTGGGAGCGTGAGCGCCATGACCGTTTCGACCGGCCCGACCGCCGATCACCTCTACGCGACGGGCCTGCGCGGCCAGTGGCATCCGGTCGTCCCGTCCTCGTTCGTCGCGCCCGGCGCGATGCGCAAGGTCACCGTCCTCGGGGAGCAGTGGCTGCTGTTCCGCCGTTCCGACGGCACCCTGAGCATGCTCGCCGACCGCTGCCCGCACCGCGGCGCCCCCCTCTCCCTCGGCAAACACCTGGGCGACCGGGTGGCCTGCTGGTACCACGGCGTGGAGATCGAGACCGACGGCACCGTCTCGTCCGTGCCGGGTCTGCCCGGCTGCAACCTGGAGGGCAAGAAGCTCGTCGTGTCCCTGCCCGTGCGCGAGGTGAGCGGCGCCGTCCTCGCGTACTTCGGCACCGAACAGCAGCCCGCGCCGACCGAGTTGACGCTGCCGGAGCCGCTCACCGACCCGGACGTGGACGCCATCCTGTGCTACGCCGAGTGGGACGTGCCCTGGCGTTACGCCGTCGAGAACCTGCTCGACCCGATGCACGGCGCCTTCCTGCACCACGACTCGCACACGATGTTCGACGGGGACACCACCGCCAAGTTCCGCATCCGGGAGACCGACCGCGGCTACTTCTTCGAGAAGACCGACCAGCGCGGTGTGAACTTCGACTGGGTGGAGCTGTGCCGCACCGGCGTGGACTGGGTCGACCTGTCGATCCCGTATCCGCCGTCGGCGGGGCCCGGCGGCCCGTTCGGCATCGTCGGCATGGTGCGGCCGGTCGACGAGGGCCGCTGCGCGGTGTTCTTCTGGCGCTACCGCAAGGTCCAGGGCTGGCAGCGCGACAGCTGGCGCTTCCTCTACCGGACCCTGATCGAGGAGCGGCACTGGGCTGTCCTGGAGCAGGACCGGCTGATGCTGGAGGCGATGTCGGCCGACGCCGACCAGCGGGAGAACCTCTACCAGCACGACCTCGGCGTCGTCCGGCTGCGCCGCCTGTACCGGTCCGGAGCCGAACAGCAGGCGGCGGCGACCGTCCAGGGTCCGCCCGGGGCCCCGGGCACGCCCTAGCCGTCGTCCTCCTCGGAGTCCACGATCGAGCGCTCCAACTTGCCGAGCAGTCGGGCGAGTTGGCGGCGCTCGGCCGGGGACAGGTCGGTCAGCATCCGGCGCTCGTTGTCCAGGTGCTCGGCGAACACCTCGTCCACCTTGGCCAGTCCGGTGTCCGTGAGCCGCGAGTAGACGACGCGCCGGTCCTCGGCGTCGCGCTCGCGCACGATCAGGCCGTCCTTCTCCAGGCGGTCGATGCGCAGCGTCACCCCCGCCGACGAGACCAGACCGGAGTCGGCCAACTGCCCTGCGGTCAGCCGGTAGGGGGCTCCCGCCCGGCGCAGCGCGGTCAGCACGTCGAAGCCGGCGACCGCGAGGCCGTGCCGCTCGATGGCCGCGGTCAGCTTGGTGTTGTAGCGCAGGAACGTGCGGTGCAGCCGGGCGAGGACCTCCAGCGGCGCGGTGTCGAGCTCGGGCCGCTCCCGCGCCCAGTCCTCGATGATCCCCGCAACGGCGTCCTTGTGGACCGCCGTCTTCTTGCCCGTCATGCGTAGCCGCCTCCCTGTGCACCGCCCCCACGGGGCTGCCGTAGAAATCTTAGCCCTCAAATGAATACGGGACCCTGCTCGCCCGGGCGTCTGCCGGCCACATAATGGTCCGAGACATCGGAGGTATCGGCCCTCCGGGGACGAGCAGAGGGGGCTGCCATGGCCGTCACCGACGAGGCCATCGAGAAGATCAAGGGCATGATCGTCTCGGGCGCACTGCGCCCCGGCGACCGGCTCCCCAAGGAGAGCGAACTCGCCGCGGAGCTGGGCCTGTCGCGCAATTCGCTGCGCGAGGCGGTGCGCGCCCTGTCGCTGATCCGCATCCTCGACGTACGGCAGGGCGACGGCACGTACGTCACGAGCCTCGACCCGCAGCTGCTGCTCGAGGCGTTGAGCTTCGTCGTCGACTTCCACCGCGACGACACGGTCCTGGAGTTCCTCGCCGTGCGCCGCATCCTGGAGCCCGCCGCGACCGCGATGGCCGCGACCCTGATCGCCGAGGAGCAACTCGACAAGCTCTCGGCGCAGCTCGACGACCTGGGCGCCGAGCCCTCGGTGGAGGAGCTGGTCGCCGCCGACCTCGACTTCCACCGCGGCATCGTCAAGGCGTCCGGCAACTCGGTGCTGTGTTCCCTGCTCGACGGCCTGTCCGGGCCGACCACCCGGGCCCGGATCTGGCGCGGCCTGACCCAGGAGGACGCGGTCAGCCGCACCCTGCACGAGCACCGGGCGATCCTCGCGGCGCTGCGCGACGGGGACGCGGAGGCGGCACGGTCCTGGGCGACCGTGCACATCGCGAGCGTGGAGCAGTGGCTGCGGTCCACACTCTGAGACCGGGCCCCCGACGGGTGGAGTGCGACCCGGCGACCCGGGGCAGTGTTCCGGGCAGCCTCCGGGTTCGCGGGGGCTGCGGAGGGCCCTCGCGGACGCCGTAAGGTGGGCAGGTACGTGTGGGGGTCCCCCCAGGCCATCGAGGCACTGGGGGATGTCGGAAGGAGGCGCTGGGTGATCGAGCTCGAGGGAGTTCCCGAGCTGGTCGACCCGGTCATGGTGGCCGCGTTCGAGGGCTGGAACGATGCCGGCGACGCCGCCTCCACCGCGGTCGCGCATCTCGACAAGGAGTGGAAGGGCGAGGTGTTCGCGGCGCTGGACGCCGAGGACTACTACGACTTCCAGGTCAACCGGCCCACGGTCTTCCTGGAAGACGGCGTGCGCAAGATCACCTGGCCGACGACCCGGCTCTCGGTGGTCCGCATCGGCGGCGACAAGCCGCGCGACCTGGTCCTGGTCCGGGGCATCGAGCCGTCCATGCGCTGGCGCTCGTTCTGCAACGAGATCCTGGGCTTCGCGCACGAGCTCGGCGTCGAGCTGGTCGTCATCCTGGGCGCGCTGCTCGGTGACACCCCGCACACCCGGCCCGTGCCGGTGTCCGGAGTGACCTCCGACCCGGATCTCGCGACGCGCATGGACCTGGAGGAGACCAAGTACGAGGGGCCGACGGGCATCGTCGGCATCCTCCAGGAGGCGTGCACGCACGCGGGCGTCCCGGCGGTCTCGCTGTGGGCGGCGGTCCCGCACTACGTCTCGCAGCCGCCGAACCCGAAGGCGACGCTGGCCCTCCTGAACCGCCTGGAGGACCTGATCGACCTGCGCATCCCGCTGGGCGAGCTGCCCGAGGACGCGCGCGCCTGGCAGCTGGGCGTGGACCAGCTGGCGGCGGAGGACAGCGAGGTCGCCGAGTACGTGCAGAGCCTGGAGGAGGCGCGGGACACCGCGGAGCTGCCCGAGGCGTCCGGCGAGGCCATCGCCCGCGAGTTCGAGCGTTATCTGCGCCGCCGCGATCCGGGCGCGTCGCCGAGCGGGCACGCGACGGACGGCGGGGACGGCTCGACGTACCTGAGGGACAACCCGAGCGGCCGGACGCGGCCGCCGAAGCCGCCGCGTCCGGAGGGCGAGGACGGCGAGGAGTGAGTGGTGTGCGGGCCGGGGCCAAGGCCGCGGCCCGCACCTGTCTCCCGCACACGATCCTGCTCACGACTGGGCGACCGGCACCGCGTCGTGGTCCGTGCCCGGCGGCGCCGGTGCCACGTCGAAGCGGGGCTCGGCAGAAACAGCCGCTCCACCCACGCTCTTGCGCGGTCGGGAGGCGAAATCACGGATCGGTGAGGCGAGCCACGGCCGCGCCCCGGGTGCACGCGACGTCGAGCCGGAAGACACCGCTCGCGTTCGGCCAGGCCTGAGCGAGCTGGAGCAGGCGGCCGGTCCGCAGGACGCCGTCCCCCTCGGGCACGGTGGCACCACCCGGCTCGATCCGCCGCGCAACGCCGGTGGCCGGATCGACACGCAGCGGACTGCCCCCGCCAGGCGCCGGTATTGACGACGCCCCGGCTGTCGACGCCGCCGGGTACGGCCTGCCGGGCTCATTGATCTTCGCACCGGTGCGACCGGTGGGCCGCACGGTCATGTGGTCAGCAGACGCTTCCACCCCACCACTTGGCCCCGTTCACCGCAGGAACCGGCTGGTTTGCGGCGGGACAGCAGGTTCCGGCCGAAATGCAGGGGGTTCCCCAACTGGCCTGTCCTCAAACGTAGTTCGCGAGCGAGGGGTGGACGGACGGCCGAGGCCGTAGCAGGGTGAGCCCCGGCGAGCTCCGACAGACGCAGCACGAGCACACCCGTACGACCGGACAAGGCGAGGGGAGCTGTGGAGCGATGACCGACCAGCACGCGGAAGGGACACGAGGCCCCGGAGCGGCGGGGCCCGGCCCGGACGGGTCCGGATTCTCCTATCGCGGCGCGGAGGAGGAACTGATCGTCCTGGCGCGCCCGGAGGCCCGACTGCGCGCCCAGAGCGACGGAGTGCGCTCGGCGGCGGGCGCCGACGTATCGGCCCTGAACATGTTCCTGGGCGACGAACAGCTCACCCTGGAACCGCTGTTCGGCAGCGAGGAGCGACTGCGGAGCGTGTCGGAGGCCTCGGCCGCCGGCGCGGACTTCCCCGACCTCGCCCTGTTCTACCGGATCCGCGGCGCCGCCGACCGCGCCGAGGAGCTGCGGTCCCGGATCGCCGCACTGCCCGAGATCGTGACGGCGTACGTGAAGCCGGGCGCCGTGCCGGCCTCGCTGCCGGAGGAGTTCGACGAGGCGCGGCGCATGAAGGAGAAGACCGCCGCGACCCCCGACTTCACCGGTCGCCAGCGCTACCTGGGGCCGGCGCCCGAGGGCGTGGACGCGCACTGGGCGTGGCAGCGGCTCGGCGGCAGCGGCGAGGGCGTCACCGTCATCGACGTCGAGGGCGCCTGGCAGCTGGGGCACGAGGACCTGTCGGCGAAGCTGGCCGGCATCGTGGTCGGCACGCCGATCCCGGACGTGGCCTGGCGCAATCACGGCACGGCGGTGCTCGGTGTGATCGGCGGCGACCGCGACACCCGCGGCATCACGGGCATCGCCCCGGAGGCGGTGACGGCGGCGGCGTCCTTCCAGGGCGTCGGCACGGCAGCGGCGATCCACGCGGCCGCCGAGCGGCTGGGCCCCGGCGACATCGTCCTGCTCGAACTGCACCGCCCGGGGCCGCGGTTCGACTTCGCGCCGCGCGAGGACCAGCGCGGCTACATCGCGCTGGAGTGGTGGCCGGACGACTTCGCGGCCATCAAGTACGCGACGGAGAAGGGCATCGTGGTCGTGGGCGCCGCGGGCAACGGCGCCGAGTCGCTCGACGACGCGGTGTACGAGCGCCGCCCGGACGAGTTCCCGGCGTGGTGGCACAACCCGTTCAACCCGTCGAACCGGGCGTCCGGCGCCGTCCTCGTGGGCGCGGGCGCACCGCCTCCGGGCACGCACGGCCGCGACCACGGCCCGGACCGCTCGCGCCTCGCGTTCTCGAACTACGGCGCCCGCGTGGACGCCCAGGGCTGGGGCCGCGAGGTCACCACGACGGGCGGCTCCTGGGACGGCCCCGGCGACCTGCAGGGCGGTACCGAGGAGATCGCCTGGTACACGGACACCTTCTCCGGCACCTCGTCCGCCTCCCCGGTGGTCGTCGGCGCGCTGGCCGCCCTCCAGGGCATGCTCAAGGCGGGCGGTCAGCGCCCGATGACCTCGCGGCGGGCCCGCGAGGTGCTCAGGGCGACCGGCTCACCGCAGCAGGACGCCCCCGGCCGGCCCGCCTCGCAGCGGATCGGCAACCGGCCCGACCTGAAGTCGGCGGTCACGAACGTGCTGCCGTCGACGGTCGGTTCCGGGCAGGCGGAGCGGTACTGGGACGAGCTCCTGCCGTACCCGCCCGAACTCCCGCCAAGGCTCCGGCTGTTCGTGGCGGGCGCCTGGCGCAATCTGACCAACCCGTCCCCCGAGATCCGCCAGGCGGTGCACACCGCCTTCACGGGCGGACGGCCCGACGTACGTGTCTGGTTCTCGGACGACGAGGTCGTCGGCCTGGTGGTCACGGGCTGACGCTCCATCCAACCGGTTTACGAGAAGGGGTACCCGCATGAGTACGACCCCGCAGATCGGACAGCTCGGTCAGCAGCAGCAACAACAGCCCTACGGTCAGCAGCAGTTCGGGCCGCAGCAGGGGCAGATGGGCCAGCAGCAGGGACAGTCGGGCCAGCAGGGCCCGAGCACCGTCCCTCCCCAGCTCCAGCAGCAGCACCAGCAGCAGTCCGGGCAGCAGAACCCTTCCCCGCAGGGGCAGTTCGGGCAGCAGAGCCCGTTCGGTCAGCAGCAGGGGCAGCCGGGCCAGCAGCAGGGGCAGCAGCACATCCCGCCGCATCTGCAGCAGCAGCTCCAGCAGATGGGCCAGCAGCAGCCGTTCCAGAACCTGCTGCAGCAGATGGGCCCCCAACAGCAAGGCCAGCAGGGACAACAGCAGAGCCAGCAGCACCGGGTGCCGCAGGCCGAGGTCCCGCAGATCTCGACACAGAACATCGTCACCGGCGTCGCGGTGAACTTCTTCGACCTTGTCCAGCCGTTCCCGGGCCAGGCCGAGATCCTGTACCTGTACGTGGACGGCTCGTGGCGCGTCCTGATCGACCCCAGGGACGTGACCCACTCCCTGGTGCAGGAGGCGTTCGCGTACGGCCAGACGGTCTTCGGGTACTACGACACGAGCAACCCGGGTCTCCTGATCGGCATCGCGATCACCACCCGCTGACGCCCTGACAGGACCGGCGGTGCCGGGCGCGGGAGAGCACCCCCGCCCGGCACCGCCTCCTGTCAACCCGCCGCTGCGCAGGAGAACCTGGCCGCGGCCCAGTCCCCGTGATCGCCGGTCTTCGAGCCGTTCGTGTCCGTCACCTTGAGACGTACGTGCCGCGCTCCCGAGACGTCCACGTCGACCGGCACGGCCGCCGAGGCGCCGGTCACCTTCGGCGAGGTCCACAGCACCTTGCCGTCGGCCTCGACGGAGAACGCGACCTCCCCGTACCCGTCGATCTCGTCGTCGATCCCGACGTCGCCGGTCAGCTTCGTGCACTGCCCGCCGAGATAGACCTCGATGTCGGAGTCGGCGTGCACGCCGATGCCCTTCTCGTACGTCTTCCCGTCGACGGTGAGCGGGTGTCCGTCCGCGGCCCCGGACTCGCCGTTGCTGCGGTCGCGTTCGGCGGGCCCGTACCCGTTGGCCGACGACAGCCACTCCAGGTCGCTCGCCCAGGCGTCGCCGGTGGGCGGCTTCGGCATCACGGAGACCCCGAACCGGCCCTGCATGCTGCGCTGTTGACCGGCCGCGCGGTACCGGGCCGTCGCGGTGAGCGTCTGCTCCCCCGCAGTGGCGTCGGCCGCGGGGGTGACGGCCACCTCGACACGCCGCGTGGTACCGGCCGGTATCCGGTCGACGGTGACCGCGTCGTCCGCCGCCCAGCCGCCGGGCACGCCGAGCGACACGGCGACGTCGGTGGCGTCCTTCGTGCCCGCGGTGACGTCCACGGCGACCTTCCCGGCGACACCTGCGCCCACTTCCTGCGCCGAGGGCGCGCTCACCGCGACAGCGGAGCCGGGCACGGCCCCGCCCACGGCCGCGGTGTCGCGCAGATCGAGCGTGAAGGCGTGCCGGGTCGACAGCTTCCCGGTCTTCACGAGCACGACGCCGCCCCGGTCGTCCTGGTCGTAGAACCAGCCGCTGGACGCCTTCTCGTACGCGCTCTTGGATGCCGCCCGCGCCAACTTCTTTCCGCCCAGCCGCACTTGGCTCGGCGCGTCGCCGGTGTGCAGGGTGAAGGCATAGGGGCGCGCGGTCTGCTTCCCCTTGAACTCCCCCTCGCTCGCGCCGATCCGGACGCGTACGTCGCCCGCGCCCGTCCTCGGTGCGGTGACGTCGGCCCGCTGCGTGGCGAAGGCGCCGTCGCGGTGCGCCCGGGTCACGCCGTCGTCCTCGTACAGGCGGAAGGAGGACGTGCCCTGCGGATAGACGTCCCAGGCGAGCGGAGAGTCCGCGTCCCGGTCGGTGTACGAGCGGATGCCGGGCCACATCGGCACGGCGGCCCCGCCCTTCACGAACAGGGGCAGCGTGTCGAGCGGCGCGCTGTACCCGTCGATCGTGGTCGGCCCCTGGTACACGCGTCCCGTCCAGTAGTCGGTCCACGTCCCCTTGGGCAGATAGATCCCGTCCCGCACGGCGGAGTCCTGGTAGACCGGCGCGACGAGGAAGTCCTCCCCGGTCAGGAACTCGTACTTGGCGGCGTCGGTCGCCGCCTTCGGGTCGTCCGGGTACTCCAGGGCCAGCGGCCGCACGGCCCCGACCCCGGTCTGCGTCGCCTCGTGCGCGTACGAGTACAGGTACGGCAGCAGCGACTCGTGCAGCTTCAGGTACTTCCGGTTGACGGACGTGTACGGCTCGCCCTGCCGGAACGGCTGCTTGTCGCTCGCCGCCCACCCGTCCATCGTCATGGTCACCGGCAGCAGCGACTTCCACTGCAGATCGCGGGCGTACGTCTGGGGGCTGCCGCCGAAGATCCCGTCCACGTCACCCGTCGTGTAGGCCAGTCCCGACATGGTCGCGCCGGCGTACGTCGGGATCTGCCAGCGGATGTAGTCCCAGGAGCCCGACTGGTCGCCGGACCACTGGACGCCGCACCGCTGGGCGCCCGACCAGCTCTCGGGCGCCCAGGTGAAGCCCCGGGCGTCGGAGTTGTCCTCGATGCCCTTGTAGGCCGCCTTGCAGCCGTCGAGCGCGAACTTGTAGCCGTCGCCGACCCAGGCGACGTCGAGCTTGGCGACGCGCTGTCCGGCCTTCACCTGGTCGGCGATCTTGTCGATGCCGTCCTCGGTCCACAGGCCGAGCTGCGTGTCGTTGGCCTGCAGCCCCTTCGCCGTCTCGGCGAGGTTCTCGTACCCGCACCCGTAGCCGTCGTTGACCAGCATCCAGCCCAGCGGCATGTCGTTCGCGACGTACTGGTCGGAGATCTTCAGGGCGTCGAGGGTGTGCCGCTCGCCACGGTTGGCGTTGTGCAGGTAGCAGTCCGCATCGCCGACCTCCAGCCCGTAGACCGGCGGCAGGAACGGCTTGCCGGTCAGTTCCGTGTACTGCCCGATGACGTCCTTGGCGCTGTCGGAGCCGCTGCCCGCGAAGTAGTACGCGTCGAAACGGCGCTCCTTGGCGGCGGCGGTGACGGGTTCGCCGAAGGTGTACGTGTTGGGGGCGTAGGTGTTGCGGAAGACGCCGTAGCCGGCCGAGGAGAGGTAGAAGGGCACGGAGTTGGGGTGGCCGCCGTCGTCCCAGTTGTAGTCGACCTCGGCCTCGACGGTCTGCCCGCGCAGGCTGGTGTTGCCGCGCCCGTTCTGCATGCCGACGCCGTAGTACTGCTCGTCGGCGCCGCGGCCGAGGGTCTGGGTGGTGGAGTCGGCGGTCCAGCTGATCGGCTTCGTCTCGGCCCACAGCTGGGTGCCGTCGTTCCTGAACAGGGCGAACCGCAGCGGGGACTTGTAGGCGCGCAGCGTGACCTTGCTGCTGCTCAGTTCGTACCGGTCGCCCTTGTCCCGCCAGTGGGTGGCGGGCGGCCGGCCCTGCGGCAGGACGATGTCGTCGCCCGTCGGGTCGGTGAATTCCCCGTCCGGGGCCAGTTCGATCCGGAAACTCTCGCTGGACACGAAGCTGACGCGGGCCTCGGCGGTCCCGGCGTCGAGCGTGTAACGGGCGCCGTCGTGGTGGAAGCCGGTGACCTCGCCGACGGTGCCGGGTCCGTCGGCGGCGCGGGCGCTCTGGCCCGGCCCGGCGAAGGCGGCGGCGAGGCCGAGCAGGGCGACGGCGACCAGGGATCTGAGGCGTCCGGGACGCCTGGGCGTGCTCGATGCTGATTGCATGGCCATGGTTTAGCGCACAAACGAGCACTGCGCTAGAGCACAAGACAGCCCCTCCGGTGAGCGAGGAGCGGGATCAGGGGCAGCGCCCCGTGTCCTCAACTCCTCGCACCGGAGGGGCTGTTCGCAGATCCAGCTAGAGCGCGACCCCGAGCAGCGCGTCGACGGCCCGGGACACCACACCGGGCGCCCCGTCGTCCGTACCGCCCTCGGCGGACTGACGAGCGGCCCAACGATCCACCGCGGCCAGCGCGGCAGGCGCGTCCAGGTCGTCGGCGAGCGCCGCGCGGATCTCCTCGACCAGCGCCTCGGCCGGGGGGCCGTCGGGCCGTGACACCGCGGCCCGCCACCGGTCCAGGCGGGCCACCGCGTCCGCGAGGACCTGGTCGGTCCACTCCCAGTCGGCCCGGTAGTGGTGGGCGAGGAGGGCCAGGCGGATGGCAGCCGGGTCGACCCCGTCGCGCCGCAACTGGGACACGAAGACGAGGTTGCCCTTGGACTTGGACATCTTCTCGCCGTCGAGCGCGACCATTCCGGCGTGCACGTACGCCTTGGCCATCGGGAACTCGCCGGTCAGCGCCTGGGCGTGGGAGGCGCCCATCTCGTGGTGCGGGAAGGCCAGGTCGGATCCCCCGCCCTGGACGTCGAAGCCCATGCCGAGGTGGTCGAGGGCGATGGCGACGCACTCGATGTGCCAGCCGGGGCGCCCGCGGCCGAGCGAGCCGCCGTCCCAGCTGGGCTCGCCGTCCCTGGCGGCCATCCACAGCATCGGGTCGAGCGGGTTCTTCTTGCCCGGACGGTCCGGGTCGCCGCCGCGCTCGGCGGACAGCAGCCGCATCGCGGCGGCGTCCAGGTTCGACACCGACCCGAAGTGCGGATCGGCCTCGACGGAGAAGTAGGTGTCGCCCTCGAGCTCGTAGGCGGCGCCGGAGTCACGCAGCCGCTCGACGAGCGGCACGATGCCGGGTATCGCCTCGACCGCGCCGACGTAGTGCTGCGGCGGCAGCATCCGCAGGGCGGTCATGTCCTCCCGGAACAGGGCGGTCTCCCGCTCGGCGAGGCCCTCCCAGTCGATGCCGTCGCGCACGGCCCGCTCCAGCAGAGGGTCATCGACGTCCGTCACGTTCTGGACGTAGTGAACCTGCCGCTTGGTGTCGAGCCACACGCGCTGCACGAGGTCGAACGCGTTGTAGGTCGCCGCGTGACCCATGTGGGTGGCGTCGTACGGCGTGATGCCGCAGACGTAGATACGGGCGACGGGACCGGGGGCAAGGGTGACGAGCCCGTCGGTCGCGGTGTCGTGGATTCGAAGGTCGCGGCCCTTGCCAGGCAGGGCGGGGACCTCAGAAGCGGGCCAGGCATGCATGCATTGAGCCTAACCGGACGGTGCTTCCGCATACGAACCGGACCTGGTCCGATGGCCGACGAGGCCCTCTTGCGCGCCCATGACCCCGCCCGCTACGCCACGACCGTGGCGCGGATCGCGTCCGAGAGCCCGAAGTGACGCATCCCGTGCAGCAGGTAGGCGCGCAGGGCGCACACGAAGTACGTCCAGCCCTGCGTCTGCCCCACCGCCTCGGCGGCGCCCTCGGTCCCGGCGGCCATCGGCTGCTCGGTGATCGTGAGCCGCGTGGCCCCTTCGACGTCGGCGAGCCCGATCGCGACCCGGCGGCCGTGCCAGGTCCAGGAGATCAGCCGATCCGTCTCGATCTCGCCGATCTCCACCTCGAACGTCGCGTCCACGTGCCCGAAGCGCCAGGTCACCGTCTTCCCCGGCGCCATGGCCGCGGATGCCTCGGCGGTGAAGAAGCTCGACAGGCCCTCGGGCGTGACGATCGCCTGGAACACCTCGGAGACCGGGCGGTCGATGCGGTCCTCGACGATCAGCTTGGTCATGCCTTCGAACGTAGCGCCGCCCACGGACGATCGCCGCTCGGCCGAGCAAAAGCACAGGTCAGATGGGTGGCCAGGGGATCGCGGGCCACTCCCCGCTCGGCTCGCGGTGCCGGCCGGTCTTCAGCAGGGCCGCCACCCGTTCCCGTACGGCGTCCAGCTCCGCGGCGGTGATCAGCCCGCCGAGCCGGGCGGCCAGCGGCTCCCCGGCCCCGAGGCCCGCCCGCAGCGCCTCCAGGGCCGCGACGGCCTCCGCGGTCAGCGGCTCCCCGGCCCAGCCCCACAGCAGCGTGCGCAGCTTGTCCTCGGCGTTGAAGGTGACCCCGTGGTCGATGCCGTACAGGTGCCCCTCGGCGTCTACGAGCAGGTGACCGCCCTTGCGGTCGCCGTTGTTGATCACCGCGTCGAGCACGGCGAGCCGGCGCAGCCGCGGGTCGTCGGCGTGCACGAGCAGCGCGGAGCGCCCCTCCTCGACCTCGGCGAACCCGATGGCCTTCCAGCCCTCCCCGGGCTCCTCGCCCTCGACGAGCGCGAGGAGCCTGCCGCTGTCGCCGGGCTCCTCGGGGGTGTCGATCCACAGCTGGCACATGCCCTCGCCGTACGGTCCCTCGCGCAGCACGGTCGGCGGCACGAGGCCCCAGCCGAGCGCCTCGGAGACCTCGTACGCGGCGACCTCGCGCTGGGCGAGGGTCCCGTCGGGGAAGTCCCACAGCGGGCGCTCGCCGCGCACGGGCTTGTAGACGCAGGCCGCCTCGCGGTCCTCGTGCGTGACGGTGCACAGCAGGACGGCGTTCGAGGCGTCGCGGATCTGTCCCTGTACGTGCAGCTCCCCCTCGGTGAGGAGCGCGAGGTCCGGGCCGCTCACGCGCCGCGCCGGTACCCGTTCTGGCGCGGACATACGTGTCCCTCCGGGTCGAGCGGCAGGCTGCACAGCGGGCACGGCGGGCGGCCCGCGTTCACGACGTCCAGGGCCCGCTTGGCGAAGGCACGGGCCTGCGCCCCGGTGAGGCGGACCCGGAGCATCGGCGGGCCGTTCTCCTCGTCCTGCAGAAGCCTTTCCTCGGCTTCCGCGAGGTCCTCGTCGGACTCGGCGTCCAGCTCCACGAGGGCCTGCGCCTCGACGATCATGCGCTGTTCGTCGCCGTCCCAGGCGAGCGCCATGGTGCCGACGCGGAACTCCTCGTCGACCGGGGCCTCCAGCGGCGCCGTGTCGCTGACCTCGGTGGGCGTCACGGCGGGCACCGGGGCGTTGCCGCCGCTGCGCCGCACGACCTCGTCGAGCAGCTCGTCCATGCGCTCGGCGAGCGCGGCCACCTGGGTCTTCTCCAGCGCCACGCTGGTGACACGGGCTCCTGCCGAGGCCTGCAGGAAGAAGGTGCGGCGCCCGGGGAGCCCGACCGTACCGGCCACGAACCGCTCCGGCGGGTCGTAGAGGAACACCTGACGGGACACGTCCTGTCTCCATGGGGATCTGGGGATCGACTGGCTGCGGTCCGGGCCGCTGGCGACCTGAACCGACCGTGCTTACGGCTGCTTCACCCTACTGCGGCCGACGATCACGCTGCGCCCGCGCCGCCTCCGACGGGTGCGTCCGGCTCCTGCGACTCCTCGCGCGGCGCCAGCGACGCGAAATCCCCGGTGTCCCCGAGGCGTACGAGAAATGGGCGCAGTCGCGTGTAACGGATCGCCGTGATGGAACACGGCTCCACAGAGATGCGCTGAAAGAGGTCCAGATGCAGCCCGAGGGCGTCCGCCACAAGGGACTTGATGATGTCGCCGTGGGAGCACATCAGGTAGACGGCGTCGGCGCCGTGCTCCTGCTCCACGCGCGCGTTCCATTCGCGTACCGCCTCCGCGGACCGGTGCTGCATCTGCCGCATCGACTCACCGCCGGGGAAGGCGGCCGCGGTCGGATGCTGCTGCACGACCTGCATGAGCGGTTCGTCGGACAGTTCGGCCAGCTTGCGGCCCGACCAGTCGCCGTAGTCGCACTCGCCGATCCGGTCGTCGGTGCTCACGGGGACGTCGGGCCGCGCGGCGAGCAGGGGGGCGAGCGTCTCCCGGCAGCGTTGCAGCGGGCTCGTGACGACCTGGGCGAGGGGCAGGTCCGCCAGGCGCCCCGGCAGGCCCGCGGCCTGCGTGGCGCCGCGTTCGTCGAGGGCCACGCCGGGGGTCCACCCGGCGAGCAGACCCGCGGTGTTGGCGGTGGAACGTCCGTGGCGGACGAGGATCAGCGTGGGCATACGGGCCAGCCTAAGCCGATGCGGAAGTGCGCCCCGTGCGCCCCCTGGGAAGAATGCCAGTCATGATCGTCGACTGCGCCATCTACCAGGACGGGCGCCGCACCGAGGGGCCCGCGGACTTCTCGGACGCCCTCGACCGGGCCCGGGCGGCCGGCGACGCCTTCGTGTGGATCGGTCTGCACGAGGCGACGGCGGAGGAATTCGCTCTGGTCAGCCAGGAGTTCGGGCTGCATCCGCTGGCCGTCGAGGACGCCTTGAAGGCGCACCAGCGGCCGAAGCTGGAGGTCTACGACGACTCGCTCTTCGTCGTGCTCAAGCCGGTCGAGTACGAGCCGCAGAGCGACCGGGTGTCCACGGGCGAGCTGATGCTGTTCCTGGGCGACTCGTTCGTGGTGACGGTGCGGCACGGCGAGGGCGCGCCCCTGAAGGCCGTACGCAAGCGCCTGGAGGACGATCCGGAGTTCCTGCGGCACGGGCCCACCGCGGTGCTCTACTCAGTCACGGACGCCGCCGTCGACCACTACCTGGAAGTCGCGAACGAGTTGCAGACGGACCTGGAGGAGCTGGAGACCGAGGTCTTCTCCCCGGACCGCGGAGGGTCGCGGGACACGGCGTCGCGGATCTACACCTTCAAGCGGCAGATCCTCGAATTCCGGCGGGCCACCGGGCCGTTGGCGCTGCCGCTGGCCCGGCTCTCCGGGGTGGGCCCCTGGGGTCTGGCGCGCGTGCCGTTCGTCGACGACGACGCCAAGCCGTTCTTCCGCGACGTGAACGACCACCTGACCCGGGTCAACGAGTCGGTGGACGGCCTGGACCGGCTGGTGTCGGACATGCTGTCCGCTCACCTGGCCCAGATGAGCGTGCGCCAGAACGACGACATGCGGAAGATCTCGGCCTGGGCGGCCATGGCCGCGGTGCCCACGATGATCGCGGGCGTCTACGGCATGAACTTCGACCACATGCCCGAACTGCACTGGGTGTGGTCGTATCCCGCGGTGGTGCTGCTGATGGTCGCCCTGGAGGTCGGCCTGTACCGGATGTTCAAGCGCCGCGGATGGCTGTGACGGCGTTCGTCCCCCGCGCGCGGGTCAGGCGAACTCCACCGACGTGGTCGCCGGGCCGCCGAGCGCGTTGCGGCGCTGCGGCATCGTGAGGGACACCATCCGCCGCCAGCCGCCCGCGCGTTCGTACGCGTACATGGCGTGGATGCCGGCCGCGAGCACGGCCGACTTGGCCTTCGGCCACTGCAGGATGCGGCCCATGTGGTCCATGACGGCCAGGCTGACGTCCCTGTAGACGGCGATCTCGGCGAGGGCGCACTCGCGCAGGATGCGCTGGATGGTGCGGCCGTGGCCCGCGTACGCGAAGCGGAGCAGTTCCTCGTGGCAGTAGGCGAGGTGGTTGTCCTCGTCGTGGGAGATCATCTTGACCGCGCGGCCGAGGTCCGGGTGGTCGGCGAAGTACTTGCGCAGCAGTTCCATCTGCTCGGAGGCGCGCTGTTCGGTGACCCGGCTGTGCGCCAGGTACGTGACGACGTCCTGCACGGAGAGCGGTTCGTCGCGCTTGAGCTGCTCGTGGGCGAGCCCGATGCCGTGCTTCTCAAGAAGCATCGTGTAGTCGGTCTCGTGCGGGACGGGCACCGGCCGCAGACCCCGCTTCTTCATCAGGGCGGTGAAGATGCGTCCGTGCTTGTCCTCGTCGGCGCCGTGCCGCGCCACCTTGGGGGCGAGGGCGCGCTCGCTCTCGGGGACGAGGGCCGCGATCCGCGCGTTCTCCCAGCCGCCCTGGGACTCCCCGCTGGCCGCGATGGAGCAGAACAGCCGGAACGACTCGTCGTTGTCGAGGATCTCCTGGAACAAACTCTTGGCCGACAGCATCGTGGTACCTCCATGCGTGCGCGCGGGGTCCGGTGCTCCGCAAAGAACGAGTCAAATGCGGTGTGCGCGGACGGGCAACACGGATGGCGGGCAACTCGGCCGAACGGAGGAGCCGCGGCCGGTACGAAGGCGTAACCGCGCACCCGATGGCGCGTTGTTCTCCGTGACGGCCGTGGCGGGGAAGACCCCCCGAGCCCCCACCACGGCCGCTGAACCTCCTCCTCGGCTCCCCCGGCCCCGCTACGGGCTACGGGCTACGGGCTACGCGAGCCCGGCACGCTCCAGGGCCTGCGTGCCCGCGCGCAGCGCCGCCACCCGCTCGTCGAGCGTGAAGCCGGCCGGATTGATCGTCAGCGTCGTGACACCGGCGGCGGCGTACGCCTGCATCCGGTCGGCGATCCGCTCCACCGAGCCGAGCAGCGTCGTGGAGTCGATGAGCTGGTGCGGGATCGCGGCCGCGGCGCCGTCCTTGTCGCCGCCGAGGTACTTCTGCTGGATCTCGACGGCCTCCTTCTCGTACCCCATGCGCTGCGCCAGGCGGTTGTAGAAGTTCTGCTTCGGGCTGCCCATGCCGCCCACGTAGAGGGCCGTGTACGGGCGGAAGAAGTCGGCGAGCGCGCTGACGTCCTTGTCGGCGCCGAGCGCGAGCGGCAGCGTCGGGCAGACGTCGAAGCCCTCCATCGTCTTGCCGGCCTTCTCACGGCCCGCGCGCAGGGGCGCGATGGTGGTCTCCTCCAGGTGCTCGGCCGCCGGGAAGATCAGCAGGGCGCCGTCGGCGATCTCACCGGTCTGCTCCAGGTTCTTCGGGCCGATCGCGGCGATGTAGAGCGGGATGTGCTCGCGCTGCGGGTGCAGGGTCAGCTTGAGCGGCTTGCCCGGGCCGTCCGGCAGCGGCAGCGTCCAGTGCGCGCCTTCGTAGGAGACCCGCTCGCGGCTCATCGCCTTGCGCACGATCTCGACGTACTCGCGCGTGCGCGCCAGCGGCTTGTCGAACTTGACGCCGTACCAGCCCTCGGAGACCTGCGGCCCGGAGACGCCGAGGCCGAGGCGGAAGCGGCCGCCGGAGAGCGAGTCGAGGGTGGACGCGGTCATCGCGGTCATCGTGGGCTGGCGGGCCGGGATCTGGAAGATGGCCGAGCCGACGTCGATCCGCTCGGTACGGGCCGCGACGTAGGCGAGGACGGTCGCGGCGTCGGACCCGTACGCCTCGGCGGCCCAGCACACCGAGTAGCCGAGCTTGTCGGCCTCCTTGGCGACGGCCAGGTTGTCCGCGTCCATGCCCGCGCCCCAGTACCCGAGATTGATGCCGAGCTTCATTGACCACATCCCCTTAACGCCGTGCGGAGCCGCTGTTTTACCCATCGGTAACGTGCCTTGCCGGGCACCCTAGCGCGACCGGCCGGACGAGAGTTATCCACAGGGGGCCCGATCCTGACCTTCGGCCAGTAATCTCAGCGCCCATGGAGCAGAGGCATCTCGGCCGTACCGGCCTTCGCGTGTCCCGGATCGGTCTCGGCACCCTCACGTGGGGCAGGGACACCGACGAGCACGACGCCGCCGACCTGTTGAAGGCCTTCTGGGAGGCGGGCGGTTCCCTCGTGGACACGGCCGACGTGTACGGGGACGGGGAGTCGGAGTACCTGCTGGGACGGCTCGTCGAGGGACTCGTGCCGCGCCGGGACCTGGTCATCTCCACGAAGGCGGGCAGCGTGCCCGACCCGGACCGGCGCTTCGACGGCTCCCGCGGCCACCTGCTCTCCGCGCTCGACGCCTCGCTGGCCCGGCTCGGCACGGACTACGTCGACCTGTGGCAGGTCCACGCGTACGACCCGGGGACCCCGCTCGACGAGACGCTCCAGGCCCTCGACATCGCCGTCAGCAGCGGCCGCGCCCGCTACGCCGGGGTCTCGAACTTCTCCGGGTGGCAGCTGGCCAAGGCCGGCACCTGGCAGCTCGCGGCGCCCGGGGTGCGCACCCGCCTCGCCAGTACGCAGATGGAGTACTCGCTGCTGCAGCGCGGCGTCGAGCGCGAGGTGCTGCCCGCCGCGCTCGACCTGGGCATCGGGCTGCTGCCGTCCTCGCCGCTGGGCCGTGGCGTGCTCACCGGCAAGTACCGCGCGGGCACGCCCGCCGACTCGCGCGGCGGCTCCGACCACATGGCGCCGTTCGTCGCGCCGTATCTGGACGAGGCGGCCGGGCACATCGTGGACGCGGTCGCCATAGCCGCCGACGGACTCGCCGTGACGCCGCTCCAGGTCGCGCTGGCCTGGGTCAGGGACCGGCCCGGCGTGGCCGCGCCGATCGTCGGCGCGCGCAACGCGCAGCAGCTCGGCGCCGCGTTGTCAGTGGAGGCCCTTAGTCTTCCTGACGAGATCTGCCAGGCGCTCGACGACGTGTCGGCGCCCGTGCACCGCTATCCCGATCAGGACTGGAGCACGTTGTGAGTACGGAGTCCGCTGCCGCGCAGGACGAGTCCGGGGCGCGCCCCGACGCCGGGCCGGACACGCAGGCGCCGGCCGAGGCACCGACGGCGGAGCCGGACGGCGCGAGCACCGCTCAGGCCGATGACACGGACGGCGCGAGC
>NZ_JAAGMG010000039.1 GCF_010548525.1 Streptomyces sp. SID14478
GGACGGCGGCTGGCACCGCAGCCAGGACCTGCGCCCGTACGACAGCATGCTGAGCGAGCTGGCCGACCCCGGACTCGCCCCGGACCTGCTGCGGCTGCGCGAGCTGATCCGCTCCTGGCGCTTCTACGACCACGTCCGCACCGACGCCGGGGCGCCCGCCCGCGCGGCCCGCATCGGCACCCGCACCCCGGTCCTGTCGGCCGACGGCGGCGACCTGGCCGCCGCGCTGCAGACCATCCTGGAGATCGGCGACGACGCGGCGCTCGACGAGGCCGTCACGGACGCGTTCCCCGGCAGCCGGGTCCGGGTCTGCGACAGCGGCGGCCGGTTCGAGATCCAGCTCACCCAGCGCGGCCTGAAGCGCCCGCTGGGCCCCGCCGAACTCTCCGACGGGACCCTGCGCTATCTGCTCTGGACGGCCGCGCTGCTCACACCGCGCCCGCCCGAACTCCTCGTCCTGAACGAGCCCGAGACCAGCCTGCACCCCGAACTCCTGGACCCGCTGGCCCACTTGATCCTCGCCGCCGCCCGCACCTCCCAGGTCGTCGTGGTCACCCACGCCCGGCCGCTGGCGCAGGCCCTGGAACGCGGCGCGTCCCGCCACCGCACCGACGTCAACTCCATCGAACTGGTCAAGGAGTCGGGCCGGACGACGGTGGCGGGGCGCGAGGGGCTGCTGGACGAACCGCTCTGGTACTGGCCGAAGCGGTAGTTACGCGGCGGGCGTCCCGGTGGCGTTCCCGTAGTACGCCTGCCGCATCAGCTGCTTCATGTCGTCGATCATCGGCATCCGCGGGTTGGCGGGCGCGCACTGGTCGGCGTAGGCGTTCATGGCCTGCTGCGGCAGCGCCTCGACGAACTCCCGCTCGTCGACGCCCTCCGCACGGAACGAGGCCGGGATGCCGCAGCGGTCGCGCAGTTCCTCGACCGCCTTCGCGTACGACTCCACGCCCTCCTGCGGCGTCGCGGCCGGCAGGCCCAGCATCCGCGCGATCTCCTGGAGCCGCTCGGGCGCCCGGTAGGTCTCGGCCTTCGGCCACGGGGTCGCCTTGTGGGACACCGTGCCGTTGTGCCGGATGACGTGCGGCAGGAGCAGCGCGTTGGTGCGGCCGTGGGCGACGTGGAAGGTGTTGCCGAGGGTGTGCGCCATGGCGTGGACGAGCCCGAGGAAGGCGTTGGCGAAGGCCATGCCCGCGATCGTGGACGCGTTGTGCATCTTCTCGCGCGCCTCGGGGTTCTTCGCGCCCTCCTTCACGCACGCTTCCAGGTTCTCGAAGATGAGCTTGATGGCCTGCAGGCACTGGCCGTCGGTGAAGTCGTTCGCGTAGACGGAGACGTACGCCTCGGTGGCGTGGGTCAGCGCGTCGAAGCCGGAGTCGGCGGTGACGGTCGGCGGCAGGTTCATCGGCAGCATCGGGTCGATGATCGCGACGTCCGGGGTGAGCGCGTAGTCGGCGAGGGGGTACTTCTGGGCGGCTGCCGGGTCGGAGATGACCGCGAACGGCGTGACCTCGGAGCCCGTGCCCGACGTGGTCGGAACGGCGACCAGCTTCGCCTTCGCGCCCAGCTGCGGGAACGTGTAGGCCCTCTTGCGGATGTCGAAGAACTTCTCCTTCGTGTCCGCGAACTCGATCTCGGGGTGCTCGTACATCAGCCACATGATCTTCGCGGCGTCCATCGGCGAGCCGCCGCCGAGCGCGACGATCGTGTCGGGGCCGAAGTCGCGCATGGCGGCGGCACCGGCCTGCACGGTGGCCAGCTCCGGGTTCGGCTCCACGTTGTCGATGACCTGCAAGGTGACCGGCTCGGGGCGGGAGTTGAGGATGTCGGTGACCTTCTGGACGAAGCCGATCCTCCCCATGGTCCGGTCGGTGACGAGCGTGACGCGGCTGACGCCGTCCATCTCGCCGAGGTACTTGACGGCGTTGCGCTCGAAGTAGATCTTCGGCGGGATCTTGTACCACTGCATGTTGGTGTTGCGCCGCCCGATCCGCTTGATGTTAAGGAGGTTGACCGCGGAGACGTTGTCGGAGACCGAGTTGTGGCCGTAGGAGCCGCAGCCCAGGGTCAGCGACGGGAGGAAGGCGTTGTAGACGTCGCCGATGCCGCCGAAGGTGGAGGGCGAGTTGACGATGACGCGGATCGCCTTGACCCGGCGGCCGAACTCCTCGGCGAGCGCCTCGTCCTCGGTGTGGATGGCGGCGGAGTGCCCGAGTCCGCCCAACTCGACCATCTGGGCGGCGAGTTCGAGGCCGTGCGCGGTGTCGCGTGCCTTCAGCGCGGCCAGGATCGGGGACAGCTTCTCGCGGGTGAGCGGCTCCCCCTCCCCCACCTCGGCGCATTCGGCGACGAGGATCGAGGTGTCGTGCGGGACCTCGAACCCGGCCTGCTCGGCGATCCACACCGGCGACCTGCCGACGACCGCCGCGTTCAGCTTGGCACCCGAGCAGTCGGTGGCGTAGGCGGTCGTCCCGAAGACGAACTCCTCCAGCTTGGTCTTCTCGGCGGCCGTCATGACGTGGGCGTGCAGCCGCTTCAGCTCGGCGACGCCGTCCTCGTAGATCTCCTGGTCGAGGATCACGGCCTGCTCGGAGGCGCAGATCATGCCGTTGTCGAAGGCCTTGGAGAGCACGATGTCGTGGAGGGCGCGCCCCAGCTTGGCGTCCTTCGCGACGTAGGCGGGGACGTTGCCGGCGCCGACGCCGAGGGCCGGCTTGCCGCACGAGTAGGCGGCCTTGACCATGGCGTTGCCGCCGGTGGCGAGGATGGTGGAGACGCCCGGGTGGTTCATGAGCAGCCCGGTGGCCGCCATCGACGGCTCCTCGATCCACTGCACGCAGCCCTCGGGGGCACCGGCCTCGATCGCGGCGTCGCGCACGACACGGGCGGCCTCGGCGGAGCACTGCTGGGCGCTGGGGTGGAAGGCGAAGACGATCGGGTTACGGGTCTTCAGCGCGATCAGCGCCTTGAAGATCGTCGTGGAGGTGGGGTTGGTGACGGGGGTCATCGCGCAGACGACGCCGACCGGTTCGGCGATCTCGGTGATGCCGTTGATCTCGTCGCGGGAGATGACACCGGCCGTCCTGAGGCCGCGCAGCGAGTTCACGACGTGCTCGCACGCGAAGAGGTTCTTGACCGCCTTGTCCTCGAAGAGGCCGCGCCCGGTCTCCTCGACGGCGGCCTTCGCCAGGTCGCCGTGGCGGGCGAGCGCCGCGAGCGACGCCTTCTTGACGATGTGGTCGACCTGCTCCTGGTCGTACGACGTGAACTGTTCGAGCGCCGCCTGCGCCCGTGCGACCAGTTCCTCGACCTTGCCCTCGGTTTCCACGGCAGGCTCCCTTTTTCACGGCCCTTTTCGCTGATGGTTCAATTCCACACCTCCACGCCTCTTCCGTGGCGCCGAAAAGGGCCTGACCAGGGAGGTAGAAGGTCCCTTCAAGATCGCACAGCGACTCGCGAAACCCACTCCCACCTGCAAGGACCGCCAGGGACCAAAGCCCCTTGCGGGCTTGTGAAAACTTTCACAAGAATTTCCACGAAAAAGGGCACCCCGCGGATACGGGGTGCCCCCAGACGTGGATCAGCCGATTTCGGCGCCGAATGTGGAGAGCGCCTCGGTCACCGGCTGGAAGAACGTCTCGCCGCCGGAGGAGCAGTCACCGCTGCCGCCGGAGGTGAGGCCGATCGCCGTGTCACCGGAGAAGAGGGAGCCGCCGCTGTCGCCGGGCTCGGCGCAGACGTCGGTCTGGATGAGGCCGTTGACGATGTCGCCGTTGCCGTAGTTCACGGTGGCGTCCAGGCCGGTCACCGTGCCGTCGTGGACCTGGGTCGTGGAGCCGGAGCGCGTGACCTGCATGCCGACGGTCGCGTCACCGGCCTTGGTGATCGCCTGCGCGGAGCCGTTGTAGAGGTCGACCTCGCTGGGGTGCGGGACGTCCGCGGTGTACTTGACCAGACCGAAGTCGTTGTCCGGGAAGCTGGACTGCTCGTTCGTGCCGATCTCCTGGCCGCTCGAGTCCGACCAGGTGGAGATCGCCTCGGTGCAGTGACCCGCCGTGATGAAGTACGGCTGGCCGCCCTTGACCACGTTGAAGCCGAGCGAGCAGCGGCCGCCGCTGCCCGTGATGGCGTCGCCGCCCGCGACGAGGGGCTTGAACTCGCCCTGACTGCGCTTGAGTTCGGCCTTGGCGCCGAGCCCGTCGACGACCTTGCTGAGCTTGCTCAAGGCCGCGCCGTCGACCGTGCGGTCGGCGGTGACGACGACCTTGTTCGTGGCCGGGTCGGTGGCCCAGGAGGTGCCGGGGATGCTGGCGTCGCTCTTCAGCGTCGTGCGGGCGCTCTTCAGTGCGGCGAGGGAGTTCGTCACGACTCTGGCCTTGGCGCCAGCGGCCTCGGCCGTCCGTGCGGCGTCCTCGTTCAGGACGTTGACGACGAGGTGGTGGGCCTTGGCGTCGTAGTAGCTGCCCGCCGAGTCCGCGCCGAGGTCCTTCGTCAGGGTCGAGGCGAGGTTTCCGGCCTTGGCGACCGAGAGGGTCTGCGGAACCAGGTCGGGCGCATCGGTGCTGGCGTTCGCAGTCTGGAAGGTGACTCCCGCGGCGACCAGGGCGGCGATTCCCGCTCCGGCCACGGCGACGCGCCGCTTGGGTATGCGTCGGTGTTTCAACTCACTGCCTCCTGTGGGGGGTTGGGAACCGGCTCCATGTGGGGGTGAGCCGGTTCCGTGAGGCTGACGCGCCCACTATCCCGATGGTCACAGGGGGCACACAAGGTCGACTTCAGGACGCGTGTGCGGCAACTCCCCTGCACCCTCCAGCTCCTGGGACCCCCTGCCCCACCGCACGTCGATCCCCATTGCAAACACTGCGTGCACAGGGTGAACAGCAGGGGGTGAGGACTAGTCCTGTCTTGTTTTCGATGGCGTGGATTCGACGACGGGTTCCGCGACGGGTGCGGCGGTCGGCGCGGTCTCCGCGATCCGGCCCTGCCCCTGCCCCTGCGTCAGACCCGGCACCTGCTCCGCGAGATGGGTCACGGCCTTCGCCGCGTGCGCCGCGTCCCCGGGCGTCGCCCGCCCCAGGAACCGCAGCAGCTCCACCGGGAACGGCAGCACCAGCGTCGAGTTCTTCTCCGCGGCGACCGCCACCACGGTCTGCAGCAGCCTCAGTTGGAGTGCCGCGGGCTGCTCCGACATCTGTTCCGCCGCCTCGGCGAGCTTCTTCGACGCCTGCAGCTCCGCGTCGGCGTTGATGATCCGGGCGCGCCGCTCGCGCTCCGCCTCGGCCTGCCGCGACATCGAGCGCTTCATGGTCTCGGGCAGCGACACGTCCTTGATCTCGACGCGGTCGATCTGCACGCCCCACCCGATGGCCGGGCTGTCGATCATCAGCTCCAGGCCTTGGTTGAGCTTCTCGCGGTTGGACAGCAGGTCGTCCAGGTCGCTCTTGCCGATGATCGACCGCAGCGAGGTCTGTGCCATCTGCGAGACGGCGAACCGATAGTCCTCGACCTGCACGACGGCCTCGGCCGCGTCCACGACCTTGAAGTAGATGACGGCGTCCACCCGCACCGTGACGTTGTCCCTGGTGATGCCGTCCTGCGCGGGCACGGGCATCGTCACGATCTGCATGTTGACCTTGCGGAGCTTGTCCACGAACGGCACGACCATCGTGAATCCGGGCCCGCGCACGGACGATCTGAGCTTCCCGAGACGGAAGACCACCCCGCGCTCGTACTGTCTGACGACCCGGGCCGCGGCCATCGCGTACACCGCTCCGGCACAGACGACGGTCGCTCCCGCCGCCACCAGTTCCTCGACCATCTCACGGCCCCCCAGGGTCCGAAGTGGGCGCAACAGGCGTCTTGTTCGACCGTAACCCCGTAGGGGCACAAAAGGGAGAGTCCGGTCCGCGAAGAGGCCGCCCGCCCGTCGTTCGGTACACGGGTCCGTACCGGTCCGCGTCCCGGCACGGGGGAGCCCCCGCCGGTCGACGTGACCGGCGGGGGCTCCCCCACTGCTGGCTGCTGATCAGGATCGTACGTGCGGGGCCTGCCCGGGGGCCGTCAGAAGACGTGCACCCCGTACGCGCTGAGCGCTTCGGTGACCGGCTGGAAGAACGTGGTGCCGCCGGACGTGCAGTTGCCGCTGCCGCCGGAGGTGAGGCCGTAGGCGGTGGTGCCGCCGTACAGCGGGCCGCCGGAGTCGCCGGGCTCGGCACAGACCGTGGTCTGGATGAGGCCCGAGACGATGTCGCCGCCGCCGTAGTTGACGGTGGCGTTCAGGGCGGTGACCCGGCCGCTGTGGATGCCGGTGGTGGAGCCGCGCCGGGTGACCGTGGTCCCCACGGACGGCGTGGCAGCACGCGTGATGTCCTGGCTGCCGACCGTGCCGGACTTGGCCACCGAGTTGTTGGTGTACTTCACGATGCCGTAGTCGTTGCCCGGGAAGCTGGACCCGGAGGTGGTGCCCAGGGTCGTCGAGTGCGACGAGTTGGACCACCAGGTGCCGGCGCCGTCGGTGCAGTGGCCGGCCGTCAGGAAGTAGTAGGCCCCGGCGCTGTTCTGGACGTTGAAGCCGAGCGAGCAGCGCCAACTGCTCGCGTAGATGGCGTCGCCGCCGGAGATCAGCTTCCGGAAGGTGCCCTTGGTGTGCTCCACCTTGAGCGCGCCGGCGGTGTCGCCGGCCTCTGCCTTCAGCTTGGCGATCTCGGCCTGCGACACCGTGCTGTCGACGGTGACGACGACCTGCTTGGTCTTCGCGTCGACGGTCCACGCGGTGCCGGCGACGTCGGCGCTGCGCACCGCGTCGCTGGTCTGCGTGAGTTCGGCGGCGCTGAAGGTCTGGGGTGCCTCGGCGGCGTGCGCGGAGGGTGCGGCGAACGCTGCCGCGGCGAGGAAGCCGGTACCCGCGGCGATCAGCCGGTTCCGTCTCGCCACGCCGCTGCGGGGGGTGGTGCGCTTGATCCTCACTGCCTGTTCCTCCCGAGGGAAGTCGGGGGCCCGCGTGGGGTCGGGGCCCGTGAGGCGCAGCCAGAGCCGCGGTGGGCATCCGGATTCCGGACACGCCGTGACCCTGACAAGCGCTGCTCGGGAGTATTCGGTCTGTCAACTGCCCGGCACAAGGGCGCCTTTCGGACTTCCGCCGGTTTTCCGCGTGCACGACGGCATGCCCCGACGGCCTCCCTCGTACCGGGCATACGCGGGTCCACGCCGCCGGGGCCGGCGCTCTACGTCAGACGGACACGGGCGCCGTGAGGTTCCGCTCGCCCGCCTCGACCGCCACGGAGAGGATGTTGCCCGGAGGCGGGAAGGGGCAGATGAAGTGGTCGGCGAAGGCGCAGTTGGGCAGGACGGCGCGGTTGAGGTCCACGGTGGTCCGGCCCTCGGCGTCGGGCGCCTCGGGGTACAGGAAGCGGAACCGGAAACTTGTGCGTCCGGCGGTGGCGTCGGCGAACACCGCCCACAGCCGCCCGTCGGCCTGCCGCGCCACCTTGAGCACGTGCTCCTGCCCGTCGAGCACGAAGGCCAGCTCACCGGCGAGCCCGAGCCCCCGCTCGACCCCGTCGGCCGTGCCGACCCGGACCTCGCGCGTGCTCGCGTACGCGGTGAAGCGGCCCTCGATGGACCAGCGCGGGTCGTAGGGGGCGAGGTCGACGCCGCGAAAGCCCGTGCGTGAGGGCGCGGCCGGGTCGAAGTCCCGTACCGCCCACAGTCCCTCCCGCGTGATGACCACGAGCCGTCGCGCGCCCAGCGTCACGGTGGCATCGGCGCCGAGCCGCGTCTCCTCCCCGTCGACGGCGTGCACGAGCGCGTCGCCGGCCACGCGCCACGTCCCCGGGATGGCCGGAAGTCGGCCTTCCGGATGATCGTCGAGCCAGTACGTGCCGACGAGCGCAAGGGGCCCGTAGGGCGCGGAGACGGCGGCGATCCGCTCCTCGTGCCACTGCTTGTGGCGGGCGGCGGCGTCAGTCATGGGTGAGGATCCTTCCGTGGTGCGGTGCGGGCGTGCGCAGCCCCAGGTGGGAGCGGAGGGTGGCGCCCTCGTACTCCGTGCGGAACGCGCCGCGTTCCTGCAGCAGCGGCACGACCTCGTCGACGAACCCGTCGAGACCGCCGGGCGTCAGGTGCGGTACGAGGATGAACCCGTCGGCGGCGTCGCCCTGGACGAAGGCGTCGAGCTCGGCGGCGACGGACGCGGGTGTCCCGATGAACGACTGGCGGCTGGTCGTCTCGATCACCGTCTGCCGGATGGACAGGCCCTTGGCGCGGGACAACTCCCGCCACCTCTCGGCGACCTCGAAGACGTCGCCGCGATGCGTACGCCCCTGGGACAGCCCGGAGTCCGCGACCGGGTCGATGTCGGGCAGCGGCCCGTCCGGGTCGTACGAGGACAGGTCGACGCCCCAGATCTGCTCCAGGGCGAGGATCGCGTTCTGCGGGGACACCTGCTGCCTGCGGATCTCGGCGGCCCTCTCCTGCGCCTCGGCGGCGGTGTCGCCGAGCACGAAGGTGACGCCGGGCATGATCTTCAGGTCGTCGGGCTCCCGCCCGTACCGCGCGAGCCGCGCCTTCACATCGGCGTAGAAGACCCGCCCGGCCTCCAGCGTGCCGTGGCGGGTGAAGATGACGTCGGCGGCGGACGCGGCGAACTCGCGGCCCTCGTCGGAGTCCCCCGCCTGGATGACGACGGGGTGGCCCTGGGGCGGGCGCGCCACGCCGAAGTCGCCCTCGACGGTGAAGTGCTGCCCGTCGTGACGGAAGGGACGCTCGGTTCCCGCGTCCCACAACTCCCGGGCCACTTCGACGAATTCGGCGGCGCGCGTGTACCGGTCGGCGCGGTCGAGGTAGCCGCCGCGCCGGAAGTTCTCGCCGGTGAACGCGTCGGACGACGTCACCACGTTCCAGGCGGCGCGACCCCCGCTGAGGTGGTCGAGGGAGGCGAAGCGGCGGGCGATCTCGTACGGCTCGTTGAAGGTGGCGTTGACCGTGGCGGCGAGCCCGAGCCGGTCGGTGACGGCGGCCAGCGCGTTCAGGACGGTCAGGGACTCGGGGCGCCCGACGACGTCCAGGTCGTGGATGCGCCCCTTGTGCTCGCGCAGCCGCAGCCCTTCCGCGAGGAAGAAGAAGTCGAACAGGCCGCGTTCGGCGGTGCGGGCGAGATGCTCGAAGGAGCCGAAGTCGATCTGGGACTTCGAGCGCGGGTCGGTCCACACGGTGGTGTTGTTGACGCCCGGGAAGTGGGCGGCGAGGTGGATCTGCTTGCGTGGACGGGACGTTGAGGTCATGACGGGTCCCCCGCGAGGGCTGCGAACTGGTGGACGGGACGGGCCAGCCCCAGGTGCTCCCTGAGCGTGCTGCCCGGGTAGAACGTGCGGAACAGGGCGCGGTGCTGGAGCAGCGGCACGGTTCCGTTGACCAGGCGCTCCAGGTCGCGGCGCGGGTCGAGCGGCGTGAGGTGGAAGCCGTCGACGGCGCCCGAGCGGTGCCACTGGGTGAGGAGCTCGGCGAGGTCGACGGGCCCCCCACGGTACAGCGGCCCGTCCTCGGTGGGCAGCGGGCCGCCGCCGTGGCCGGGCCGGGCGGCGCGCTCGCCGTCGCCGAGGTCGATCCGC